>NZ_JBHFJH010000046.1:0-139423 GCF_057334655.1 Paenibacillus sp. AGC31
ATCGTAGTTCTCCCGTTGGCTCAGCGCTTCTCCTTTACTAGATTTGGATACCGCTTTTTTAAATAATCCACCTGTGCTTGAAGGTAGTCACGTTCTTCTTCTACACTGCTAAAGGCAGTACGGGGACGTCCTTTCATTGGATTCGGAACATTGTTTTTTCGCTCATCGAACGCTTCCCCGTTTTTCCACTTTTTCACCCACACCTTCAGTTGTGAACAGTTTCGAATTCCTTCGCGTTCAGCTACCACTTTATAACTTGAAGACCCTTCGACATAGGATCTAACCGCATTCAATTTAAATTCTTCGGTATACGTCTGAAATGTTTGTCCTTTTTTTGCCATAAAAATATCCCCTCCAAGTGTCACTTGAACCCTCATGATAACATGAAGGCTTTTTCAAGTGTCTACTTAAAGGGGATAATACCATTTCCTTGTTTGAAGGAAAGGGGCTTTTTATCATGACATAAAGAATAATGGCTATCTTATTTATCCAATGTATACAATGGCAGATCCACTGGCAATGCAGCTGGTCGCTGGCACGAGCTTTTCATCTGGTAGAACGTCTGCTCATCTGATGAATCGTGGAATGCCCACATGGCTTCAAGGACATGGTAGGCCAGTTCCCCGCTCGCCCGGTGTGCACGTCCACTATGGGCTGCATAGGCCATATCTGCTACACCAATGCCGCGTGTATTTTCCTGATATCCTGGGAGAAGCGGAACTTCGGTCCATTCATGTTCACCCAGCAAGCGGTAACGAACCGGACCACCAAAGGTGTTGGGGTCAGGTACCTGCAGTGTACCGTGCGTGCCATATATCTCAATCGGTGGCAATGCACTTCCGCCAAATACGTCAAAACTTGTAATCAGTGTGCCAATGGCCCCCTGTTCAAACTGTAACAGACCGGTAACATGAGTAGGAATTTCGACGGGAACCGTCTGGCCCCTCTTTTTCTCACTCGTAATCGTCCGTTCTTCCATGGCTTTACCTGTCATACCTGCGATCGACTTGATCGGGCCCATCAGTTGGACCAATGCAGTAAGATAGTAGGGACCCATGTCAAACATTGGCCCACCGCCTGATGCGTAATAAAACTCCGGATCGGGGTGCCAGTGCTCATGACCACGGCTCATCATAAATGCGGTCGCCGCCACCGGCTTGCCGATAACCCCTTCTTCCACCAATTGAAGTGAAGTCTGGATGCCTGAACCAAAGAACGTTTCTGGTGCACAACCCACGAGCAGTCCCTTACGCTTCGCTGTTTCGAGCACGGCCTGCCCTTCTTCACGGGTAACAGCGAGCGGTTTTTCTACATAAACATGTTTGCCAGATTCAAGCGCCCGCAAGCATACATCCGCATGAACGGAAGGAATCGTCAGGTTGATGATCAACTCAATCTCGGGATCAGCCAAAATTTCGTCGACGCTGTATACGTTAGGCACGTTATAGGCTGCTGCCTGCTCCTCGGCACGTTTCCGGTCGAGATCCGCAACAGCAACAAGTTCCAGCACCTCAAACCGGTGACAGTTTTCCATATAAATACCGCTGATTTTACCGCAGCCAATAATGCCTACTTTCATTGTTTTCATACCTGGGGCTCCCTTCGCCGTGGATCAGAAATGGTTTATCCATTGAGGATGAATGGTTAACACTGAAGTTACGTTTGCAAACAATCTCATTAGTTCTGGTTGTCCGCCATACCTGTGTACACTTCTGTTGATGCACTTACTCGACTCTTGGCAAGCTCTTTGCCTGCTGCTGTCCATTTGAATCCACTGCGCATCATTTCAGTCACGGGTTTCATGTCTACAATGTCTGCATGGTGTCCCAGTGAGTTGTAGAATACCCGTCCTGCGCCCCAGCGTTTCGTCCAGACAACAGGCATATCTACAGGACCATTCGCCGCATGCGGACCAGCCACCACTGGGAAACGAGTGGTTGCCAGCACTTCCACTGCCGGGTCTACGTGCAGGTAGTACTGTTCACTTTTCACCTGAAAATCTTCAATATGATCCAATAACGGGCTGGAACCACGCTTCATGTTTACCATATACTCCACACCATCATTGCCTGGATGAGCAACCCATTGTCCACCCGTCATAAACTGCCAGTCCACGTTATTTCGGAAGGCATCACACATGCCACCATGAATACCAGCCAAGCCCACACCGCTCTGAACAGCCGCTGATACGTTATTGACCAGCTCCTGCTCAATCTGTCCCATTGTCCACAAAGGCACGATCAAATCCAGACCCAGAAGCTTCTCTGCTTCCGCATAAGACTCCAACGTATTCGAGACTTCAACCTCAAACTGTTCTTCCTTCAAAATACGTTCAAAAATCGCTGCTACCTGCTCCGGTTCATGTCCATCCCAGCCGCCCCATACAATCAGTGCTTTACTCATCGTTTATTCACTCGCTTTCGCCTAGTTTAGTTGTGTTCAACCCTATTCCTGACGTCACTGCCTTGCTTGCTCACATCTCTTCAAGCGTCACCCAACGCCGTTCTGTTACCGAACGTTCTACCGCTTCCAGTACAGCCTGACAGGCGACCCCGTCGTGGAAACTCGGTGATGGTTGTCGTCCTTCAGAGATCGCTGTCACCAGCTCCAGCATTTCATGTGTGAACGTGTGCTCGAATCCAATCGTATGTCCGGCAGGCCACCAGGCTTCGGAATATTTGTGTGCCGGATCAGTCGCCAGTACACGGCGGAATCCCTGTACGTCCTCTTCATCCTTTGTGAAATACACTTCCAGTTCATTCATACGCTCAAAATCAAATCGTACGCTACCGAGACTGCCGTTAATCTCAAACGAGTTCGTACTACGATGCCCCGCTGCAAAGCGTGTAGCCTCGAAGCTGCCCAGTGCACCTCCTGCAAATCGTGCCAGGAATAGTGTGGCATCATCAACAGTTACTTCTCCCATCGGTGCATCTGCATTGGAACTGCCCTTGGCACTTAGTCCGGTCATCTCAGATGCAAGGGGTCGTTCTTTGATAAAGGTTTCGCTCATGCCGATGACTTCCTGAAACTCACCAACGAGGAAACGCGCCAGATCGATTAAGTGCGCACCCAGATCCCCATGGGAACCAGAACCAGCCACTTCTTTTTGCAAACGCCATACCAATGGGAACGAAGGGTCCATAATCCAGTCCTGAAGGAAAAACGCACGGAAATGATAGATCTTACCCAGTCGTCCGCTCTCCACCAGATCTTTGGCTAACTGTACTGCTGGTGAGAAACGATAGTTGAACCCCACCATATGGGCGACGCCAGCATCCTCTGCTGCTTGAAGCATCTCACGCGAATCTGCGAGCGACAGGGCCAGTGGTTTCTCACAGAACAGATGCTTGCCCTGACGAGCCGCTTCCAAAGCTATTTCCTTATGGGCATCACTTGGCGCGTTAATATCAATCAGATCGATATCATCCCGCTTCACCAGTTCGCGCCAATCCGTTACACTTTCGGACCAACCGAACTGGCTCGCCGCCTCTTGAACTCCCTGCTCGTTACGTCCACAGATCACAGACATCTCAGGTTGCAACGGAGCAGACGGGAAAAACATCGGCAGACTGCGATAGGCATTACTGTGGGCCTTCCCCATAAACTTGTATCCAACCATTCCGACACGAAGACGATTTGACATGATCATTTCCTCCTTTGGAATAATAAAAAGTCTTTCAATATGTGTACCAATAAACTATTGACGGATAGAAGAAGCACGGATAATCAGTTCGGTAGGCAACAACGCTCTCACAGATTTGGGTACCGCTACAACAGAGTTATTCGCTTCATGTGTATCACCCACAGACCCATGCATAAGCTTCGATACTGCAAGTTCACCCATCTCAAAAAATGGAACCCTGACGCTGCTCAGCGGCGGAACCGCCATCTCGGCGGCATCGGAGTCGTCATAACCCACAAATGCCGGAAAATCCGCAGGCCCTATTCCCCGCTCACGCAAACCATGCATGACCCCAATTGCCATCCGGTCATTGGCCGCAAATACAGCATCAATCTCATGTAGGCGATCTGCTACAATCGCTGCCGCCTCAGTGCCGCTTCGTCTACTATAATTCCCCTCAAGCAATAGACTCGGGTCCAGCTCCATACCTGCTTCTTGCAGGCCAAGACAGACACCTTCCATTCGCTCCTGGCTGTTGGAATAGCTGTCCGGACCATTGAGAAAAGCGATTTTGCGATACCCCTGATCCGTAAGATGACGTATGGCAATCCTGCTTCCTTCCACATGATCCGCATCCACTTCCGTGAACGATTGCCCCTCAAAATGCTGATTCATGACACAAAATGGGTGTCCTTCCCGGTGAAGCTGCTGCATGGCAGCCAGTTCTTCAGGATCATCTCTGGCACCAAGGATAATGCAGGCATCCACTTTCTGACGCCGGAACAGATCTGTATAATTCATCACTTCACCGGGTGTTCGGAACATAACCAACAGGTCCATGCCATTGTCTCTGGCTTTGCTCCCAATCCCACTCAGCATTTCCGAGAAAAAATACGCCGAGAACAGATGCGCCTTCGGAACATAAGGTAATACCACGCCAAGATTCCCGCTTTTACTTCTGGCAAAACTGCGAGCAAGAGCGCTGGGCACATAGCCTAACTGTTCGGAAGCTTCAAGAACCTTGCGGCGTGTCTCTTCTTTAATAGGACCTACCCCATTCAGCACCCGGGAGACCGTCGCCTCGGAAACACCCGCAAAATCAGCCACTTCTTTACGAGATGCCATGAATTCCACCCCCTTCTATATAAGTTGAACTAAAGACTATTTGCACTGACACTACGATGACAGAACAACCTTCCAATCGCTGTTATCCCCAGATTTTTCGATTCCTTTTTTCTAAAGGGGAAAATCCGGGGATAGCGTATGCTTCCGATGCAGCTTTCTTTCAGAAAGCTTTTAGGCGAACGCTTTGCTTTTTCAGGTTTTTTCTGTCCTCTCCGTTATCGTGCAAATGATTAGTTCAACATATATAGCTCATCATTAAATCATAAAATGGTTAAAAATCGATATTTATGTACGCGCGTACATTTTCTCATGCCATGTAACCGTTGTCAATGCTTTTAACACAAAAAAATAATGAGGGTTTGGGTTAATCCAAGCCCTCATTATTATCTTGCCAGAGATGGTATTTTCATTGAATTCGAGCACCTGTAATCTTAGGGGTTCAAGTTACTTATCAAAAACACTAGAACGATTACAGTTGCTTTTATTTGTTCAATTATATGGAGTACAGCTCACAACGTCGTTGTAACGCCAAGATCAACGGAGGATTGGCTGAACTCAGCCTGCTCCTTTGTTTTCGCATGACTCGGAATGCGATCCGAGGGTTCTGGCGTGGATTGGAGCTGTCTTACTTTGTGCAGTACTTCTTTGTTCGGCAGGAAGTGTTGGGAACGAATAAACCGAATTGTTTTGGTTTTGGCACGCATAACAATCGAATCCGTCTCGGCGCGATCATCCGCAAGATACCGTACCCCTCCCAAGATCTCACCTGGCGTCACACCTGTTGCGGCAAAAATAACATCCTCCGTGCCGATCATATCCTGCATCGTTAACACTTTGTAAGGATTATCAATTCCCATCTGCAAGCAGCGCTGGAATTCGTCTGCGTTGGCAGGCATCAGACGACCTTGAATCTCACCCCCAAGGCAAGATAGCGCTGCGGCAGCCAGCACACCTTCTGGCGCTCCTCCAGATCCGACATACAGATCAATGCCCGCCTCCGGGAATGCAGGTGCCATTGCACCCGCAACATCACCGTCACTGAGGAACTTAATTCTCACGCCAACCTTGCGTAGCGTCTTGATGGTGCTCTCATGTCGTACACGATCCAGAATCATCACAGTGAGGTCCGAGATGTTTTTGTTTAATGCGGCAGCGGCTTTCTCCAGTGTAACTTCAACCGGGTCTTCAATGCTGACCTTGCCTACAAGCGCAGGCCCTACCGCCAATTTCTCCATATACATGTCCGGTGCGTGGAGCAGGTTACCTTTTCCCGCCACTGCAATAACCGATAGAGCGTTGTTTAGTCCTTTGGCCACGATTTCTGTACCTTCGAGCGGGTCTACAGCCACGTCAACCTCAGGCCCCTCAGCGTTGCCCACTTCCTCGCCGATGTACAACATGGGTGCTTCATCCATTTCTCCTTCACCGATTACCACCGTGCCGCGAATGGACACGGAATCGAACATGGCGCGCATGGCCAAAGTAGCCGCTTCATCTGCACTGTTCTTGTCGCCTCGTCCCATCCAGGGTGCTGAGGCTAACGCAGCCAATTCTGTTACTCTGACAATTTCCAACGCCAGTTCGCGTTCCATTTTTCCCACTTCCTTTCCAATTTCCAAAAGCATAACGTGAAAGCGGTACTAAATCCATCGCAAATCCATATGAAATTGATCTATAGTCGGCGTAGTAGCGCCTTTTTAACGATATATACCTTATTTATCCAATTAATATATGGATCGAATTCGCTCCTTTTTTCGGCTGGTTTTAAGAGTTCAATCCTCCTGATTTCTCACTTGAAATATTAATTTTATTTTCCATTTTCCGCTCAAAAACAAAATAATTCAACATGGTGGATTAACACGTCCGTTTCGTGCGTAAAAAGTTCTTTTAACATGAGGTATATACAACTTATGTACTGATTATTAAGAACGTAACGCTATCTAACAGACTACGAACGAAAACGATTTTCGGCTGACTGTCCAAACGTAGAAATAAACTAATACATTGTATTGATGATCCTTGAGATCAGCCTATTACTTTCACGATTATTGAGCAAAATATTACTACTAATTATGTATTAATCAGGCCTTTAACTTTTGCTAAAGCCATAGATGCAGCTTATGAAGGTCATCGAAAATAATAAGTTTACATAATATTTATTATGTATTAAAATTCATCGATTTCTTCATTTTATGATTCAACAGTTCTGGCAAAACATAAAAAAGCCCGAAAGAATTCTGCTCAATAGCATTTTTCTCCCAAGCTTTTCCCTCGATGATCCAGTTACAATATCTTTTTGGTCATTATCAAATCAATCTGTTCCTCATCTCCCATGTAAAAAGCATGGGCTCCTGTCTGTACAAACCCCATCTTCTCATAAAATGCGATGGCATTTTCATTTTTCTCCCACACGCCTAACCAAATATTCGTTTTGTGATGCTCTGTTGCCATCTCTATGGCTTTAAGGAGCAGTACCTTACCCAGCCCATGTTTTTGGAACTCTTTCTTGATGTATACCCGCTCGATCTCAAGGGATTCCTCCCCCATCTTCTCAGATTGAGCATCATTGATATTCACCTTCATATAACCAGCAACTTGATTGTCGACATAAATAAAAAGAAATTGTGAATCCGCCATGGATAGCTCACTCTCTAATTGTTCCCGATTAAACGCCTTGTTCAGATAAGCATTCATATTTTCAGGCGAATTCTGCGCTTTAAACGTTTCATTAAACGTCTCATAACTAATCTCCTGCAGTTCACACACCTGTTCGATGGTACATATCCCTATACGAATCTTCATCTATAATCACATTCCTTTATCAAGTTAATCATTTGTTGCAAATGCAATAAAAAAGTATTACATTGAATTTAACTCAATTTTGTTGTATTTGCAACATATTATAAAAGAAGAGGTTGAATGAATTGAAATATGTTCTTTTTGTCGCAGGTATTCTAATCTTAACGCTTGGTATTTCCCTTACCATTCAATCCGAACTGGGTACTTCACCGTTTGACGCACTGCTGGTAGGGTTGTCACAACATGTAGGCCTAAGTGTAGGGAGCTGGGAAGTCATCCTTGCTTTCCTGTTAATCGGATGTAATTCGCTGTTGAAGCAGCAAAAACCCGAGTTTTTGGGGCTCGTCACCGCATTCATTACTGGCGTGGGGATTGATATCTGGCTTTATGTATCTGATTTCTTGATTACGCCCGAAGTTTGGTACACCAAATTGATGACTTTTGTCATTGGTTTAGTGATCATCAGTATCGGTACAGCAATCTATTTGCAGACTAACTTCGCACCCATTCCGATTGACCGCTTAACATTAATCCTGCATGAACTCACTCGAACTCCTTTATTTATATCAAGAACATTCATTTACCTTGTATTTTTGATTCTGGCGTTTCTGCTCAGTGGACCGATCGGGCTTGGAACGTTGTTAACCGTATGTTTTGCGGGTCTACTTCTTCAGTTCATCATGGGCCATACGAAAAAGATAATAGATCACATATTAAGAGACATGGATACATCGTCGAGCACTTAGCATGAGAAAGAACATTCGATCTAATGAGTGTACACCGCCTACAAAATAAAAAGCTGGATCAGAGGTTTCAACCCTGATCCAGCTCACTAAACGTTCTTTCTACCTTTTACGGCTCAATTCCCCATACCAGCTGGCCGTTCACATAACCGGTAACCTTATCATGGTTTGCGAACTGACTACCGGATGCCTTGAACGAGTAATCGTTAGTCTGTGTGTAATTCGTCCAATTGTTCTTGGAAAAACGTGCTTGAACCTCTGCGCTCTGGCCTGCATTCAGTGATCCCGCTGCACTTGTAAAGCCCACTTCAAGATAATGATCCGCTCCGGCAACTGGAGTCGCCAGTTTAACGAAATTGCTCGTTACATTCGCACTGCCCATACTGGCCCAGTCGGACCAGAAACTCTGAGCTTCCTCCCCGTCAATGGTATAGTAATACCGGAGTTTTACATCACTCAACGGAATAGCCGAATTGCCTGAGTTGATCAATTTGAACTTGGGTGAGACGCCGTTGGTGGATGCACTTGTATTGCCGTTAAAAGATTGAATCGTCAAATCCCCCGCTGGCACAGTAACCGTGCTATCTACGACGTTCACCGTTAGCACAGCGTCATTTCCTCCATTGAAGTGAAAGGTCAATACGTTCTGGCCCAGGGGAAGCGTCGCAAGGTAGGAATGGTTCAGAACAACAGCAGAGCTGGACGCTGTATAATTCTGACCTGATATAATCGTAGCATTCCCCTTCGTGATGCTTGTAAGCTGACGGCCATTTAGGGTGAGAGATACGTTAATATCCTGTGACGGAGTCGTCGCTTTATCAAATGTTGCATTCACAGGAGAAATCACAGCATTTGTACCCGGTGTTGAATCCACAATTTTGACTTTTAACACAGGGTCCTGACCTTGATTAAAATCCAAAACAATCGAATGCTCACCAACTGGCAGTGTCGCCAGATAAGCTTTTTTCAGCAGCAATGTGCTTCCGTTCAAAATATAGTCTGTCGTTGCGGTCAACGCATTGTTGCCTGCCCGGAGAGCAGTCAGCGTATGACCGTTTGCATTCACAGTTACGGTTTTATCGCTTTGATTGGGTGTGTATTTGTCAAATTCAACGTTTCCAGGTGTAATGGATGCACTGGGGTTGGGATTGTTAACCTTTAGATTTGGCAGCTCATCCAACGTAATGACATAATCACTTTGATAAAGCGTTTTCAATGTTGCCGGGTAATTAAAAGCAGAACTCATCAGATGCTCGCCATACCAAGGGCAGAAGTACAGCCATCCTGATTTCTCCTCTGTCAGATTTTTCACACTTGGGATCGTATCGTTCTCCGTCATGGCTACCATTTTCGTACCATTCGTCAACTCAACAAGCTTATAGAAAATCGAGGTAATTGCATCCTCATTCGGCACGCCAGACAAACCGTCATAACGGTTGTAGATCGTATTGTATTTGTCGTATCCCACCAGATCTACCTGATCATCTCCCGGATACCAGGCAGGAGAAGTGCTGTATACGTAGCTGTTGTAGGTCCAGATCAGATTATGCAAACCATACGTCTCGGTCAATTCAGTATATAGCAGATCCCATAGCTCTTTGTACACTTCTGCACCTGCCGAAGCCCACCAGAACCATGCCCCTTCCCCGTTCAGCCCGCCGTTGCCTTCTGCTTCATGATACGGACGGAAAAGCACTGGCACGTTGTTGTCCTGCAAAATTAGCAGTTGTTCTGCCAGATCCTCGATGGTCATCATCACGTATTGATACTCTTTGGTACCGGGAATTACCGCATTTGCTGTATTAAAATTCGTTTCTGTTGGCTTGTAGGTCGCCTCTTTCCAATCCACAAAGTCCCCAAGCTCATACGTATTGAAATTACGAGGTACATTGATATGCCAGGAAGCTGTTGCAATACCTTCACGGTTATTCACCCAATCAATCATACGATCGGTTGTACCGTCCTCCCAACCATACAACGGATTATAGTTCATCAGATCAAAGCCACGGATTGCAGGATACTTTCCGGTCAGATCATGAATCCACTCGAATTCAAGCTCTGTATCTCCGTCATTCCCTCCTCCATAGATCTCTTGCTGACCAGAAATAATGTTGTTTCCGTATACCTCCGTTAAATAATTCATCAAAATTTGAGTTTCCGGTGTAGCTTCAGGATCAGTGAGAACTGGTTGTACATTCAAAGGGTCCAAATCCGCATGATCCACTGTAAAAGTATCAAAATACGCGAAGCCCCAGCCAGCCTTCAGCTCAATCGTGTTGGCACCCTGATTCAACTTGTGAAAGCCAAAATCGAAGTCTGACCATGTTGTCGTGTAAGGCAGCATATACGCCCCTTTCGTAACACCATTCACGATTAAATTTTGTGACCTGCCATCTGCACTAAGCTCCTGCATATATCGTGTGGAGATTGCGTACATGCCGGTTTCCGGGACAGTCACTGTGAAGGTTAATGTGCCAGAGTTCTGCATCCAGACAAATCCGGCCCCTGAGAATCCGGGCTTGGGTTGCCCATAGATTGAAGTAACCACTTGAAGATCCGGGGTGAGCTGCGCATCTTCGCTTTCGATGGTGAACAATGGTGTGTCTGCATGAACGGGCGCTGTCATTAATCCAAGCAGTAGGGCCAATGCCAGCATCATTGCGGTTGCCTTTTTGAGCAAATTTTTCATCAATTCCATCTTCCTTCCCAAGTGAAATATGATAATGAAATGTCAATGAACCCATTCATGATGGCGCTTTCATTTTAAACATAGCACGCACACCAATATTTGTAAATATATGGTGAATAAGAATGTTTGAAATTCTTTTGTACCAGTACTTTGAACGCCATTTGTCCATCGTTCCACCAATATTGAAGACAATTCGAAAACGGTTCATTATCTAACCAGTTTCGGGCCTAAACTTCGTCTCCCGTTTGATGAATGTACTTGGCAGAAAACCTACAAAAACAAAAAAAGCATTCCTGGATCGGATGCTTTTTCAAAGTGCGTTTCTTCAATTCATCTTTTTTTATGTCTACGTCCTGCGTTCCGACTCAACTAACGGATTCCTCGGGAGATGTTTCCTTTATCACACAGCGTTCCCCTGCCTTGCGTACCGCCCGAATAATGCCACCGTAACCGGTACAACGACACAGATTCCCGCACAATCCCGTTTCAATCTGTTCTTGAGAAGGCTCAGGATGTGCATCCAGTAATGCCTTGGTTGAGATCACCATGCCCGGAGTACAATAGCCGCACTGAAAACCACCTTCCTCTACAAATGCCTGTTGAATTGGATGCAGAGTGCCTTTCTCCTCGCCGTGCAGACCTTCAATCGTCATAATGTCACTGCCTTCACATTGATAAGCCATGACAAGACAGGAATTCACAGGCTCTCCATTCATCAGAACCATACATGCGCCGCAGCGACCAACTTCGCAGGATACTTTGGTACCCGTTAGCTGCAAATGAGTCCGAAGCACATCGACAAGTCGGGTCGTTTGTGCAATCTCCAGATGTTTCTGCTCGCCATTCACCACGGCTGTCCAGTGATTATCAATTGGCTTACTCATGATGGACTCACTCCTTCCTGCAAAGGTACATTTAAAGGTCTGACCAGTTGTTCCCTCGGTACAGGCAGACGGTTAACCCATACGCCTGTTGCCTGATGAATTGCAGCTGTTATGGCTGGCGCAAGCGCAACGGAGCCAATCTCTCCGATCCCCCTAGGCCCAAACGCATCACCTTCTGGCAAGTCTTCAATTGCCTCAACCTCCAGATTGGTATGAATATCCTGAATGGTTGGGATCAGATACGTGTCGAGGTTGGTGGTTACATAACGGCTGTCCTGCATGACCGCATCCTCGGTTAACGTGAATCCAAGCGCCATGACACTGCCGCCTTCAATCTGTCCGATATAGCCCATAGGGTTGATAACCGGGCCTGCCGCAACAACATGGCGCGTATCAAGAAGCTTGGTTTCTCCGGTCAAAGTATTTACTTCCACCTCTGCCGCAACCGCCGCATACGTATACAGATAATGCCCGCCTACCACATTGTCCGGCGTAGTTGGGTAATCGAACTTTGTATCGAAAATCCATTCATCGGGCTCGCCCTGCATGACAAGCTCCGCATACGAAACCACAGCACATGAGCGAACTCCTTCTTTTGCTGCAGAATCGAACCCAGCTTCAGAATCTTGATCTACTCCCTTCAGCGCCTGCATTTCCTCCTTCTCGCTCGTTCCTGCCCCTTGCCCAGCTGTTTCCACTTCAGGAGTTTCACCAGGAAGCTGGTCTTTACGCCATACACCGCCAGGTCCTGTCACCAGTTGCTCCGCCGGAATGCCCGACATTTCAGACGCGACAGTGAGAACACGGGAACGAAATGGAGTCTGCAAGCGTTGAAGAGCCATCCATGCCATCGTTGTTGAACGTGAAGCTGTGCTTGATCCGCTGTGTGGCACACGATCCGTATCTCCGATGATGATACTGAGATCCGATGTACTGCATTGAAACAGATCACATAACATAATTTCCAGCGTTGCAATAAGCCCCTGACCAAATTCCTCGTAGCTGAACGCCACCTCAATCTTACCTTCGTTGTTCAGGGACAGGCGGCCTCCCGCAGGATCTGGAATGCCATAACCCAGCCCTGCACCATGCATGGCGATGGCTGCTCCGACTCCGCGTTTGATCCACGGCGGCAAAGCAGGATCTGCCGGGGGACTCTGATGTTTTTGCCACAGTTCAGAGCGATCCAATGCCTCCCATACTTGGGACAGTCCATCCGTAACCAGAATGCGTTGATTCAGTGGTCCGGGATCATTTTTTTCCCTCATATTACGTCTGCGGAACTCCCAAGGGCCCATGTTCATGATTGCTGCAAGCCGATCCATCTGGCCTTCCATGGCAAAAATCGCCTGATTCCCGCCAAATCCGCGAAACTCACCTGACAGCCCGTTATTCGTATAGACAGACACACCTTCCACATCCACATTTGGAATGGCATAGGGTCCAAGGCAATGCTCGGTACAGAAGTTCAGCACCGGTGCGCCAAGTGTGGCGTAGGCTCCCGTATCTGCTGTAATGCGGACACGGTGCGCCTGTATGATGCCTTCTCGACTCATGCCCGTCTGCATTTCAATTTTCATCGGATGCCGCTTCAGCCCCGCACGGACGGATTCTTTGCGTGAATTATGCATTTTCACAGGACGACCGCATCTCAAGGCCAGCAATGCACCATAAGGCTGTACGTTTAGTTCATCTTTTCCGCCAAATGAACCACCAATCGGTGAAGACACCACCCGGATATCTTCTTCAGGACAGCCAATAATGCGCGCAAGCTGCATCCGGTCTTTATAGCCATGTTGCGTTGCCGCGTACACATTCAGCCGCCCCTCTTCAACCGGGACAAACAGGCCACCTTCTGTCTCCATGTACGCATGCATCTGACGAGGCGTATAATACGTCTCTGTCACGATATGATCACACGTGGCAAAAGCTTGCTCGGCGTCTCCACGTTTGATCTCCGTGCGATGCAGCACATTACCTGGACCATGCTCATGCAGCTCTGGTGCACCGGGAGCCAATGCAGCATCTGTACTATCCAGCGGCGTGAGTTCTTCATACACTACCCGGATCGCGTCCAGTGCAAACGCCGCACGTTCCGGAGAATCCGCAGCAACCGCTGCAATGGCGTCACCGACATAACGCACAATATCCTCACAGAACACAGGCTGGTCCGGGGTCGCAATGCCAAAACGATTCAGACCAGGCACATCTTTGGAGGTCAGAACCGCATAGACACCTTCCAACGCCTCAGCTTCCGAAGAATCTATAGACAGAATGCGAGCATGAGGATATTCACTTCGCAATACTCTGCCATGAATCATGTCAGGTAGCGTCATATCCGTCAGATATTGAAGCTGGCCTGTTACTTTGGGCGCCCCATCTGGCCGCAGGTGCCAACGTTTCCCGCTCTGTTTCCGGTTCAGCAGCATGATCCCTCTCCCCCTTTGTGTGATCGAAGTCTTCTATTCGTGAAGTGCCTCCCATAGCCCAGCACCAAGCATATTGCCTGCGGTCTGTTTGCGATATTGTTCTGTTGCAAATGCATCATCATACGTTGTAAACTCATCAGCCACAGCAGCTGAAAGAGCCGCGGCTTGCATGACAGAAACTTCGTTACCAAGAAGCTGTTGTTCTGACTCCAGAAGTCGCATCGCCATGCCTGAGCCCCCGCCAGCCGCAATCGCAATCTTGGTCCAGCGGTTATCCGAATCAATCTCACCGTATAACGCAACCGTCACCAGCGATGCACTGAACGTCTCCCGTCGACCCAGCTTGCGATAAAAGGAAACTGCTCGTGCAGCAGGTCTGTACTCACCTTCCACATCAAGCATAGAGGACGGTCTCATCGGAATATGAATCGAGATTAATACGTCCCCTGGATTACGGCTGCCATTCCGTCCATCCTGAAGCCAGGAAGACACACTGCGAATCTCTATTCCGTTGTCAGTCAACCAGTGCAGCTCCGCATCATATACAAGCAAAGCAGGCAACGTATCTCCTACTCCGGATACAATATTCCCGCCAATGGTTGCCATATTTCGAATGGAAGGAGCAGCAATTGCATTCACCGCTTCTTGCAGGATCGGCAGTTGATGCAGCAACACTTGTGCAGCACATTCTTTTAATCGGGTCATGGCTCCAATGATCATCTCGTCTCCACGAGTAGATACACCGCTCATTTCAGGAATACGAGCCAGGCTAATCATGTGTTCAGGCGCTGGAACCAAGCCGCCCTCCCACTGGGTTCTTAGCAATGTTCCACCTGCCGTGAAACAACATATACCCTTGAGTCTACTTCTCAACGTTTGCAGTTCTTGCAGATTCTCAGGCTGCCATACCGATGGCATGGCTCCAGAACCGTATGCCGGTGTTACCATCGCTGCACCCCCTTTCTCTCTCTTCCTTGGGCAGGAAATTCAACCGTCTGATCCAGATAATTCTTCAAATCATATGAGAGTTCAGCAGCAACGTCAATTACCTTTACATCGTTTTGGATAAAAGTATAAAACCTGCGTTCTATTTGTGCTTGATGCATGATGATCTATCGAAAGCTAACACAAACTCTCTTTCACCATACGTGAAAAGAAGACAAACAGGCCAACCAGACTGCCTGGCTGACCTGATCATGTTATTAAATTATACATAGTTAATAATCTTCTCCTGTTATTTAGTCTGTCTGCTGCGATTCATATACATGACTCAGAATGCGTTCCAATTCCGGTTCTGTATCCGCATCCCAGAAACTAGTCTCAGACAGTGGTACATGTACACCTGAATAATTAGCGCTGCGCATAATCTTGCGTGCCCCTTCATCTCCATGTAGAGACAACAGAGGCCCGAACATATGGGAGCGAAAAGCAACAGGCGGCTTGCCTCCCTCACCATCGGTAGCTGCGACATAGTCACATAACTTGTGGGTAGCCAGTGCTCTGGTCACCCGATTGATATCCTGTGCTTGTAATAAAGGCTGATCGCCCAGTAACATGAGAATGCCCTCCGGTTTGTACTCCATGGCCGACAACACGCCAGAATGAAGAGAATTGGCCATGCCGCAGGCATAGTCAGCACAGACCACAATTCGAAGTCTTGCTGTAGGATGATAGGCATACGCGGCAGAATCAAACCATTTTACAGGTAGCCATGCCAATGAATCTTCCGGTTTGACCACACAGATCACTTGATCCAACTCGGAATTCAGCGCAGCTTCCAGGGACCAGCCAGCCAGGGACCTCCCGTCTGGCATGACAACCGCGAGTTTATCCCGACCAAGACGACGACTCTTACCTGCTGCCAGAACTATGCCCGTCATTCGCATGTGCAACGCTCCCCTTCTGAACCTCAGAACTCAAGGAAGAGACCTTCTGTTTACATGCGATCAATTCCGCTGCAATGCTGATGGCGATCTGTTCGGGCCCATCTGCTCCGATGCTCAATCCAACGGGAGAATGCACATATTTCAACGGCGGTAAGCCATCCAGCAGACGGGCAGTTCGTGTTTTGGAACCCATGATGCCAAGATACGCGTACTCACAGTCCACTAACATCTCTAACAGTTCACGTTCGCGGGGGAAATTGTGACTCATCAAAATCAAATAATCCCCTTTGTTCACGTCTAACAGAGGCATGATCTCACGCGGGAATCCCATTACCAGTTCAGCTTCAGGGAACCTTTCCGAGGTGCATAAGGACTCTCGCCAATCGGCTACTACAACACGGAATCCTGCAGACCCGGCGAGGCTGGCAACAGGAATAACATCATTCCCGGCTCCGACGATAATCAGGCGAGGCTTAGGCGTGTACAGCGACGTGAGTTGTTGCGGAAGGTCCCAGGGATTCGTTGAACCCCCGTCATTTGTCGGTATTTCAGCATCAGTATCAGAGATATGTTGTGAATCACCGGATAGATGGGAAGAATGAGATTCGTTTGACGTAGCAGTTACCATTTCAGGCACAAGCGTAAGGCGAGGTATGTCGGGAGAATATTGTTTTGATGTCGTATGTTCATGCTTGATATTACCACTACTGTACTGTTCATCAATCTGCAATGAAGCTGGATTATTGTTCGTCACGCGATCATGAGGAGGGACGAGCGAAGGACGCAAGACTGGCTGGCGCCGGGTACCCGTTGGTTCAATCCGTGTCCATCCATATTGAACCCTTGTGTAATCATCTTGGAACGTTCGGGTTAACGCTGTTGCAGCCCCGGATTGCAAACACTCTTGCATCTTCTGCAACGTATATCGGAGTTCACCACACACAGGTTCAAGCAACACAACAACGAGTCCGCCGCAGCCAATCGTCTCCCCCCAGGACAGATCATCTTCGGGACGCATGTCATACTCCGCGAATTCCATCTGGTTTGTATCCAGCACACGGCTCACCCGGGCCTGAAGATCACTCTCCAGACATCCCGGACTGATACTGCCAATCATTTTGCCATCCTCGGTCAACAGCATAGAGACTCCCTGCTTACGGTAAGCATGACCCTCTACCTTGATCGCCGTTGCGAGCACACAGCGCGTTTCACGGGCTGCAATTGCACACAGATCATGCATTTCCATATCGGTCTCCATCCTTTCTGGAATTGCATAAACTTCCTTCGATCAGATACGCTTCATCAATCTCGCAATGCTTTTATCCGACTCACGCAGCACAATGCCACGATCAATCGTCTGAATCTTACGATTCTTGAGCACTATACTTCCGTCAATAATAACGGTATCCACACAGCTACGTGTTGCGGAGTACACTACGCGGGAATAGACATCCGTCTCATAGGAAGGGTACGTGTGGAAATCATCCAGATCCAGCAGCAGCATATCTGCCTTTTTGCCCACTTCAAGACTGCCAATTTCCTTCGACAAGCCAAGCACCTCTGCACCGCCCATGGTAGCCATACGCAATACGGTCCGGGCATCCATCACCGTTGGACCATGAGGAATCTTCTGCATCAGGGCTGTGAGGCGCATCTCCTGAAACATATCCAGATTGTTGTTGCATGCGGCACCATCGGCCCCAATCCCAACGGCGATCTGACGATTCAGCAGATCCGGAATATCGGCTACCCCGGAGGAAAGTTTCATATTCGATCCAGGGCAGTGGGTGACTTTGACTCCGCGCTTGCGGATGATCTCTTTCTCTTCTTCACTCAGCCATACACAGTGTGCCAGCACCAATCTGGGGGTCGCCAGACCGATATGATCGAGGTATACGATGTTACGCATTCCGCGTTCGTGTTCGACCAGTTCAATCTCTCCGCGATTCTCGGAGGCATGGGTGTGGACTTTGACATGATATTTATTGGACAGGTCGCGCACTTCTATCAACAATTCCTCGGTACACGATACAACGAAACGTGGACAGAAAGCATATTGAATGCGTCCTCCGCCAAACCCGTTCCATTTCTCCAGCAGATCCACACTCTGTTGCAGCGAAGTCGCTGTATCCTCACGCAGGGGTTCCGGAACTTCGTCTCCATGATCCATCATCACCTTGCCGGAGATGACCCGGATGCCGCTCTGTGCCATCGCCTGAAACGCCGAGTCCGTGTGATGTACCGTCTCCATATCCAGAATGGTCGTCGTTCCGCTGGAGATTAATTCGCCAAGTCCAAGCATTGCCGAATAATAGACGGACTCCTCATCATGCGCTGCTTCCAGCGGCCAGATGCGTTGACGGAGCCAATCCATCAGTTCCAGATCATCCGCACGTCCACGGAACAAGGTCTGACACAGATGAATATGCGTCTGGATGAAACCTGGCAACAGCACTTTGCCACGAGCATCAATGACCTGGTCAGCTTGCACGTCTATGTGAGCTGCAATCTCCTTGATTTTGTTATCCTCGATCAACAGATCTCCGATGAACACTTCCTCTTCTGCATTCATCGTCACAAGCTGTGCACCTTTCAGCAGGATCGTTCCCATGCCAATCTCCCCTATCTGTGTCTGTCTATAGTATTCATGTAGCTGTTACCATCCAATAGCCATACCGTCGCCTCTAGGGTCTGCTGCGCCACTAATCATGCCGTCCTCACGAATGACAATGCCTTGCGACTGTCCCATAATACCGTCCCACGGGGCTCTTGCTTCAACGTTATGTCCCCACTGGGCAAGGGTTGCACATACGTCATCATGATATCGGTTCTCCACACGCATCGTATCGCCTTCTTCGCCCCAGGTACGTCCGTACACCCAACGCGGCAGGCTAATCGCTTCCTGAATGTTCAGCCCATAATCAAGCACTCCGGTAAGCACCGATAATTGTGTTTGCGGCTGGCCTTCTCCCCCCTGTGTACCCACGAGCATATAAGGTTTGCCATCTCGTGTAACAAGGCCCGGCATAAGGGTATGGAATGAGCGTTTGTTCGGTTCCAGTACATTGGCATCTCTCGGATCTAAGGAGAAAAAAGATCCCCGGTTCTGCATGATAACCCCCGTATCCCCTGGAACATAGGCTGCACCGAAGTCAAAATACAGGCTTTGAATGAACGAAACGGCATTGCCTTCGCTATCGACAACCGCTGCATATGCTGTGTCCTGACCTATTGTTTTGGACAAAAACGGTTGTGCTACAGGTGGAGCAGACTGAATCTCATTCCACAATTGGTCTCCGTAACTCTTGGATAATAGAAGATCCAGCGGAATGTCCCTGAAATCCGGGTCCGTCAGATAACGGTCACGATCCCGAAACGCCTTTTTCACCACTTCCGCCATCAGATGATAGAATTCAGGTGAGGTACGTGCTACAGAGGACAGATCGGTATGCTCCAGCATATTTAACATCATCAGCATCGAGAATCCCTGCGAGTTGGGCGGCATCTGATGAACTTCATAGCCACGATACTCCGTGCTAACGGGTTTCACCCACTCGCCCCGATGCCCTGCAAAGTCTGCTGGTGCAAGCATGCCCCCATCCTCACGAATAGCCGAAGTCAGACGATTCGCGAGTTCTCCTGTATAAAAAGTATCTCGACCTTCCGTCTGAATCAGACGAATGGAGGCAGCAAGATCAGGCTGGATCAGCAGCTCACCTTCCTGCAAAAGTGTACCCAAAGGCGCAAATACCGCTCGCAGCGGTGTATGCCCCATAATGAAATCTTCATCCCTTTCCATCCACAGGCGGAGATTCCGGGATACAGGGCATCCTTTTTCTGCATACTGCACCGCAGGTTCAAGCAACTGCTCCCACGGTAACTTACCGTACCGGGACCAGACTTCCCACCAGGCATCCACCATTCCCGGAACCGTGATGGCACTAAGTACACCACGCTGAGGGATGGCATTCATGCCCATCGCTTTGAACGTATCCGCATGAATGCCTGCGGCTGAGCGGCCACTTCCGTTATAGGCGGTAATCTCACCGCTGGCTCCGTCATGAATCAGGAAGAAGGCATCCCCGCCAAGTCCGGTCATATGCGGATATACCACACCCAGAGCTGCACTGACCGCAACAGCAGCATCATAAGCATTCCCGCCCTGCTGGAGGATGGAGCTTCCCACTGCACTCGCCAGATAATGAGGAGTAGTAACCATGACCTCCCTGGAGATTGGCATCTGATTTAACATAAGGCGCCCTCCTTCCCTGCATACACATCCAATGCGGCCTGCACCGCTTCACCGGCTGGTAATACGTGACGATGACGTAATAGAACAGCTTCCAGCGCTCCGAGCACATGAAGTACGTTTTTGCGTTGGCAGCTGAATCCCATTGTACCGATCCGCCAGATTTGTCCTTTCAACGGTCCAAATGAACTGGCAATCTCAATACCAAAATCGTTCAGCAACATGCTGCGCACCGACTCACCATCAATCCCCTCCGGAATCGTGATACAAGTGACCACCGGAAGTTTGCTTGACATATCCCCGTACAGTTGCAGTCCCATTCCTTGAATTCCAGCGACCAACGCACGTTCATTTACCAGATGTCTCTGGAACCTGGCCTCCAATCCTTCTTGCAGCAGAATGCGTAATCCTTCGTGAAGACCGTAGAGCATGGAGGTAGCCTCCGTATGATGGTTCAACCGTGCCGAACTCCAGTAATCCTGCAATTGGCTCAGGTCAAAATAATTACTGGCAATCGTGCGGCCTTCTGCCCGCGCACTGGTTGCATCCCGCAGTCCTCGTTCAACTGTTTTGCGGCTCATCAGTTTCTGCTCCACACGACTGTTATACGTGAGAGGTGCCATTCCTGAAGGAACGGACAGGCATTTCTGCGTGCCACCCATCACCGCATCCAGATGCCAGGCATCCGTCTCCACGGGTGTCCCGCCAATGGTTGCCACAGCATCTACAACGAGTAAAATATCAAGCTCGCGACAGGCTTTGCCAATCTCGGCAAGGGGCTGCATCTGACCGGTGGAAGTCTCACCGTGAACCATCGCAACCAGACTCGGTTTATGGGTATGAATAGCCTTGATCACTTCTTCTGGATCAAATACCGTTCCCCATTCCGTTTCAAAAAAAACAACCTCGGCACCACAGCGTTCCGAGATTTCAACCAGCAAATGTCCAAATCGTCCGTAGATCGGGACGAGAACTTTGTCACCGGGCTGAATCAGACTGACCAACACAGCTTCAATCCCTGAACGGGATGTACCATCGACTGGATAACACCACTCGTTATCTGTCATATATAACTCTCGTAGCATCGCCATTGTCTCGTTCATCAAAGATGTGAATTCCGGGTCAAACTGCCCTAGGATCGGAAAGGATAATGCTCTAAGTACACGTGGATCAACCTCAACGGGGCCCGGGGTCATAATGGTCCGCAAGGACGGAGATAACTCTTTATAGTTGGACATCTGCATTCAACTCCCGTAACCGTATTTATAGAGTAGCCGGACCAGAACCCGAAAACCGTGCATCAGGTCTGCTTCAGCTGTATATTCAAGTGGATTATGACTAATACCGTCCTGGCTCGGCACAAAGATCATGGCCGTTGGACAAACCGGCTGGAAAATCTGCGAATCATGTCCGGCGCCGCTTGGCATTGGCCAATAGGATAATTGCTCCTGCTCACAGATATCTTGAATGTCCGAGATCATCTCTGCATTCATAGGAATGGGCGTCACCGACAGATGTTCTTCCCAGTCCAGTCCAAGCTGCTGCTCGGCTGCAATCCGACTAAAAGCTTGAAGCATATCCTGCCAGCAATGATCAATACTCTCCTGCCGGATATGGCGGATATCCAGTGAAAACACCGCCCGGGCTGCAACCACGTTCCCAACACCCGGATCAGCTGTGATTCGTCCGACCGTGGCTACGAGCGGTTCACCTGCATCCAATGCAATACTCCTTACCGCAGTAATCATCTCGGCTGCTCCGGCAAGTGCGTCCTTGCGCCAGGACATCGGCGTCGTCCCCGCGTGATTTGCTTCTCCGCTGACGGTAATACTGAATCTCTTCTGACCTACGATATCGGATACAACACCAATCGAATGTCCAAGACGTTCCAGAACCTGACCTTGCTCAATGTGAAGCTCAATAAAGGCACCGTAATTTTTCGCGGCAGGTCTATATGCACTATCGGGTCCAAAACCCGCATCCCGGATCGCTTGTGTAAAGGTACCGCCGTCTTGATCCTTCAAATGTTCTACGTCTTCCAGAGCCGTTATGCATGTTATACTGCGCGAACCCCAATACGCAAAAGGGAATCGACTTCCTTCTTCTTCGCATAACGATACCACTTGAAGTGTGCGCTTCGGTGCTCCGAAATGCTTCTGCAAATACTCCAATGCCAGGACTCCCGCCACCACACCGTAAGCACCATCATATTTACCGCCGTGCACCACAGTATCAATATGTGATCCGGTCACAATCGGTAATGCTTCTGCACCAGTTGTTGATTCCTTGCCCTCGCCCTTCAATGTCCCATATAGATTACCAGACTGGTCAAACTCGGGAGACAGTCCTTTCTCCTGCATCTTGGCTGCAAGGGCACCCTGTGCTTCACACCAAGCCGAGTCATACAACAGTCGTGTAACGCCACCCTGTGCATCCGCACCATATGTCGACAGCCAGTCAAGCATGGCTTGCAGCTCCACCTGTTCTACATTTGGCAAAGGAATAGGCGGATTATTCGTACCGCATGACCGGTATACTCCAGACTCTGTCATGGCGCCTCCTCCGTTCCCACCTCGATGGGACTTGAGGAGTAGGCTACGATGTGCCGCCCGATAGGTTCAGGAGATAATCCGCATTCCGAGTTATATACCTTCTGCCCACGGCAGAACACGTCTGTAATGCAACAGTTAAATGTACGTCCCACATAAGGGCTCTGTTTATGCGTGTAGAGCAGATCCTCCGTGTTCAGGGTTGTGCTCTTCTCCCAGTCAATCAGGACCAGATCTGCATCCTTGCCAATCGCAATCTCTCCTTTGCTCTCCAGACCAAGCCTTCTGGCAGGTTGCAAGGAGAGCACTCTTCCGAGCAACGGGAGGTCGATATTACGCTGAAGATGTCCATCCTCCAGCATGATTAGCAGTGTGCTTTGCGCCCCGGATATACCGCCCCAGATTTCGAAGAAGTTATCAGATTGTTTCATGGATGGCGGACATGGAGAATGGTCAGAGGCAATAACATCAATCAATCCCGAAGTCAGTGCATCCCATAACTGCTCCTGCTCGCAAGAGCTGCGAAGCGGTGGAGCACATTTCGCTACAGCACCTAATCGGACCACATCCTGATCGGTCAGCGTCAGATAATGAGGGCATGTCTCCGAAGTGACATCCTGCCCACGCCGTTTTGCTTCTGTAATCAGATCCAGTGCTTCCCGGGTGCTAATATGCACAAAATGCAGCGCACAACCGGTCAGTTCACCATACTTCAACGCCCGGGCAACCGCGACGACTTCAGCTTCCACAGGACGGGATCGGATATAATCCATCGGTTCAGTCTTTCCCTCCGCAATGCTTCTCGCAGCGAGTTCGGCAACGATGCCTTCGTCCTCTGCATGAAGTGCCAGCACACGGTTTAATTTGGCAAGCTCATGCATTCCGTCCAGCAATGTATGGTCATCGGCTCTGGCAAAGAGGTCTTCCCCATCTCCACCCGGCTCAGACATAAATGCCTTGAACCCGGCAGCACCCAACCCTGCCAGTGGAGCAAGTTCGCCACGATTGCCGGGAACCAAACCTCCCCAGAACGCATAATCAACATAAGATTGGTCTGCAGCTGCTTTCTTTTTCATCTCCCATGCTTCCGGCCTCGTGGTTGGTGGTACGCCGTTAAGTGGCATATCGACATAGGTTGTGATTCCCCCTGCGGCAAGGGCTGCCGAACCCGATCGAAATCCCTCCCAACTGGCGAGTCCAGGTTCATTGAAATGCACATGAATGTCCACCACGCCCGGCATAGCCGTAAGGCCATCAGCTTCAATGATCCGAGTCGTTTCGCCAGCGGCGAGCTGCGTGGATATAGCTGTTATTTTCTCACCAGTAATGCCGATATCCAGTTCTTCTACGCGATCTTTCAGCACCACCCGGGCCCCCCGAATGATGGTATCAAATGTTGTCATGTGGATGACCCTCCCCTGAATCAGAACCGGATGTGTGCATATTCAGCTTCCCCGGTATGTACTGTAACCTCCTGGAGCAATCAATAACGGAATATGGTAATGGCTTGATGCATCAGATACGGCAAAACGAATTGGAACGACCGTCCACAGTGCCTGCCCCAACTCTTCCAACGAACGCTGTGCGTAATAACTCTCGACATGGAATTGAAGCTCATATATCGCTTGCTCCAACTTGCCTCCATCCAGCAGCGGCGCATCCAAACGCCCATCCGCATTTGTTACCGACTCAGCCACTTTTATCTTGATTTCCTGCTCTCCATCCCTCTTCAGGATATACAGTTCGATCCGAACACCCGCAGCAGGGACGCCTTTGGATGTATCCAGCACATGTGTTGTAATTCGTCCACCAGATATCGACATCAGACGTCACCTTCTTTCCCGGCGTTACGGCCGTCTGTTCCCAGATCATCCCTTGTCATCGAGAAACCCTGGAATCCATATGGTGGTCTCGGCTCGGTAAATACTTTGCCTTCTCCCTCTTTTACTTCCTCCAGCACCGTCTCCCAGGTCCGATTGTTGGATTCAAATGAAACCTCACTTAACTGCTCAAATCGAATTAACAATCTTCGTCCAATCTGATAGATCAGATGTTGAATAGAAGCGGATCGACACTCATGAAATACAGCAGCAGCCAAATCTCTGACTTGTTCCGCCGCTACATACCGTCCACGCTGATCGTCCATGCCATCTCTCGGATCTTCATAACGCCAATTGATGTTCAGGAAAATAAATAACGGTCGATCCCTTGTCTCTGGAAGAGTGGTATATTCATCCTGCATAAATCCGGCAAATTCACTGCCTTTGACCTTGATCAGTCTCAGATCGGCTACACCACTGAAATGGTTGCTGAGTTCAATCGAGTCTCCTGTTCGTTCTGCTTCCACGGCAGCTGTGGCACGATCGTTCTGCGAATAACGAAATACGAGCGCACTCGGCCGATAGCTTCCTTCCAATCCAATCGGTATATCTTCAAAAGGAATCTGGTCCGCTGTCATCTGAACCTTGCTCATCTGCGGATACGTCTCCAGGAAACGCCGACTTACCAGCGCAAGAAATCCTTCCACCGTCGCCCCTGTGTAGTCCGCTGCATGTTTAAGAATGAAATTTTTCATCGAATCGGTTGCGACCACCAGCGAATTATCCCCTTCTGCAAAAGAAGGCAAGAATTCATCGCCCTGCACAGCCACCTTGATATTCAATCCAAACAGAATATTACTGCGTCCCATGAACGGAGATTCCGGGATCGACTGTATGCCCGTCAACGGTTTGGCGTAGGAACGATACATCCACACATCCCCTTTGCCGTAATACATGGTCCGCTGCTGCACTGCGGCTGGTTTGCTCACGAACTCATGTTCATGACCGATCTGTGCGAGCCACTGCTCCAAGCGAATGCCCGCAATCTTGAATACTTCCTTCAAGGCAGTCTCGAATTCTTCTTCCTTGCCTCGGCAATGACGTTGCCGCATGGATTCGAGGATGGAGCTTGCGGTATGGCCTTTTACGGCTAATATGAATGGAAAGCCAAATTGGCTTGTATATGCTTTGTTTAATTGTTGAAGTTCGTTGTATTGCTCTTGTGAGAGGGAATCAAGTCCTGCACCAGCCTGCTCCTGAACGGAGTTGCTGCTCATGCTGATTCGTGCTCCAAGATCCGGATGATTTCGAAGCAACTGCAACTTCACCTGGTCATCCGATGCCTGAACCACACTCGTCATCGCATGCATCATCTGTTCAAATGAATCGAAAGGTCGTGAAAGCCCGGAACGCTCAGCTACCCACGGTGATTCTTCAAATAAGCCGCCAAACGTATGCACGAATTGTATGATAGACCAGTTGTTAACAAGTTTAATTAAGTCGCTCATGTTAGAACCTCCGGTCTGTTGTGGATTATTGTTCTTCATTCTAAGTGTCGTTCAATGTCGCGACAACAATATTTACGCAATTTTGTAATATAACATAACATCAGAGTTGCGATTTGTTTGCTATGCACGGCAAGGACATCTTTCGTTATCCTCAAACATAAAGAACCGCACTCCATCAAGGGAATGCGGTTCTTGGGGGTCTGACCCGTAGTATTGTCATGTTGCACAATGTGCGGTCTAGAGTTGGACATTGTGCGGTCTTGCAGCGGCTTTATCCCGAACAAACTTGCGGAAGGTGAATACCAGCTTCAACTTCAGCAGATCATTTGTCTTCTTAAAGTCCATTTGCAGCAAGCTGCCAACTTTCTCCATACGATAAGTGACCGTGTTGCGATGCACAAACAACTGCTTGGCAGCTTCATTGATGAGTCCGTCATTCTCGATAAAGGACTCCAATGTATTCATCAGCACCTGATTGGGATCACCATCCCTGGCAAGTAACGGCTCAAGTACTTTATTACAATAGTTCTCCATAATGTTATCCGGTACGTGTTGGAACACATAGGCAAATTCGAGCATTTCAAATTGCAACGCACGGTCTTTCATGCCGAATCGACGAGCCAGTTGTCGCGTATCCAGACACTCCTGGTATGCTTCACGGAGCGATTTGGGTTCATGTTTCATTTTGCTGATCCAGAAGCGTGGAGCCGGTGCCCCTTTTGCTTCTTGTGCTGCCAGTACATCACCGAAACGGCTCAAGAGAAAACTTGACAGCTCCTCTCCATAATCTCGCCCTGTTGGGCAGGTGTAGATGGACAGAATGCCATCCTCAATCTGAAAATGCTGTGAGGCCGTGAATTGCATCAGCGGATTGTATTGCAATTCGCGATGAATCTGTTTAAGTAGCTTTCCCTCGGCAAACAGAGTCGGTTCAAGCGTGATCAGTACGCACTGATAAGTTCCCTGGAATAAATGTACACCTTTGTTTTCACTCAAGGTGGTCAATTCCTGAACAGTCATTTTGTTATCCAGATACTGTGTAAGCAGTGTACGCATCTCATCTTGCACGGTCGGATTAATATGCTCACGATAAGTCATATCCATATAAAATGCCAGTACATCAGCAGCCTGCTGGAACAGCTCTTCCTCCGCTCGAAGCGATAGGGCTGAATCCGTAAACACAAGCAACGATCCGTATTCTTCATCATTTTGTTTAATCGGTACGCGATGACAACTTCCCTGATTCCATTTCACTCGGTGCATGACGGATTTCCAAGGCCAGCCTTGGGTTACAGCATCCCCTGCGATGCCTTCACTACCGTACAGCACATGCCCTCGAGAACCAATGACGGCAAGCGGATAGTTCAGCACCGTGGCAAGTTCGGCAAACACATTCCGATGTGGTTGCTGTTGCAGTGCAAACTGCATTAATTTTTTCTGCTTTTGCACGACCTCATGCAGCAATCGGTTGCTACGTTCATGTTCAGCCTTGAACAAGGCATTCATCTGGTCCGAGAAGGTGAATTGAAAGGGGAGCTCAAGCAGCGGCAAACGAAGCCGATCAGCTTCCTCGACAATACCTTGGGGAATGGACTGCCAGAAACGTCCCAGCTTGATGCCGAGTCCTGCACAGCCGCGTTCATTCAAGCGCCGCATCAAACGTAATGCATCCGTCTCACTGTCTTTCATAATAAAAGCGGTGGTGAACAGCATCTCTCCGGATTTGATCCAATCCGCGATATCAGGAGCGTCCATGACGTTAACGGATTTCATCATCCGTGAAGTCCCTTCCCCACCCGCAACCAGTTTGGCCTCTGACAACGGGTATACCTGTAAAGCCTCTTTAACCGTAAGTTGCATGGACACTACCTCCCATATATATAACACAATATAATGTCATTCTGGTTAACGAAACTAAATTTCGCATGATTTTTCTAATTAAATCCATATTTATGCATTTAACTTTTATTTGTTGTTAAGTATTATAACATCAATTTTCTAAATAAAGCTTACACGGCAAAAAAATAAAACCTATGACCTAATTACAGCGCAATTTACTGTAATCGGCATAGGTTTTTATAAGTTACTATGATCCACATAACGTTGAAGTAATCCATTTACACGATAACGGAGAGGGCAGAAAAAACCTGAAAAAGCGAAGCGTTCGCCTTTATCCCCGGATTCTCCCCTTTGAAAAAGGGAATCGAAAAAATCTGGGGATAACAGCGATTGGAGGGTTGTTCTGTCATCGTAGTGTCAGTGTAAATAACTTTTAGTTCAACTACGATCAGATCTCCAATGTTTCGTGATTCATCCATAATTTCATGCGGGATAATACTTCTTTGATGTTCAGTGGTTTGCTGAGATAGTCCGAAGCACCTGCTGCAATACATTTTTCCCGATCCTCTTTCATGGCCTTGGCTGTTAGCGCAATAATCGGAAGCTGGGTCATGCCAAGTCGTTCACGGATCTGTCGAGTGGTCTCATAACCATCCAGTTCCGGCATCATGATATCCATCATGATGAGATCAGGCGTTACTCCTCCGCGTTCCAACAGTTCCAGACACTCGTATCCGTTCTGCGCTGAAATAACATGCATGCCGTATTGCTCAAGAGCGTTAGCTAGTGCGTATACATTACGTATATCATCATCAACGACAAGCACTTGGCGTCCGCTGAGCAACGCTTCTTCCAGAGGTGTTAATAACACATCCGATGGAGCTGTGGTCAATGAAGGGAGTTTGTTGATCTCCGGAGTGGTGCTAGCCACCTCATTCAGGAACAACCGGGATGTGTGCATGGTCTCAGGCTCATCCATTCTCAGTGGCAGGAACAGCGTGAATACACTGCCATGCCCTTCACGGCTTGTTGCTGAGATAGAACCTCCCAGCAGAGTCGCAAGCGATTGAGAGATGGACAAGCCGAGTCCTGTCCCCCCATATTTACGAGCTGTTGCTCCGTCCGCCTGCTTGAAGGCATCGAAGATCTGCAAGAGTTTGTCATCCGCAATCCCGATACCCGTATCACTAACGGAGAAAGCAATCACGTCGGTCTCTTGGTCTTTGGCTACCGGATGAGCCAAACTCATGCTGGAGATCGTTAAGGCAACTTCACCCTCACTGGTGAACTTAAATGCGTTAGAGAGCAGATTTCGAAGAATTTGGTGCAATCTCATCTCATCTGTCACGATTGTTTCCGGCAAAGGACTTTGGAGTTGAATTCGGAAATCTATTTTTTTCTGCTCCGCTGTTTTTAGGAAATACTGATTCATGACCTCAGGCAGACTACCTAGATAAACATCATCGAAATCCACTTCCATCTGCCCGGCCTCTACCTTGGATAGATCCAGAATATCATTGATCAGATTCAGTAGGTCCTTGCCCGACTTGTGAATGACCGAAGCATAGTTCTGTTCTTCACTATTCAAGTGTTGGTTTTTATTCTCAGATAATATTTCGGATAAAATCAACATGCTGTTGAGCGGTGTCCGCAGTTCATGGGACATGTTCGCCAAGAATTCGGATTTGTACCCCGAGCTTGTTCGTAACTGATCAGCCACAACCGAGAGTTCATTGGCTGAGGTCTCTGCAGCATTCTTCTGTATTTCCAGGCGATCATTAAGCATATGAAGCTCTTCGGTCTGCATTTGCAGTTCCTCCGTCTGAGACAACATCTCTTCGGTCTGAGCCTGAAGTTTCTCCGATTGTGCCTGTAATTCTTCATTCAGAACTTGTGACTCATCATATAATTGCTGTAATTCCATGCGAGTGACGGTCGAGTGTAGTGAAACACCAAAAATATCCGTCAGTTCTTTCATCAGCTTCATATCATTCTCTTGCAATGGCTTCATTGAAGCAAGCTCAATTACCGCAATCGTTCTGCCTTCGAACAAGACCGGTACTACAGTAAGTGATGTGGCAGATGTATACCCGAGACCCGAAGAGATTCGGATATAGTTCTGCGGCAGATCATTCATGCGTAGAACTCGCTTCTCCACAGCACTTTGACCTACAAGCCCCTCACCCGGGGCAAGCGACACTTTACCGAGCGAACGTTCTTTCTCTCCATCCCCAGCATATGCAGCCAGGCGCAGCAGTCGATTGTCTTTCCAGTAATATAAGACGCTATAGGGAACTTCAAACAACATGGCAAGCTCGTTCAGGAACAAGCGAGACAATCCCTCCAGATTGGTCGGGTTCTGTAAAAGTGTGGCAATCCCTGTGATCTGGTCCTTGACCCGATTCTGTTCCTGTACTTCATCCAGTAATTTGTTGGTTTCGTGGCCTAGGTCTCCCACTTCATCATGTGTTCGAACCTGAATTCGCTGCTTCAGGTTTCCACCTTTGGAGATATCACTTATGGTTTGCATAACATCTCGCAACGTTTTGACGATATTTCCTGATATCACAATCGCAGCTGCAATGGATAATGCTGCAATAATCCCCCACAGCGTGTACATAATCGTCAGCAGGGTGGAACTGCGTCTGGCAAGTTCAGTAACCCTCGCCTCGGTCAGAGCGATCTCTGTGTTACGGAAGGTCGTAAGCTGAGACCTCAAGAGATCAATTTCCGTTTTACCCGGATCAGATTGGAAGAACGCAATGACCTCGGCTTGATCACCTTGCTTTTTTAAGTTCACAGACGGTTCCCCAGCAATTTCAATCCAGCGTGTAATATGTGCTTTGATATTCTCCAGACTCTGCTGCTGTGAAGGGTTATCACTAATGAGAGCATTCAGCTGATCATAGTTGGAACTCCACTGGGATATGCCTTGGGAATAAGGCTCCAGGTAACTTTCATTGCCTGTAATCATGAATCCACGCTGTCCTGTCTCCATGTTCAAGACATTTTTTTCAATCGCGTTGGTCAGATTATGTACTTCCAGATCATGATGGGAGATAAAATCATTTTCCTTCTGTAACACATTAATTTGGGCCGTAAGCACTAGCAGAACAGCTCCAAACAAAAGCACAACCACAAGATAGCCCAATAAAATTTTGGAGCGTATCGTAAATCTTCTCGTTTTTGACAACGCGGAAACCTCCAAATATATACGAATCCAATAATTAAATTAAAACTGGTGCATATGTAGTTTATATGTATACGTATAGTCTGACAAGCTTTAAGTTCATCGGTAATCATAAGAAAAACGACCTGCTTGTGCAGGTCGTCCTCTTCAGTGATCTATAATGCTCATTTGGGCTGATTTTAGGCCTTTGGAGCGATCATTTTGGCCGGATCGACATATTGATCAAACTGCTCTTCGGTAAGCAGGCCCGTTTGTAACGTCGCCTGTTTCAAAGACAAGCCTTCTTTATGCGCAAGCTTCGCAATTTTGGCTGCATTCTCATAACCAATATGCGGATTAAGCGCTGTAACCAGCATAAGCGAGTTGTTCAGATTATGTTCAATCTGATCCAGGTTAGGCTCGATGCCTACGGCACACTTGTCATTAAACGCAATAATGGAGTCCGCCAGGAGTTGCACGGATTGCAGGAAGTTATAGATGATAACCGGCTTGAATACATTCAGCTCAAAATTACCCTGACTTGCCGCGAAACCAATCGCTGCATCATTACCCATGACCTGCGTAACCACCATAGTAATGGCCTCGCTCTGAGTTGGGTTGACTTTACCCGGCATAATGGAGCTGCCTGGCTCATTCTCAGGAATACGGATCTCGCCCAATCCACTACGAGGGCCACTGGCCAACCAGCGGACATCATTGGCAATTTTCATCAAATCAGCTGCAAGCGCTTTAACGGCACCGTGCGCATACACAACTTCATCATGACTTGTAAGTGCGTGGAATTTGTTTGGTGCAGATACAAAATCCTTCCCCGTATGTTTGCCAATTTCCTTGGCAGTGAAGTCCCCAAAGTCCGGATGCGCATTAATGCCCGTTCCGACAGCTGTACCGCCAATCGCAAGCTCCTTCAGATACTGCACACTTTCACGGATCATGCGCTCACTCTTGCCCAGCATGGCTTCCCAACCACTGATCTCCTGACCAAGTGTAATTGGTGTTGCATCCTGAAGGTGGGTACGTCCGATCTTGATAATATCCTTGAATGCCTCCGACTTGTCCGCAAAAGTAGCTTTTAATACCGCAATGGCCGGCAAGAGTTGATCCTCAACAGCCAGAACACCTGCGACATGCAGAGCCGTTGGGAATGTATCGTTAGAACTCTGGGACATATTCACGTCATCATTTGGATGCAGACGCTCTTCCTTGCCCTTTTGCTCCAGCAGTTGGTTCCCCAGATTCGCAATCACTTCATTCACGTTCATATTGGATTGTGTTCCGCTACCAGTCTGCCACACTACCAATGGGAAATGGTCATCAATTCGGCCTGCAATAATCTCATCTGCTGCATAAGCAATAGCATCGGACTTAGCCGCAGATAATTTACCTAATTTATGGTTACTAGCCGCAGCACTTTTTTTCAAAATGGCAAGGGCACGGATAACTTCCATCGGCATATGTTCACTGCCAATCGGGAAGTTTTCCTTGCTGCGCTGCGTCTGAGCTCCCCACAGCCTGTCGGCTGGTACTTTCATTTCGCCTAACGTATCTCTCTCAATGCGGTATTCCACTTGCTTGTCCTCCTCCAAAAAAATGGTTTGGGTCTCTACAAAGCTTGTGTATCTCGTCATATTATACATGATTTGCGAGCAGGTTTTCACCTTTTCGACAAAATTGTAAGCGTAGCGCAAAATGAGCGTGAATTATTTTTGTGACGCAATTGGATACAATCGGCTGCTCTGTTCGAATAGTTCACCTGGTTCCAAACCGATCAATCCGATTTCTTCTGCAGGTATGCCTTCAACATTAGGAGCGTTAACCAAGTTCATCTGTGGTTCAGGACAGAAGAATTCGCCACCCATGTTATTGTTCCAGATCATCCAGTGCTTGTAAGAGGTGCCCACATCGTATACCAGTTTGTCTCCAGTACGGTGATCCGTAAGTTCCATATAGTTACGTCCATTCTGCGGCTCCGCAGTGTAATGATTATCCATGGCAGCAAAGAACGGACTAACCCCATCGTTCTTCAATTGTTCTTCCTCAGGTGTAAGCGGTTGAAATTGTCCTGTTGGCAGAGAACGCTCGTTCAATTCACGACGTTGTCCAATTGTAACTTTGGCCGTGTAATCCGAGGCCTGACTGTCCGGTGCAAAAGGTACAGCAATCGCCGTGTGGAATGCAAACAAATTCGGCATATATTCAGTCCCGTTGTTGCGGACGATCAATTGTTGCTGAAGTCCTTGGCTGCTCAAAGAGTAACGAAGCGTCACTGTGAACGTAAAAGGCAGGTACTGATGGAATGTATGTCCTTCTTTCACGTCCTGGCTAAGCAACACATAACTCTCCAGCTGATCAGAACCGTATCCTTCAACCTTCCACTCGGCATCATGCAAAAATCCATGCAAATGGTTTCCTGTAGCGGGTTCGTTCACAGGCAACTGATAAACTTTACCATTCCAAGGGAAACGTCCATCCTCATAACGGTTCGGTGGAGAAAGAATCGGAATTCCATAAACCGCAGGTGCTGCCATAAATTCATCCATCTGATCCTGATTCGGCTCTCTCAAGTAACGAAAACCCTTTTCTGTATCACGAAAAGCAACGAGGTTGGCACCCACGCTTGGAATAACTGCCGCTTCAAACTGATTAAAACGAAGCCAAATGGCTGGTATCCCTCCAAATTGTTCTTCAAGTGCTGCATTTTGCTGTGTCATCGTTATATGTACCTCCTGCATACTAAGGTTATATTATACGGCTCGACTATATCATGCCCGAGCGCAAAATACCAATCTATGATAGAGAACAAATTCATAATAGAAAGACAAAAAAGACAGGAAAAAGACAGCTGCAATACGTTACGGCTGTCTCTGCTGTCTTTCATAGGATGGTTCAATTAATTCACATATTTGCCGTGATCCGGCACAGCGTTCTCTTCAAAGTCCAGATCAAGCCGCTTCAAGGATTCACTCAGCATATCTCCGCTCAAGGCATGCCCATGCCCGGTAATCGCAAGTTTCGGCTCCAGATGCCTTATATGCTGGACAGATTGATGAGCAGCCTGCCAATCGGTTGTAAAATAGGAAGGCGGGCCATGCAACTGTTTGTCCTGAAGCAATACACTCCACAGCGACTCCTGCTTCACTGTGATGATTGCGTCTCCCGCAATTAACAAACGATCTGCTTCTCGAAACAGCGACACATGTCCAGGCGTATGACCTGGCGTGTGCACCCACTCCCATCCTGATACGCCTGGAACGGAATGATCTTTGGGTAGACTGAATATCCGATCATCCAGATTGATCGCCTCATTGGGATATGCGAATGACAACCTGGACATTAAACCTCCACCTACAGAAGGGTCCGCTGGCGGGTAATTTTTTAATCCCGTTAAATACGGAATTTCAAGCGGATGAGCATACACTGGCACACCCCAGAATTGTTCCAGCTCAATAACGGTTCCTACATGGTCGAAGTGACCATGCGTCAATATGATCGCAGACGGCGGACCTTGAAATCGTTCTGTTGCAACCTGAACAATATGATCTGTGAACCTCGCCATTCCGGTGTCCACGAGGACCCAGTTCCTGCTTCCTGGCTCTCCGATGAACACGACATTAACGAATAGTGTACGTAAACTGAGAATATCGGGCGCGACTTCTTCAAGTCCCGTCAACCCTTCTGTAATCAGATTGTCAGATGCCATTCACGGTTACCTCCCATTAGGCGGATTGTCTCTCTGGTTCCATTCATCTCGTAGACTTCCCTTTTCTGGATCATCTATTCAACATTTCCAATAAAATAGACGGTATACACCCTGTTTCGGGCATACACCGTCTAGTATAGTCATCGACACAACACAATAGAACAAGAACATCTCGGCTAGTTAAGCCGGAAATGCCTCCAAAGCAGCATCGAGCAATTGATTGTACAGATCGTCATCATTTTCAAGCAACTCGTCCATACGCAGTAACTCTTCTTCATCACCGGATTGCTCCGTGAAATGCAAGCTATAGTCCCAATCTTTTCCGTTCTTGCTCATGAAGGTAATCTCATATACTGACTTTTCGCCTTCTGTGCGGTAAACGGTATTTCCCACGTATCCTTTTTCACCTTCACGGCGCATTTCAGCACTTATAATTTCAATATTCACAATCATTCTCTCCTTTAATCTTTCATCTACAGTCGGTCTCCAACATTTCTGGTAAACCTAGTTTGGTAATTATTATTGGTTAATTGTACAATATATAACGTAGCAACGTATACCTTATTCAATGAAGGAACCATTCTGAGTCCTTACATAGTTGTAATGAGGACTATAATAGCCAACAAGCTACGATATTATTATCACATTGGAGGAAAAAATAGCATGAACACTTTTGAAACGAATCTGCAGCAATATGCTGAACTGGCTGTACAAGTCGGTGTCAATGTCCATCCTGGACAGACACTCGTGGTTAACGCTCCAATCTCGGCAGCACATTTTGTACGACTGATTGTCAAAGCAGCTTACGGTAAAGGTGCGAAATTGGTCAAAGTAAACTGGAGCGATGAAACCGTTACACGTCTTCATTACGATCTTGCACCTGATGAAGCCTTCTCCATTGAACCGAAATGGTTTGCAGCTGAAATGACTGAACTTGTTGAAGAAGGTGCCGCTATTCTGCACGTCATCGCTGAAAATCCTGATCTGCTGAACGGTGTAGCGCAGGAACGCATTATTACCAGCCAAAAAGTGCGCGGCAAAGCGCTCGAAAAATATCGTGCTTATCAGATGGCTGACAAATTCAGCTGGTCTATCGTGGCCGTTCCTTCTCCGGAATGGGCAGCTAAAGTGTTCCCGGATCTTCCAGAAGCACAGCAAGTGGATCGCCTGTGGGACGTCATTTTCAAAACGGTACGGATCGGTGAGCATGATGCTGTTGCCGAATGGAAAACCCATTTGCAAAACCTGGATTCCCGCGCTGATCTGCTGAACAACAAGAAATACAAAAAACTTCACTATACAGCTCCAGGCACAGACTTGACCATTGAACTTCCAGAAGGCCATATCTGGGTATCCGGTGGAAGTGTGAATGAGCAAGGACATGTCTTTATTGCCAATATGCCTACCGAAGAAGTATTCACGGCTCCGCTGAAAACAGGTGTTAACGGTACAGTGCGCAGCACGAAACCACTGAGCTACGGTGGCAACCTGATTGACGGATTCTCCCTTACATTTGAGAACGGTCGAATCGTAGATTACACCGCTGATCAAGGTCTCGATGCACTCAAAAACCTGATCGAGATGGATGAAGGTGCACACTATCTGGGTGAAGTAGCCCTCGTTCCACATCAGTCACCAATTTCGGATACGAATATTTTGTTCTACAATACACTCTTTGACGAAAATGCCTCCAACCATTTGGCTATCGGTAATGCCTATGCCTTCTGTCTGGAAGGTGGTAAAACGATGTCCAAAGAAGAGTTGATTGAACGTGGCATGAACTCCAGTCTCACTCATGTAGACTTCATGATTGGATCCGGAGAAATGAACATCCACGGTGTGACCTCCGAAGGCGCGGAAGAGCCGATCTTCCTGCAAGGAAACTGGGCATTTTAATAACCGTTTGATGTGATTTAGGAGAGAGGAGATTACTCCTCTCTTTTCCTGCGTCAACAGGTCGAAAATTCAACAATTGGAGGGAACTCATATGTTAAGTTTTGAACAAAAACTGGATCGTTACGCTGAACTGGCTGTAAGAGTAGGTGCTAACGTGCAACCAGGACAAGTATTTGTCATCTCTGCGATGATTGATACCGCTGAATTCGTACGTTTGCTGGTACGTAAGGGATATGAAGCTGGCGCCAAGCAGGTGATTGTAAAATACGGAGATGAAACCGTCAATCGATTGCGGTTTGAGATGGCCCCTGAGGAATCCTTCCAAGAGCCGCCGAAATGGCATGCAGCGGAGCTTGAAGAACTGGCGGCCAATAATGCAGCCTTTCTGACCGTATTGTCATCCAGCCCAGACCTGATGAAAGGTATTGACCCGGAGCGGATCTCGACCCATCAACGTACATTTGGTCAGGCTATGGCCAAGTACCGTCAGTATCAACAGGCGGATAAAATGAGCTGGACGGGTGTGGCTTGTCCTTCCCCCGATTGGGCAGCCAAAGTATTCCCGGATCTCCCGGCAGCCGAGCAGGTTAGCCAGCTGTGGGAAGCCATTTTTGCTGCGGTGAGAGCCGATCTGGAGGACCCTGTAGCGGCTTGGGAACAGCATATTGAACGACTGGAGACCAAAGCCGTTGCCCTGAACAACAAGAAGTATCAAGCATTGCACTTCCTCTCCCCAGGGACGGATCTTACTGTCGAGCTTCCAGAAGGTCATATCTGGGCGCAGGCTGGTAGCGTGAATGAGCAAGGCACCCCTTTTGTCGCCAATATCCCGACAGAGGAAGTATTCACCGCTCCAGCCAAGCACGGTGTTAACGGTAAGGTGTCCAGCACCAAACCACTCAGCTATGGCGGCAGTATCATTGATCGTTTTTCACTCACATTTGAGAACGGACGTATCATTGATTTTCAAGCTGAAGAAGGTCAGGATACGCTGGAAAGACTCATTTCCATGGATGAAGGCTCTCATTACCTCGGCGAAGTCGCTTTGGTTCCCTTCCATTCACCGATCTCTGAGAGTGGCATCCTGTATTACACTACATTGTATGATGAAAATGCGTCTTGCCATCTTGCGATTGGCAGTTCCTATGCATTCAATATCGAAGGTGGCAAATCGATGTCTCCTGAAGAGCTTGCAGCCCGTGGCATGAACACCAGCATCACCCATGTGGACTTCATGATGGGCTCACCCGAGACGGACATCTACGGTATCACGGCAAACGGCGAACGTGAAGCTATCTTCCTTAAGGGAGACTGGGCATTCTAACTGATTACGGAGAGTTATCTCCCTTAATGTATTTTCTCTGAACAGTCGAAAAGGCTGTCTTGCAACCATTTTTTCATGGTTGGCGAGACGGCCTTTTATTAATCTTAAGCAAACTTTCCCGCATGTTATACACACTTCTCTCAACTGGTTTTTCCCGGACCAACATCCCATTGTATCGTTTCCATATTATGTTGTAAAATGTAATGATACCAATGTTTGTGGATTGTTCACCAGAAAGGAGAACATCATGGCCAATCGGCTCCAGTTATTACTAGCCTCAGATTTCCATAATTTAGGCTCTGCACTTCAAGAAGAAGTGTATTATGAATATTATAATATGGTACATGGTCTTATCGTTTATATCATCAAGGAGCGTGCTGCAGCAGAAGATATTATTCAGGAAGCTTTTATCAAAATCATTAAAAACAAACCCATCTTTGAAGACGAGGTCAAACTGAAAGCCTGGCTCAAGGTTGTCACACGGAACACAGCTATTAATTATCTGAGAAAAAATAAAAATAACCGTAACCAATTGGATACGGATAGTGTTTTTATAGATATGGAGACGATGAATCAGACGGCAGCTTCCGTGGAAAGCATGGTAGAAACGCAGATGATGGAAGAGTCCATTGAATATTATCTCGGACAGCTCAAACCGGAATACCGTGTACTGGTGGAGTTACGGTGGAAAAAAGGTCTCTCTTACCGAGAGATGGCCGAACTGCTGGATACCTCCGAAGACATTGTGAAACAACGTTTGTTCAGAGCCCGTGGCAGTATCAAGAAGAAATTACATAAGGAATGGGGTGGAAGCATTGAGCAAAGGCAAGTCCGATAAGCACGTAGAGCCATTCGATTCAGAGCTGGAAGACGAATATTTCGACGCTGCGTTTGACCTGGCTTTTGATGAAGCTTTCCATCAGGCCGTCTCTGCCCCTTCCGCCTCCCATACCGAATCCATGCAGCAATCCTGGCAGAAGGTACACAGGGAAATTAACAGAATCGGTTTACGCAAAAAAAGAATTCGTACCTTACGACTTTCAGTTGTCGTAGCAGCGTCCGTGACCATCGGAGCCGTTATTTTCAGCCTGCCGTCCGGTACGCAAGCGGTATCCCCTTTTGTGCAATCCATCAAGGATTGGGGCAATGGCATGAAATCCATTATCATCGAGGATCGCACGACCCATCTGGGGGCTGATCCGTCAACAGCCAAAACACCTCCACCACCGGAAACCAGCTTAGACGACATTCTTAAAGTACAGGAAGAAGAAGCTCTTAATACACCTTCGTATGAGTTATCGAGCCACCTGCTTCGTCCAGTACTTGTTACGGAAGAGATCGCACGCGAAGGGTTCATGGGTGACTTTCTGTTATCCAATGCCATTCCCGAGAGATTCAACAAGGTTAAATTCGAACTCGTGCTTGATACTGAAAACCCTGTGAATCCAGACGATTATTATGAGTCCACACAAATGAGAGTTCAATATACCAGTGAAGGCAAGAGCATAGAGGATGAGATTATCCAGTTTGATTATGTCTATGTCATGCCTGGGGAGAAAATTGAAGGCGCCATGCTTCGTGATATGAGCACCGTTAAGCTGGCGGATGGATCGGAAGCACTGATGTATATCGGCCCACCCTATAACTCCTTTCAGTGGATGATGGGTTCCAACAATATGAGTCTGTTTGGCACCCTTTCGGAAGAAGAAATGACTGCTATTGCCAACGATTTTCAAGAACAGAAGTTTCCCGGTAGCACCCGTTGATAAGATCAGAATAACACGGTGCCAGAGACATGTTTGCTTGTTTCCGTGGTACTTCCATCATACGCTGTATGAATACTGGTAACGCGATAATAATATCCTGGCATAACGGTCCAATCCGATGTGGCATTCAGTAAGTTTGTATTCGTTGCATTGTTGGAATTGGTTTTGAAAGTTACCCATGCTGTTCCTGTCCAGCGCTCAAGTCGATAGTCTACGGAAAGTGTCTTCATTGCTGTATATGTCATGGTCTTGGTATTGACGATAGCCGATAGTCCACCCCCAGGAATGACTGCACCGACCGCTTGATAGATATGTCCAAGTTCTCGAGTGTTAACAAGCGAATGGATGGATGGTTCCGGCGGCGGTGGGGGTGTAAGGGCACCAGAGGACACGTTGACCATCGGGCTTGCAACGGCTGGTTCGGACGTAGGTATAACCAGGATTGTTGGCACCATTAACAAGGCAACAAGGGTTATTTTTAGCATAGATGCTGCACTCTTCGTTTTCATTTTCCGCATATTGATCCATCCTCCGCTTCCATACTTGATTTTGTGTAAGGGTATAAACGGACGGATCGGGTGACAGGTTTCAAAAAAAATTAGACGCTCCGATGTTTCTGTCGGCAGCGTCTTTTGTCTATGCATGCATCTCCAGCATGGTTGAAACCTAAATTATTCCAGCCCGTATGTATTGGGTAATGGATACACGAAACCATATGAACCAACCAGATTTGCAAATGAGGTGTAAAACTTGAGTAAATTTCAATCCAAATCCAGAAGGCATCGTCACAGCTCCAACCCGAATGAACTACATATCGAAGTTTCCGGCTCGTTCAAACGTTGGCTTGTTATCTTGGTGAGTGCACTTACCGCAGGGACCTTAATATATTTATTGGCTACAGCTCGAGAAAGCTGGATAAGCATGGGGATTGACCGCTATGTATTGCCCTTTATGATCTGGGGACTTCTACTGTCTCCCGTCCTTGCTTTTCTTTTCCTCAGGCAGAGCGGACGAACCCTTTCCCATGTCAAATTTTTACGTGTTTTCGGGATTGCTTTCTGCCTTCTGCCTCTGGTACTTCTGTTTTATGTGTTACCCGTAACACTTGGCATGGTGAATGATCACCTGACCCAGTTTAAGCAAAATCCTGTGCTATCCACCACTAAGGTGGGGGACTATAACTCTTACGAGGTTACTTTTGTCGATACGCCTATGTACGCCATCATCACCATTAAGACACCGACAACAACCCAATCCACTCGAAAAAAGCTGAATATCCAGTATGATCTCGCTCCGGGAGAGAATGTTTACGTCACTTATAAGCGAATTTCTATCGAGAATAGCTTGGTCACGGAGAATCGTTACGCCGATATTGTCATTCATGCACCCAAAGAATCATGAGTATGCAAAAAAGCTGTACGATGACCATTACGTCACCATACAGCTTCATTTGTTACAATTTCGATCTGGCTACGCGCCTTCTTCTTCAACCAACAGTTCCAGCTTAATCACATTTACTCGGGAAATCCGCTTATGCTCTGTCTCTTGAATGACAAATACATACCCCCCATGCTCAACCGATTGACCGACCTCAGGTGGAATGGCATCTACTCTGGAGTATAACCAGCCCCCGATGGTATCGTAATCGGCACGATCCATCTCCAGCCCGAATCGTTCGCTGACTTCTTCAATCAGCATCAATCCATCAATGGAGTATTCCATCTCATCCACTTGCTCAATGACAGGACGCTCATGGTCGAATTCATCCTGAATCTCGCCTACGATCTCTTCCATGATATCTTCAAGTGTGACAAGCCCGGAGGTTCCGCCGTATTCATCAATCAGAATCGCAATCTGTGTCTTGCTACGCTGCATACGCTTGAGCAGATCACTGATCAGCGTGGTATCTGGCACAGCCAGGATGGGCCGGATTACGGAGATGGTATCCGTGAGTTGGGATCGCATCAGATCCTTGATGTGAATAAAGCCGATAATATGATCCTTGTCTCCGTTATATACCGGATACCTTGTTCGCATACTTTCACTGGCAATCTCCAGATTTTCCAGCATGGACTCATTGGCGTTCAGACAGATCATTTCCGTCCGCGGAATCATAATTTCACGGGCGGTTGTATCCGTAAAATCAAATATATTATCAACAAGTGCTAATTCAGTGTTATCAATTAAACCGCTCTTATTGCTTTCTTTCATCAGAATACGTATTTCATCTTCGCTATGTGCCGAGTCCATCTCCGAAGCTGGTGCCATTCGGAACAGTCTCAACAAGCCGTTAGCCATACCGTTCAGTGCCCATATGAATGGATACATTAACTTGTAGAAGAACGTCAGCAAAGCCGCAGACCACAATGTGATCGTCTCAGACTTTCGAATCGCCATCGTTTTGGGAGCAAGTTCTCCCAGTACAATGTGCAAGATCGTAATAATCACAAATGCAATGGCAATAGAGATTCCATGAACGTAGACTGGTCCCAGTCCAAATGCGGTAAACACGGGCTCTAACAGATGTGCAATTGCCGGTTCTCCCAGCCACCCGAGTCCCAGTGAAGCCAAAGTTATACCTAGTTGACAAGCTGACAGATATGCATCCAGATTACGTATGATATTGGAAGCATAGATGGCATTTTTGTTGCCTGTTTCCACCAAAGCCTCAATCCGACTTCCACGAACCTTCACCATCGCGAATTCCGCCGACACAAAGAAACCATTCATTAATACAAGTAAACCAATTAATACTAAATTTAAAATACTCGGTAAGGGGTCACTCAAATTTTCATCCTATTCGCCGTCATTCTTCGGCAAATAGGTCCACCTCCTTCGAAAATGTAGGATATTTGCCATTCTGCCGCTCATATGCAATTTCAACTTCCCAATGCTTCCACCTCCACCTTGTTCTGTCGAATAACAAAGATATGCTTCTTTTATTATATAATTCTACACTACACAGTCAATCCGTGTCCTATGACAACGAAATGGCACAAACGCCTTATTTCTTTAACAAAAGTCTCGATTACGCTGTTTTTTAACATTTCACAAACATAATCTAACCAAACCAAAGAGAGTATCCTCGCTTATGCTTCCGCATGGCTGGATACTCTCTTTTTGCAATACTGTTATTTTCTCAAATTCTATCTGCTGATTACGATGTCGACTCAATCTCCACTACCGTCTCAGAAGTGGGGTTCCAGCGCCATCTGGCTTGTTTCCCGCTTGAGTTATGCAATCCGCCGATCCAGAATTCATCCTTCTTCAGCAGTGCCCAATCGACTTCTCCATTCAACACCTGAATTCCGAGTTCCGTTAGTGACAGGACTACGTCACGGAATTTTTCATCATGCTGCTTGAAATTAGGGAAAGTGGTTGCATCGCTCATCTGAAGAAGGGCATGAGGTTCTTCTGTCATCCGCCTCAGATGTGCCCAGTATTCAAGATCACCCATCCCGAGAATATGCAGCTTGTCCCCTACCTCGCGAAATAATGGATACGGATGCTCCACACCCGCTCTAATGGTCTCCAGTGTTGTCTGCTCAATGAGCCCCAGACCATTCGATACAGATGGCAGACGGGACAAATGTGCCTTAAAGGTAGCTTCCGCAAAGGGTAGCGCAGAAGTGTCTGCCCGCAAGTAATCCAGATGATGCCGGAAATCAGTCGACGTATAGGCTTCCCAGAACTGCGCACCGGCTTGTAACTCGTTTTTCTCAATCACATGCCAACTACCGGACAGACGTTCAATCTGTGTGGAGGTAAGCTGTCCCAGTCCTCTAAAGTGCTCAATCTCTGGATACGAGTCAATACAGAGCAGATTCAGTTTTGTATTCTGGAGTGCTTGTCCTTTGAAATAATGTAATAGATACGATAACATCGTCTGATCATAGAGATCGTATTCGAACCATAAGACAATTTCCTTGTATTGTTGAAACGAATGCAACTTGTGTTCAAGTTCTTCAATCTTCAAGTATTCCGCCTGTGGAATGCCCAACTGCTGCTCTAACACGGATGCACGATTCTTCCGCTTCTTTGTATCTCCCATCTCTTTGGCTACCGGGCCGTACGTATACAACTCTCTCCATACCAGGATGTCTCCCTGAATTCCACTCTCTCTTAAACGATTGGCAGCGTGATCCCCATTCATAATGTGTAACAATCCTTTTCCCCCTTCATACAAGTCACTGAATACAGAGACCAGATCCCTTACTGGCATAGAGCGCTTGAGTTTGGATCGGGCATCGAACAGTCTTTTCTTTAATGCAGGTACCTTCACCCCGAGGAAATCCGATATTTCCTTGAGCGAGTATCCTTCCAAATAAAACAGTTCAACAGCAATCCGCATCGATGATGGCAGTATTGCAATGGAATCACGAAGCGTACGATGCATTTCATTTTGCACCGCTTGTTTTTCCGGATCATACGCCTGATCCTCTTCATGGAATACATGCTCCAGCTCCTGAACTGGAATCATGGTATGCTGCTTGCGTCTTAGCCAGCGATAACACTGCCTCTCCACGATCACCTTAAACCACCCGGGAAAAGCCTCAGGAGCTTCCAGCTTGGACAGATTGCCAAAGGCTTCAGTAAATGCTTCCTGTACGACATCTTCAGCCCAAAATGTATCTCCTAAACGATTATAGGCAACAGCAAGAGCCATCCCGCGATATTGAGACATCAGTTGTGCGTAAGCTTCGGTTTCGCCCTTCATCGCTCCTTCAATCCATGAATTCAATGCTATGGACTCCCTTCATATAAGCATGCTGCTTGTTCTATTCATGTATAAGTGCCATGTTATCGCCAAAAGGTTACGTATGACTCTAAACCTATAGTAACCTTCGTATATATGTTTATGTAAAAAGCTGTCCTGTCTGTGGATTCCCTCCACATTCAGGACAGCGAAGTAAATCAGTATGTGTTAGACATGTCAGTAATCAATCAAAATGATGAGGGGAAAATGATTATCTGCTTGGAGCTTGCGGGTAATTTCCTACCACGCCCGGATATTGATACAACAACGGCTCATCAAATGTAGCATAGTCGAAGTTGACCATCAACAGCATGATTCGTCTTCCTGTCTTGGGGTCACTGATGATAATATGGTCACGGCCCGCTGCTTCAATGATACCTTGGAAAATACGAGCGTTCCATTCTTTGTTGCCTTCGTAAGTCATGTAGAATGTACCGAATTTACCAAGGTTCAGACGTAAAATATTCTCAATGTATGACTGCTCAAACTGTGGAGCTGTTGTTGTAATCACTGCACCCGTGGGTGTCATTGGGCTTCCACTGGATACGAGTGGGGGTACACTTGTGGAGCTTGGTGATACCATCCCTGGCATTGGTGACATGGTAGGCATTCCGTTACCGATTTTGTAAGACGTACCTTGAACCTGAGAATTGGCTTGTTGACCCAATACAGAATTCGCTTGCTGACCCAGTGTTTGAGTCGTTGGTTGATAAGGCTGATTAATCATGGTGATTCCTCCCAAAATTTAATATACTTCCGGACAGTCATCGCCTGTCGGACTGAAGAAACAATGCGCTTTGAAACGTCCTGTATTTGGCTGGTTATACCACGTTGGTGGGCAGTCGCCCACAGGTCGGAAAAACCACAATGAATTGCTCGCTGGCCAGATGCGCTCTCCATTGATCACCCGTTGTGCGAGACGAATCTCGGACTGTCTTGCCCGCTGGTAAAAGTACCCCTTCTGTGTTGACTCGTAGCCTCCTGGATTCTGGAATACCATACGATTGATATCGCGAATATCCTTAAAATCCAGACAATCCACAAGCACCCGGTTCACACCTACATTGCCTACAAGCAACATACCCTGTTCGCCGTCACCTTCAGCCTCTGCCCTCATGAGCCTAGCCAGCAGCTTGACGTCCTCTGAGTTGGCTTTAATAACAGCCATAGTCTGTTTCCTCCCTTGTTTCAGCTGTTCATCACCGTACATCGTATTGTGCAGGAGCCCATTCGGTGACACGATTCCATCTTTTTTCCATAAAAAAAAGCCCGGAACCTCACCCAAGGTGAAGTCCCGAAGCAACTCGTTTCTTATAATACTCGCCTGTTCAAGGCTTGGCTTCAATCCAATAATCATAGGCATGGACAATGTTGCCTTGGTAAGCCTGATGTTCGGCCAACAGATCCGGAAGCTTGGCAAGCTGAAGCTCCATCTCCGTTGCCCCTTTTTCATAAAAAGAAATATGAGGACCTTCGTGGTTCTGCTTCATTTCTACCGAAATCATCAACCTTTTACCCAAACGATCGGCAATCTCCATCTCCTGACTCACAACAGCAGCAATCCCATTGGAACCTTCGGCGTTGTTACGGAAAGCCATCAGCGACACATGATCGAGTGTACGGATCATAAATTCAGCCACAGATGTATCCTTTCCTGGCAACGCGAAGCTATCCAGCCATACAGCAAGGTCTGCGCTTGTTTCGAGATCACTGTCCTTCTTTGTTTCTTCCTGGAAAAATGTAATGTTGGCAGCCCATTCGGTCAACAGGGTGTCCCGACTATTCTCCCACTCTGGCAATGTGTAAGGCTCAATATCCAGATGGATGCCTTCAAATCGTTCATCCGGCTCGGATTCAGCATTATAGTTTTTCACATAATCAATCAAGCGCTTAATGCGTGGACGATTCTCCTTCTTGCCCCAGATCGGATGTCCACCCATCGCATGAATCTCTATGCCCTGCGCTTTTGCCCGTTTCACAAAACTGCGGTAACTGGAATAGGGTTGATCCAGATCTAACCGCACATACAACCAGTTAATATTCTGCTCTCTAGCAAACGCTAGTATGTGCTCTCCCCCGTCATGCGTCACCTGAGAAGCCTCCCAGATATACGTTCCCCGAATCTCTGGCTGATTGGATGGAATCTCCGGTGATGGCAGTTCCGACGGCTCCAGTTGTCCCCAGTATACGATGTCATGTACAGCAGAACCTGCGTAGGAACTATGCTCGCCGAATGCGGAGGCAACTTCTTCAATAACACTTTCCAGTTGTGCTGCACCTTTCCCGGCAAATGACGTGAACTCCTCGCCAGGCATGGGCTTGGTGTTCAACCCAACCGTAACGCTCACATTGCTGGTATCGGCCCAGTTCATTTCCTGTTCAATCAAACGTATGATACCATTGTTCCCTTGCGCGTTATCACGGTAAGCGAGTAAAGTGACATGCTCCACTCGTTCAATGAACCAACGTGACAATGGTTCGTTATCTGCATCCTCAGAAACTCTATTTCCTGTGATGGTATAGGAATCCAGCCAAAATGGCAGGTCAATATTCACTGCAACTGCGCCATCCTGTCTCACTTGCTCAAATAACAGATTCATATTGGCTACCCATGATTGTACCAGTGGCTTGGCATCCTCTTTCCAGGCCGGTAACACATAGGGTTTGATATCCAGATGTATGGCATCAAATTGCTCGTTAGTCTCAACAGCTTGATTGTAATCACTTACCCACGACGCTAATCTGAGCATGGGGACTTCACGGCCACTGAGTGCCCAGGATGGATCGCCTCCCAGTGCTTCAACCGTAATACCCGCACGGCTGGCTTTGGCTATAAACGTCTGGTATACCTCTTTGGACAGCGTCATGTCTATATTCACGTACAGCCTGTTTATCTTATGTTTAGCTGCATTGGCCAACAGCTCATCTCCGTTGCTAACAGACTGCGCCTGCCATACCCAGGCCGCCCGTATATCTGCGCCGTCAGCTTCAGCAGGAGACTCATTCCCTATCATTATCATCCCTCCGATCAGCAGTAACAGCCAAAATACCTTCCGGGATTGTTTCCCGAACATATACTCCCTCCATTCCTCTACTGTTGTAAAATCACATTAATTATAGCAACCGAGTTATTAAAAACAAATAAGCCCAAGTGCTTAACTTGGGCTTATTGCTCTTAAGTTGGGACAGCTTAGGGCTCGCCCGGCTCAATCCCGGTTCTAGTCCTCATATATCATTTTTCGGGTCATGCCTCCATCAATAACGAGGTTGGTCCCTGTGACAAAGGTATTGCTTGGATCAGACAAATATAAACAAGCACGGGAGATATCCGAAGGAACACCCACACGACCGGAGGGATGCTGTTCATGATCCTCCTTTTTCAATTTCTCCACGTCACCTGTCTCAATCCATCCCGGACTGATACAATTGACCCGAATTTGGTCATTGCCCAGTGAGACCGCCAGCGCATGCGTCAGAGCTACAATCGCTCCTTTGGATGCGGCATAAGCTTCTGTATCCGGCTCAGACATCAGCGCACGGGTAGAAGCCATGTTGATAATGGCACCCCCATGTTCATTGCTTTTCATATGTTTGGCTGCTTCCCGACTCGCCAAAAAGCAACTCCTCACATTGGTATTGAGTACATCGTCCCATTCTTCCAGCGTCAGCTCATAGGGTGACTTCCACTTGGCGAGTCCTGCATTATTCACCAACACATCAATTTGTTTGAATTCTTCCACGGTTGTACGAAAAAGATTCGTAATATCCTGCTCGCTCCGAACATCACATTGGACAAAGATGGCTTCTCCGCCTTCATTACGAATGGAAGCTGCAGCTGCCGCCCCTTCTGCTTCCTGGTAGTCGGCAAGTACAACTTTGGCCCCGGCGACTGCATAAGCCTCAGCCACACTCCGTCCTATTCCCTGAGCGGCCCCGGTTACAACAACGACCTGATCTGTATATGACATATTGATTGCCTCCTCTATTGTAATGATCCTTTGATCATAACCACATTAAGCCTCTTCTTATATAAAAACACGATAGGCCCATTAAGAAACGCTTGTCCAGCAAATAATCAAAAAAAGCTCACGCCCTTCTGGCGCAAGCTGCTCAGTTTAACCACGTAGGCGTTCAGAATATACGCGATTATATCGCTCGAAGCCTACATAACGCGTTCCTTTGAACGAGAGCCGTCCTTCATCCCCCTCGGCGCACAAACCATACTCTTCACCATTGACTTTGAATTCAAGCCGATCTCCACTTTCTACTTCAAAGGTGACGTAGTATAACGTTCGTGCTGTACTGCCCGGTTCAGATTGCGACTGACTCATCTTCATCCGTCTGCTGGTGATTCGTGAAGGCACGGTCAATAGCGGCTCCGAGTTGTTGCGTCCCCACCTCCATACCTCCTTTCCCATCGACAGAAGGACTATACCTATAATCAGAACAAATACAACCGGAAAGACGGTTCCAAACAAATCAAACATCCAGGATGATTCAATGCCCATGTCTCTCCCTCCGTTCATACAACTTAGGACAGCCGGAGTCTTGACCCGTCTCCAGTAATGTATATGCACGTAAATAAGGAACTTGTTATCCGGATTAAAATCGAACGGTGTGAAGGGGAAAATCCTCCGGCAGAATACCGAAGGGTTGCTTTATCCGAAAATAAGTACTATTTCATTATCTAATACCTTGTTTAACTAGCAGCCCTGTTTTATTTAAAGGTTGTTGCAAATCGTTGATCCGTCAATATAACCTGATTAACCTGTCCTTCTTTTGTCAGCATAAACGATGCACGATAGATAGCCAGATCATCTTTTTCCGCTTGCAGCGACTTCTCATCCAGGAATGTTTCCTTCTGAATATGATAGGCATAATCGATATTACGTTCAGATTCGACCAAACCATGTTCCTTGCCATACAGGTCGAGAATCTCTATGTGTCATCCCCGCCTCTGCCTCGCGAGCCGTCTTAAAGTACCCTTTCGAGTCCTTGTTCAAGATGATACTAACGACTTTGGCATCCCTATACCCAATCGTGATTCCATTATTGTATTGATAGGATTGACCCACACCAGTAGATGTTCCCTCACCGAGGATTTTCTCCGCCTCTTCCTGGCTCATTCCATACGTAATCTTATCCTCACTGTCGGTCTTCGTCACAGCCAGATCCTGTTCTGAAAATTCGTTTGGATTGAATTTGCTATTGCCGCAAGCCGTGATCATGATTAATAATAATGCCGCAACAATCCATGTTATTTTTCTCCAGTGTCCATTCCTCATGTACTCACCTCTGATGTTTTTCCAATATTTTTATCATATTAACAACTGAGAAAATAATTAGTAGTGACGTTTTCACCATTCCTCACAAATCAACAGGGGATCCGATATGTAGTTACTCCTGTACCATTATCCGCTCCAACTGAGATAACAGCCTCGGGTAAAGCACTGCTATCTCAGTTCAAGCAAACCCATATTACCATTGTAGATGCATATTTAATAAAGCAAAGGACAATTAGCCTAGGCTGTTAACGTACTCAAGCTAATTGTGTGATCACAAGATGTGCCGATACAGGTCTTGTTCCGCCCGCAAGTGGCGTGATTGTTAATGCTGTAGCATTACCAGCCGGGTTCCGTACGGTCAGAATAGAATTAATCACGGTTGTCTGCACTAAAGCCATACCCACAATCTGAGACGTTCCCGTTGCTCGCCCAACTACAGTAGGAGCCAAATCTGCCCCATTGAGAGTTAAGATTAATTGACCGGCTTCATTGATGCTCACCTGGAACAAAATCTGATACGTACCAATGGCTGCCAGATTGAATGAACTAGGCCCTGTGCGTGCGATCGTTATTCCACTTGTCGGCCCATCCTGAGGAAAGCTTACATCAGTACCGGGAGCAACCGTTGCTGCATTATCAGGTGGCATCAGTGCGAAAAAGTCCGCAAACCCCAGTACACTTCCGGCTGCTCCTGCTGCACCTGTAACTCCTGTGGCTCCAGCGGGACCAGCTACTCCAGTCGCACCTGTCGGACCTACTGCTCCAGCAGGACCTACCGCTCCTGTTGCGCCGACTGGTCCTGCCGATCCTACTGCTCCAGCAGAGCCTGCCGCTCCCGTTGCACCGACTGGTCCTGCCGGGCCTACTGCTCCAGCAGGGCCTATTGCTCCTGTTGCACCTGTTGGTCCTGCTGGGCCTACTGCTCCAGCGGGTCCGGGGAAACCTTGAGGTCCAATCGCTCCGGCAGGACCTGGATTACCTTGCGGACCTTGTGGCCCTACGGCCCCTGCTTCTCCCGGAATCCCCTGTGCTCCCATGGGTCCAGCAGGTCCGACCGGGCCTTGAGAGCCTACCGCTCCAGCAGGACCAGGCTGTCCCTGAGGTCCTTGTGGTCCAGGTGGCCCCCCTGCTGGTCCTTGAGCTCCTGGTGGTCCTTCAACCCCTTGTTTACCTGGAATACCCTGTACGCCCTGTACGCCTTGTATACCTTGTGGTCCTGTTGGGCCAACAACAGTAGGTGTAGATATATTCACTTCTGGAGGCGGACATTTTACTTGAACGAACTTTTTAACCACTTTTAATCGGCGTTCTTTTCTTTTAATTTTACACGGGTGTAATGTTGCCTTTTTTCTCCTCATACGTTTCTTCACTTCTGAATAACTCACCGTGTGGACACCTCCCTAAAGACATAGTTTAACGTACGTATGTAGATGAAAAGGTGCGTGGACGAACAACCATTTTAGTGAAAAACTCAGCTTATTCCCAGGAAAAACAATAAAATTGAATCACACCGTCCCTACGGTTGATCTAAATCGGTCATAACCATTAATTGAGTCGAGCTGGTTTACGTAACGGTATTTGTTCACAAAAAAACTCATGCCATTTGGGCATGAGTTGCTTGGTTTAATCACGCAGACGTTCCGAATAAAGCAGATTAGTTCGTTTAAAGCTAATATATCATACCCCTTGAAAGAGAGTCGTCTTACATCTGCATCGGGTGTACAACGATATAGGAGTTTTGAGAAAAAGGTAACCAGGACCTCCATAACATGTTGAGTTCACTTATACTGATTTTTCGATTGTAATATTCTTCATCACAATTAATCTTGTGGTCTAACGATTCTGCCAAGTAAAAATGTGTTTCATCATAACCAACGACGGGAACAAAATGCAAATAACGTTGCTTGGGATGTACTCTAATAAATAAAATAACAGGCACACCCTGGCTGATCTGTTTTTTCAACGTATTCGCATTTCCTCGTAAGTACATTGCCTGATATCCTAGCTTCCTGAAAAAAACAACGACCGCTTTGGGATATACCGTCCCATCCAGTAATTTGCGAGGATAGGTTTCATATAACTTTGTTCCGTTGGACTCCAAACCGAAATGTCTCAAGACAAACGCACTTGAAAATGCAGCGCATTCGTAGTTTTTCTGAATATCCAACCGATTTGAAGATTGAATGTAATATGTGCTTGGCACATTGACTGTGTACATGCGATCTTTCTTAGGGAAACTGAAATAAAGGGAGATCACCCAGAGAATAATCAACCAAAGTAATACATTGAGAAACAAAACGTGACCTCCTTCGTCTCATCAAGATGTCTTTTAGATGTTCATTCCTCGCACCAGTTCTTTAAAACCCAATCTTTAATTTGTTCAGCTACTCCCACTGCTGTAAGTTCTGTCGTATCAATTGTTTGCATTGGCGGGTCAAACGCAGTTTCCGAATTATGGAGTAACCAGTTGGCAAAGTTTTTATGATCTTCAATCAAGTTCACGTCCCACCCACGGGCTCTTAAACGCGTCTCGCGAGTAACATCGTCACAATGCAAGTTCATATATAGAATTCGATCAAATCGATCTATGTAATCGGACGATGCAATGTTTTCCGGAACCATCGTTCCACATAAAACAGTCCCTCGCCCACTTAGCGATATGTTATACGCAATCCTCAACCAATTCTCTTTGGCAATCTGCCAATCCACATTATCGATGATATCCATATCAAAAACGTCAAATTCGGGTAGCTGCTTCCGAACATGCGAAGAGATCGTTGTTTTTCCTGTTCCACTTGCGCCTGTCACTACAAAAAGGGGTAATCTTCTCATAACTCGCTCCTTTAGTTAAAATAAAATTTGATTTATTACGTTCTCCATTGATCTGCTTTCAAGCCATAAATAATAGCGATATATAGGTAGCAGTATCCATTTGATATTTAAACATAGCCCACTCTCCGATTCATTTCATTTAATCACCGTTTTCTTGCTTTAATCACAAAAGATACAGGTAACATCTTTGCTCTCTTAAGGAGACTATCGCTATTATTATGTAATTGCATGATGTCCTCATCGGATTCTTCTATCATTTGTTCAATGACAAATCCCGCTTTCGCTAACGCATTGACATAGGTTGATAGTTGACGATCAGCCAAGGTTAATTCACCCTGACAAAAATCAGGAGATATCGCATACCACGATTCATCAGAATATGGCTTATTGAAGACAAATCTATCATTTTCTTCAACGACACATCTATGAATTGGATGAGACCAACTGAAAATAAAAATACCATCTTTCTTTAAATAAGAAGCGATTCGGCTGAAAGTACCTTCAAGATCGGTTGTCCAACCTATGGCATAAATCGAATACACAGCGTCAAAATAATTAGTAGGAATACCGCATTCCTCTTCCATGGGTGAACATATCAATGTTGCAGGAATTCCGTATGTCCTCAAGTGTTGTTGTGTCTTTTCTATCTGTTTCTGGGGATATATCCATACCCCACAGTTCACCTGCTTTGCGGTCTCCATGATACTGCAAGGATTGACCATTTCCACAGCCCACCTCTAACATCTTTAATCCTGAGACATCACCAAAAAGTTGGTGTTTTTCTTCTGAGATAAATGCTCCATAATGTGGAAGCACGATTGCACTCAAAAAGTCATTCCCTTTTGTATCCCAATAAAAGCTGTTTGTTTCATAAACACTGTACTTGTTCATCTGATAGCCTCCTTTATACACTACATTCAGAACATTACTTGTTACCTTCGTTGAAATATGTAATCTCATTGCCATTAAGTAAGCTTTTAAAGCCGTTCTTGTAATAAGGCATAAGCTCATCTGCCTGTGTTATATCCAACCATGCAATCTCAGAGATTTCGTCTGGTCTTGATATCTCTTCTCTCCCTCCGACGATTTCCGCTCTGAATGTGATAAAAATGGCATGTTCCTTTATTTCTTCAAATTTACACTCGTTTATTGCTACAATACCGTGGACGCCAACATCGAGTCCTGTTTCTTCTTTGGCTTCCCGGATTGCTGCTTGTTCCCATGATTCATCAGCTTCAACAGCTCCACCAGGCAGCGACCAGCTTGAACGTCCTACATTTCTTACCGCAAGCACTTTAGATTTGGATGGATTCGTTAATAATGAGTAAACTACATCAACTCGTTTCATTGATTGAACTTCCTTTCTGGAAAATTTTAAATATTATTCTTATCACTGAACTCAATGCAAAAAGGTTGCATCTCAGGTTTTAAGCAATACTCTATTCTTTCTCTGAAGTTTTTCCATTCGACTTTTAAAATGGCTTCTTCGATCGGAAAGAAACCAGACTCTAAGCTCTCCGATGATGTGATTAATTCTCCTCCTATTGGTTTGGCTAGGAATAATGTGTTACATATTGAATTTTCAATATTTTGAAATATTCCACAGAATCTGATGATTTCAATGTCGATTCCGGACTCCTCTTTCGTTTCTCTGACCGCAGCTTGACTTAGGGATTCTCCTTCTTCTACTTGACCACCTGGCATTTCCCATCCTCTTCGTGGTCCTCTAATAAGTAATAATTCATTTTTGTCGTTTATCACGATAGCAGCGGCAGATAAGATATGTTTTGGAGGGCTCATTTATTCGACTCCTTCTAGAGAGATTGGATATGCATTTGAGGATATGATTTATAGCCAGACTAAAAGAAGTTATATATCCCGTCTTCAAAATAATTGTATTCTTCATCCGTTATTCTTAACTTTCCATACCCGTTATAAAATATTTCTCTATCTCTTTCATTATCAAACGCATTATGTTTCGGTCTGGTGGCTAATGCTACATCATATCTTGGATCGCCATAAGCGGCACCTGCTCAGTCAATAACTCCAACAATATTGCAATCATTAACTAGCACATTATCTATAGTGAAATCTCCATGAATGAAAGTGTTCTCTATTGGTTTTGGTCTTCCTTCTTTCAACTGTTGAAGTAGTTCTGCTGAGCCGTCTACAGCAAAGTGAGTTAGATTATATTCTGCTTTATTAAGTATTGTATCTAACCAAGGAGTGTTATTGTTCAATAATTCAACAGGACAAGAGCATTCATGTATTTTCTTTAAACAAAGCCCAAAGTTAAAAATCGCTTTTTCTTTACTTTGGAGGTCAGGCATCTTAGAGAGAAATTCTCTTAAACTTATTCCATCAATATAATCCATCAGGAGCCATCTCGATGTGTCCTCAGTATGAAATGAATATACCTTTGGAACAGGGAGTCCGGTATGGTAAAGGTATTGGAGCACCTTATATTCATCGGATAACCATTCATTATAAAGATCGTTTTCTGTCTTCTTGATGATGTACTTTTGATCAAACGTATCCAGTATAGCCACAGTAGAAGTATGACCTTGCTTAGGAAAAGTGATTTTCTGGACTTCCCCTATATGTTCTTTTATTTCAATTGGGAGATCTTGAATGTTCATAGTTTTATCCTTTCTACTATCTCATGCTCTTTCTTATCATGTTCTCGTCGATAATTAAGCTCTAAAAGTACAAATCCCATCCCATAATAAAAGCAGCAAATAGGAAAGCCGACATGCCAGACATGATGTATACCGCCTTTTGCTTTTTACTATAGCTTCTTTTCAGCACTTTGTAGAACAACAAGACAAGATACACCACAGCTAGAATCACATAAACCAGGTTCAAGATGAGATGTATGCGCAATGAAGAATAGGGGGAGAAGCCTAAGGCGCGCATGAACAATAGGATCGTATTCAAAATTAATGCCAGACTGGCGATATTAATGACAATATGATATTTATCAAACCCTGTACCGGGTCTTTCCCAGTTTTTTAATTTGTATCTGGATAACCGAATAAAATAGCCAATTATCGCTCTCAAACTGAGCAGGATCGCTATTGCAAGAGCAATAAAAGATGCTTTGATCAAGTTTATCGTTAAATTGGATACGGGCAAAAAGTCATTATAAGGGATGGAAACCTTCTCAACAGTGCCGTTACGCTCAACAACATTTGCAAAGTTACTAAGGTCAAATGTGGTATATTTCTGTAGACTTAACATCGAATATGCCTTCGTAAAACCGGAAACGACCCGCCGCGCAGGCAGATAATATCCTCCTCCCTCAGATTCAACTGAATTCGTGCTGAAACTACTTCCTAACACCTTTTGTACAAGACCAATGTTATAAGCCATTTCATTTGACTGGTTTGTCATGACTACTAACCCAAAATTAGACTCCGGGTCAAAAACAAATTTACTTGAAAATCCCGCCGTACTTCCAGCGTGTTCCAGTGCAGGCACCCAGTACTCTACTTCAAAGAAGCCATGTGCAATTCGTGGAGTAGAAGTCCCATCGTAATATAGACTGGTTGACAGCATCTCGTCTAACGTGTCCTTGTTCGCAAACAATAAATTGCTACGATCCACCGGCATTAAGGCTGCGAGAAATTTAGCTGCATCCTCTGCTGTTCCAATGGCGCCCCCCGCAGGGTATAAGCTTATGTATGCTCTGTTCTTAGGGATGAGTTTCAAATTCGTAGTGTACCCCTGAATCTCGTTTCTTCTTTTCAAGACGTTTAGATTATCATACTGTGACGGGTGAATCGATGTGTCTTTCATGTTCAGTGGTTTAAATATATGTTCGTTGACATATTTGTAAAAGGGTTGTCCGCTTTGCACTTCAACGATGTAAGCAGCCATAGCCGTACCATAGTTTGAATAAGCAACAACACTCCCAGGTTTATCGATCTGCCTTGGTTCAAATTTTTGTAAAGCTTCACCTAATTCCACAATATCACTCTCGGATGAATACCATAAATCTATCAATCTATCCTCCCATCCTGCGTTATGATGCATAAGGTTCATTAGGGTAACGGGAGCATCGTATTCAAGCTTCTTTAGAAATCCTTCCGGCAAATAGTCCTGAATATCGGTATCCAAATCAAGCTTCCCCTGTTCTACAAGCTGCATAACACTCGTCCAGACCAATAGTTTAGAAGTTGAACCCCATTCAAATACAGTAGAGGTGTCTGCTTTTCTCTGTAGCTCAAAATCTGCATATCCATAGGCCTTATTCACAATGGTCTCACCGTTCTTGATAGCTACAACCGAAACGGCAGCGGTATTCTTCTGATTCGTGGCCACGTATGAATCAATCGTTTCCTCTAGCGAAGACAACGCAATCCTGGAGGGCGTAGTCTCCACATTCTCTACCTCAGCGTTTACAGGTACCGCACATGTCGTAATGATGAATGCAAGTATCAGAACACAAGCGATTACTTTATTAACATAGTAATATTTTCGATTAATCTTCATTAGCCACTCTCCTTATCGTTCTAATATAGTTTTCGTGCCTTTATCACAAAGGTTACAGGGAGCATCTTTGCTTTATTAGCAAAATCATCATTTTACAGTTGCATCAATTATCAAAGTAACATTTTTTATAAACAAGTCTATCCTCTTCTGCAGCAACACATTTGTGGATGACAAAAGTTGTCCTTTGGTATCCCAAAACAAGCCATTGGTTTAATGAATACTACGTTTATCCTTGTCACCTTCCTCCAAACTAAGAGTCAATAAACAATTCCACATTTTGAGTAATTTACCTTAATTATTTCTATAATAACCCATGCTGCAATATTTGCGAAGTGAATTTGAAGCGTATACATTTCTCTCCAAATCAAAAAGAACCCTCCCGCAGGAGCGTTCTCCGTGATTGATCCGTGTATCATTAGCCTAAGCGTACATTAGATCCATAAACCCGCGAGTTACTTCCCCACCTTCGGCTGGTTCGGGCTGGTCTGCTTGTGCGTGTTCTGCCATGCAAGCCTTCACCGCTTCCTCTGTCGTACAACGATTCGCATCGTCACATGTGTAGCATAATTGAAGCATATATCTGGTTAATTCATCCGCCTGCGTGAATTGAGTTTGACCGTTGGTTCTCATCTTCATCACTCCTTCTCTTGTTGAGTTAAATATATCACCTTCTAGTGGATTTATTTGTGATTTATTTCACAAACTAAACAAAAAAGAAAAGGAACCCTTAGGCTCCTCTCCTTTCTCCTATCTATTCACATCGATAACACCCTACTTTAGAGTACTTTCCAATGTACACCGCCATCTACCGTTTGCAATAACAACGATCTTTTGGCATCTGTATTTTCAACCAATATCCAGCCAAGCTTGGGGGTAACCATCTGCATCTTCACAATCTCCGGATAGTCTTCGAGAATTTTCTCCAGTACACTGCTTGCAGGAAGAACGCTCCATGTTTTGCCCGCATCCTTGGTGTGGTAGGTTATGCCCTTTTGCATCGCCCAACCTTCCGATGCGTTCAGAAATACCGGTGAAAGGTTACGATTTGGACCCGTTTGTTTGTTTAAAGTGAAATTGGACAGCTTCCAGCTCTTTCCGCCATCGGTGGTAAAGAATCCATTGAATGTCGTGCTCTCCCCTTGAGAACAGGACATTGACATCCAAGCTGATTGCGCTTCACGTCCAAAAAATTGTGGTGAACTAACACTGAAATTACCACACCCGTTGAATTTGTTTCGATCAAAGAAGGTTGGTCCAGTATTCCAGTTCTCTCCGCCGTCTGATGTTACATATAACTTCGGTGTGCCGAACTCCAGCGCTGTTAAGAAACCATGTTTTGGATCCGAGAAAGTCATCCCCATGGTGTATCCACGTTTGGAAATCTCTTCTGCTTCCTGTTTGCCATCTTCATCACTGGATGACATCCGATTCCAGGTAATTCCACCGTCCTCGGTGAAGTAAAGTTTCTTGTCCTGTTTACCAATAGCGGTATCGACCGTGGTGAGAATCCAGCCTTTCTCAGGAGATACAAATGAGATCGCAGTCACTTTATCCGTCTTGGACAGAGAAGACAGGCTCCAGGTTACGCCCCCATTGTTGGTGCGAAGCACCATGGTATCTGTTCCACCCATGCCTTCACGAACAATCCAACCATGTGCACGATCTACAAAATAAATGCTTTGTCCATATTTAGGGTTAGCCGGAAACTGTACATTTTCCGAAGGTGAAATATTGGTCCAGGTCTTTCCCTGATCCTGAGTGTAGTACAGGCGCAGTGCATTCCGCGTCACACCCCACGCCAATCCTCCGTTGTCATTGAGCAACTGAAAATCGGTCAAACGGGTCTGTATTTGGTACTTGGCCATATCTGCAGATTCTGTACTGTTCACAGGGGGAACGACAGTTAATGTCTGCCCTGTATTCCCGGCGTCCTCCTGCTGCTGCGGAGGTTCTGCTTCCGGAGGTTGATCTGAGTCGGTGCATGCAGCCAATACAGCTGCTATACCTATAGACAGCAATGCTGTCTGCGCGATTTTAATCCATTGCAAACGCAAGTGGGTTCCACCTCTCTCATCCAATATACAGGCGCGCATGCCTGTCCTATGGCGTTTTATTTACGATTCATCAGAATCCACTGCTCCTATTCTACCACAAACCTTATGTAAAAGGCTCAATTGCCGACTCATGGTTGACCCACTCCCTTTTTCCAGCTCATACTCTGGGCTATAGGTCGCACATTTATTACCATTAATTTCATCCTAAACTGTTTTTCGACGGAATAATTGGTAAAAAGACATGAAATGTGAACTATTTTATAGACAACACTCGCTTTATATTCTCTAATCCCTTAATATGGATGGGAGTATAACCCAAAAAGGAGATGATATGAACATGACAAATAGTGCAGCTCTGAAACCAAGTCGTGTCGTGATTGTAGGCATGGGTGCGGTGGGAACAACAACGGGATACACGCTAATGTTGAGACAGCGTTCGTCCGAGTTGGTATTTGTGGATGTGAATCATGATAAGGCAACCGGCGAAATGCTGGATATGAACCACGGTCTTCCATTTACGGGAGGCGTGAAAGTATGGGCTGGCGATTATTCCGACTGCAAAGATGCGGATATCATTATTATTACAGCCGGTGCTTCCCAGAAGCCTGGCGAAACCCGGATTGATCTGCTGAAGAAAAATGCAAGCATTTTCAAAGATATTATCGAGCGTATTACTGAAGTGAATTCTCATGGTATTTTGCTGATTGCAACCAATCCTGTTGATATTTTGTCCTATACTTCTTGGAAACAAAGTGGATGGCCTGCTTCCCGTGTCATCGGTTCAGGTACATTGCTCGATAGCGCACGTTTCCGTTACCTGATTGGTAAAAATAAAGGGATCGACCCGCGTAGTATTCACGCACACATTATTGGTGAGCATGGAGATTCCGAAGTACCGGTATGGAGCCTGGCTAACGTTGCAGGAACAGATCTGGAATTGGATGAAGAAACACAACAGGATATCTTTGACCGTACCAAAAATGCAGCGTATGAGATTATTAATGCCAAAGGAGCGACTTCCTATGCAATCGCCCTTGCTCTGGACCGCATTGTAGCTGCAATTCTCGGCAACGAAGGCTCCGTTCTGAACGTATCCACTTACCTTGAAGACTACAATGGTGTATCGGATGTTTATCTCGGAGTTCCATGTGTTGTCGATCGCAACGGTGTGCGCGAAATTCTGCCTCTTCCGCTGAATGAATCCGAGAAAGTGGCTTTCCAGGCATCTGCTAACAAATTAAAAGAACAGATCGCTGGATTGGAATAATCTAGCCTCGCATTCATTCATATCGTGAACGATTTAGCATGTTAAACGTTGTGAATTAAGATATCTGTGCTAGCTAAAAGGACCATTTGTTTCTTCCAGAGAGAAGAAGCAAATGGTTTTTTGTTTTGACTTCTACTTATATGACTATTTAGATATTAGGTATTAGATGTTAGTTTACATAATATTAATTATGTTTAAATATTCGCCATCCAAATCAATAACAAAAAAGCCTGTCACTTGGACAGACTCCTTTTTGGGATAAATATTGGCTTTTTACTTCTAATATGTCGGGAGTTTAACGTCCAGTAGAGCCATAGCCTCTTCTTTCTCCCTACTGGTGACGTGAGTGTACACGGTTGTTGTTTGAATTGAGGCGTGACCCAGTAGCTCCTGCACGGTACGCAGATCGGCTCCACGCCGTAACATCATGGTCGCGAAGGAGTGACGCAGCTTATGACTGGAGTAATTTTGACGTTGATTGGCTGGTGATTCCTGCTGGAAGCGTTCAAAGGTTTCTGTAGATATGAGCTGGATACTGCGAATAGACAGTCTCTTCCCTTTCTGCGAGACAAATAACGCTTCCTCTTTCGGTCGCCAAGGATCGAGACGCTCAGCCATCGCTTGTGATAATACTTTTGCCACAGTCTCCGGTACAGGTAGGGAGCGCCATTTACGACCTTTACCAAATACATCCAATGTACGTCGCTCCGCGTTATAGTCTTTGCAATCCAGAGCATGCACTTCTCCAACCCGTAATCCCATATATCCCATTAGTAGAAAAACAGCCAGATTACGTGTGCGATACTTGCCTTCTACCGACTCCAAGAAACGTGTCAGCCCACTTTCATCAAGGAAAACGGGCGCACGGTTTTTCTCGGTTTTGGATTTTTTGATCCCAAATGCCGGATTATTGGTTAACAATTCGAGTTCAATGAGGGACTTGTAAAAACAGTTCACCGCGGCATGTTTGCGATTTCTCGTGGCATCACTAACCCCACGCTCCCGCGCACGGGACAGAAAAGACAACACATGCAGCTTTTTGACCTGCTCCAGTGACTTTCCTTGAATGGAGATCAGAAATTCCACCACGTCACCCGTGTATGATTTTACCGTATAGCCTGTATATCCGGCATCCTTCATCCATATGTGAAAAGCTTCTAGCTCGTCCGCATATTGCTCCTGAATCTCCTCGGTCATCATCTGTCTACGTCACCTCAATTCAGTTCTTTATAAATTGACTAAGATTATTTACACGGGCACTGCGATGACAGAACAACCTTCCAATCGCTGTTATCCCCAGATTTTTCTGATTCCCTTTTCTCAAGGGGAAAATCCGTGGATAAAGGCGAACGCTTCACTTTTTCAGGTGCTTTCTGTCCTCTCCGTTTTCGTGTAAATGATTAGTTCAATTTATATATTTATTATAAAGCAGTGCTCTACGCTTCATCCACAATGACAATGTCGATCAGCGGAATGATCGTTTCGGGTTTGCCTTGACTGCGAGTAAGTACAAACGATGGCAATGGATTCTCGTGCAGACCATTCACGGATTCACAGATCTGAGTATACAAATCCATGTGCAACGTCTCGCCTTCACCCGCCACATCAATAACAGGCCAATCGTTCTGCACACAGGCAGGCCAGTAAGCCAGCTCATTCGCAGGTACGACACTTAATTGTTGAATAGACGGATCAATATGGTAGATCCCTTGCCAGTCAGGTTCATCGCCCAGCTTGTCCACAGCAAGTATTCCAGCCGACTGCTCATCTGGTGCAGAATAGAGTGAATAACACCACGGAGTCACACCCCAGGCAATCGCCATCAGCCCCTCTTCCAGCAACGTATCTGACAGATTCCCTTCGGAAAATTGCTCGATCAGATTATGGTTACCTTGTCCTATCAGTTCCTCTACACGTTCAGCGAGTCGAGGCAGGTCAGCGAGAATGAACCCTCCTCTCCCGTAGGAGTCAAACACATGATGGTTTCTGCTCCACACAGCTTGAGATGGTGAACTCAACGACGCTGCTTCTGCCGGGAAAAGCGATATATATACGGTGATAACCTGTGCATACTTAACCATTGCAAGCTGTTCAGGTTCGAGTGCACCTTCAGCAATACGAGGTGTTTTCATATGCAGGGAGATTCGAAGTTCGTATTCCCCCTCTGTAAATGCTGCCCAACCAAGATTAACAGACTGTTCAACGCCTTCAATAGATGCAATAGAGATTGAGCTATCCGGTTTCAGGTTAACAGCATACTGCACGTATGCTAGCTCCTGACCATAGATGATATTGGCATCCTCACGATTGACCGGTGAATCCAACTGTTGTGCAATGACAGATACTTTACGTCCATCCTTCAGAAGACGCTGCGGATCAATATCCAACTGCAATCCGTCTTCACTTCCTAGTTGTGAAACAATTAATTGCGCCTCTGCAAGTACGGATGAGTCAGCTAATGCAAATCCAAAAGCTGCATTTTGATGATCTGAATTCGTATGTAATGGTCTGTTCATGATACATCCCCTCTCTTATGTCTGATGGCATGTCACATCCCCAAATATATTTCATATTTGGCTTAGCCGCAACCCCGCCCCCGTTATTAAGTTGGTTACTTCCCTAATTACTTACCCATATATGAAGAAAATTCCAACCTTCCCCTGCTGTTATCTTCCTTTAGCTTTCTATATAAAAAAAATCCCCATCCCGCTTCGCCTAAGCGATACGAAATGAGGAAAAATGAAGATGTGCTCGGTTAAAGATGTTTGCAACCATTCTAACACGTTATCGCGTTGCTTGGTTAAATTTATTTTTGAAGATCGCTTATTTTGTTGTTTTATCGCGAAAATGTTCATGATCTGTTGCACGTGGATGAATATGAAAATGGATTAAAAACAAAACTGCGTATAATTTATATTATGCGCAGTTTTTATGAGCCTATTTTCCCTGCAAAAACATCTTATATTCCTTGTTATCTGAAGTTAAGAAAATGAGAGCTCTTTTCGTCTTTTTCCGCTGTATCTTCCTCCCTTATCCTGTCTAATTCGACGATATGAAGACATGTAAAAGAGCCACATATCCATTATGCGGCCCTTTATTTCTTACTATAGGTCGAGGTGTATATAAAAATACAAACTGACTTCATTTCAGGTTTTTATGAAAAAGTAAATTATGAGAACGCAATTCTCTCTGCATCGGACATCCGGTATTGGGTTAACAAATAATCTTTGCTCTGCATCGCCGCATGACGAATCGCATCCAGATCAACATTCAACAACTTACCCTCTCGCTTCACGAGTTTACCTGCCACAAAGACCGTATCCACATTGGATGGATTGGCAAATTGCACAACAGCGCCGATTGGATCATGAACAGGGAACATATTCAGATCGGTGGTACGAATCATGATCAGATCCGCTTCCTTTCCCGGGGTCAGCGTTCCGACCTTCTGTTCTAATCCCAGTGCTTGGGCACCAGCCGAAGTTGCAAATCTCAGTACCTGGCTGGACTGCAAGTTCAACTCGCCAGGCATCTCACCCTGTTGCAGAAGTTCTTCATTGACTCTGGATCGTTCAGCCTGAAGTGCAAACTTCATCTGCGAGAACATATCTCCGCCTGTGGATGTCACCACGTCTACACCAAGTGTAGGGGTTCCCCCATGTTCAAGAAAATAGCCGGTGGCCGGATATCCATGACCCATCATCATTTCAACTTCAGGTGTGACCGACAAGGAAGCGCCGCTATCTGCCAGCATTTTGTATTCATCCATGCCCATAGTGTTACCATGAACGATATTCACCCGTGGACTCAACAGTCCTGCTTCGTACAAGTGACTAATCGAGCGATCCACAGATCCCCAACTGCCAAATCCGGCATGCATGGAACAGATCGCATCCAGTTCTTGTGCTAGTTCGATCTCTTTCACGGTTGTATCCCAATGACTGAACTCCGGACCACGAATGGCAAGCCCATAAGTAAGTAATTGATCCCGTGATGAAAAATAACGTTCTTTGACTCTTCTCACATCATTATTCGAATACGTAAGTCGACTATCCCGATTCCAGTAGTCCGTCTCACCAGGGACTCCGTGAGCAAATACCGCCCGAATGCCAGCATCCTGAAGTCCACGAATCAGTTCATCCGTGTGGTCAGGGGAATACGGCATGCTCCAATCCAACACCGTTGTCACTCCTGCATTAAGCGCTTCCAAGGAACCGAGCAAGTTGGCAATATAACTATCTTCTGGACGGAGCTTGCTTCCCATTGCACCATAATAGAGATTTTGCAAATAAACTGGTAACGACCAGTTGGTTCCCGCTGTTTTGACAAGTGATTCCCACATATGCCGATGCGTGTCCACCAGCCCAGGCATAATAATCATCGATGAAGCATCAATGATCTCCGCATCCGGAATATCCAGATCGGGTTGAACCGCCGTGATCAACGAATCTTGGATCAGAACGTCCGCCCTCTTATACTGTCCAACTCGAGCATCCATCGACAACACACAGCCATTTTTCAACAGATAACTTGTCCGCACAAGACACATCTCCCATCTGATTTGGTTTGAAAGACGATCATATCCTGCTTACGAATCTGTACTGCTTCTGACTATTTTTTCGCTAGTATATATACATTATATAGTTATTGTTAGTATTTATCAATTTTGGGATTTTCGTTTCGCCCGAAATCTTCTGACCTTCATCAGATTTCCACACATCTTATCATCACAGTACTTCTGTGTTCTGCTTCGGGTATCATCATAGAACATCCAGCGACAATCCGAATTATCACAGATCCGAATCCTATGCCCTTCGCCCTCCACCAAAGTCGTGGCAAAATCAGCAGCTACCTCAGCCATAACCTGATGCCAATGTGCTTCTACAGCTAACAGTTGGAGTTTCAGTTCCTGATCAATTGTAGTCAATGTTCTTCTCACATGCCCTTTTTCCATAATGCCATTTAACCATTGTTTTTCTATATCCGTTAATGATGCTCCAGAAGACAAGCGAGCTCCCAGAGCCTTCAATTTGTTCCTGAAGTTTCTCATGGACAACTCATCTTCTGGAGATGCAGGGACAGAAGCGTTAAGTTGCCATCGAGCCAGAAAGTCTTGCTGCCAGCTCGCCTTCCCAAGCCTGTCCTCCGATCGATCTCCCCCACGCCAGTCGTGATAATCGCTGTTTACAAAATCGGTCCATAACCTGTCCATATATATACCTCCGTTTAGTGTAACCATCTAATTTGATAAAGAAGGTTACAACTCATCTTTGATGTGTTATATTAAGTGTAACCTCATTAACCAGTTTTAGCTAGTTACAACACATATCACAATTATACGCAAGGAGGAAAAGGCAATGACGAAAACAACAGCACTAGATGTGTTACGTATTCAGAAGGATGATACCTGGGATCAATGTAATTGGATTGTACCTTTGTCGAAATCCTTGGAGGGTCTTACAGCAGAACAAGCAGCCTGGATTCCACCCTCAGGGGGATTAAGTATCTGGCAGTTGGTTAACCATATGTATTATTACAACCATCGCTTATTATGTCGCATGCAAGGTAAGGAGCCTACCCTTCCTGCTGTAGACTCCAATGAATACACATTTGGGAATCCTGGAGATGCAACTGACACAGCCGGATGGAATACACTGCTACAAGGTACAACTCGATTAGCCCAACAGTTGCGAGATCAATTGGCTGCACTACAAGAGTCAGATCTTGAAGCCGCATATATGGACTCCGAAGAGAAATGGGCACACGAACTAGCTCGCTGGGTACTCCATGATGCGTATCACGCTGGTCAGATCGTACTCCTTCGCAGACAGCAAGGCAGCTGGAAAATCGTTTTCTAAAAAAAATGCTTGAACTGCTAGCGCTTACAGGAATAAGATGAACTTATTAATGTTACAGCTTGTTCAACACACTATATAATTGAATAGGATCTTCGGGGTAGGGTGCAATTCCCAACCGGCGGTGATGTTCTTCGGAACCAGCCCGCGACTCGCTATTTGTTCTTAACAAAGGACATTTAGCGACTGACTTGGTGTGAATCCAAGGCCGACGGTACAGTCCGGATGAGAGAAGATCAACACATTGACATGCCGTTCACGGGAAGGCCTCTTTCCTGACGCATGTCCTTGGATGAGCCCCCGTTTATTTGGTATATACCAAAACGGGGGCTTTTGTCGATTTTGCCAACTGAAGATTCCGTGTTCTGACGAAGGAGTCCTGAATATGGAAAAGACATCAGCAGCATCACCTGTTTACCGCAAGGAACGAAGTAATACCGGATTCTGGCTTGTAGTTCTAGGCGCCGCCTTATGGGGTGTCGACCCACTCTTCCGCATTATTTTGCTAAACACGATGACATCCACGCAGATTGTACTGGTGGAACATATCATCGTCAGTCTTATTGCCATTCCCGTGCTGTGGAAATTCCGGTCTGACCTGAAAAACCTGCGTGCTCGCCACTGGATTGCCGTGATTTTTATCTCATGGGGAGGATCAGCACTCGCAACGGTATTGTTCACCATGGCACTAACACATAACGATCCAAATACGGTGCTTTTATTGCAAAAAATGCAACCCCTCTTCGCTATCGTGCTGGCTAAACTGTTATTAAAAGAAACCTTGCCACGTCGCTTTGGTGGATTGTTCTTCATAGCATTAGCAGGAACGTACCTGCTTACATTTGGCTTCACATTGCCATTAGGTAACTGGGACAACTGGATTCATGCTGGAAGCTTGTTATCCCTTGGGGCTGCTGCCTTATGGGGAGGTTCAACCGTAATGGGCCGATTGATGCTGGGGCAGGCGCGTTATGAAACGGTCACCTCCCTTCGCTTTGTCGTTGCTCTCCCGCTCCTGATCTTTATGACGTGGAATGAAGGTGCGGCATGGACGTTTCCGTCCGGAACGGGTGAACAGGCTGCTGTCATCCTCAACATTCTTGGTCAGGCATTGTTACCAGGTTTGCTCAGTCTTCTGTTGTATTACAAAGGTCTGTCGTCAACCAAAGCATCTGTTGCAACACTCGCAGAACTTAGCTTCCCGATGGCGGGTGTGTTGGTGAACTGGATTGCTTTCCGTACACTGATTACATGGGAGCAGCTGCTTGGTTTTATCCTGATCTGGGTGGCCCTCTTCGCCATTTCCAGACAGCAGGAAAGATCATCAACTGCGGCTGATGCTGCACCGAAGCTGCGTACAGAGTAAGTGGATATATCTGAGGTTCACATATAAACAAATAGTCAAATATAAAATAAAACCATTGCACATCAAATTAGATGAGCAGTGGTTTTTTCAATTCCATTACTCGATCATTTTCTCAATTAGCAATATGAGCTATTAACCCTGTTCTTTATTTCTATATCGCAAATCCTCCGCTCTTCTCCCTCCAACCTCATAACGAATATGCATATCATCGCACTACGTCTCTTCTATGTTTTGTCTTTTGTCTAATCCGGTGGTACGATGACATATGGAATAAACAGATGAATTATATTCAGAGAGGAACGATCATTAATGTCTTCATTCTCATATACCTCCTACGACGCCGTAGGTTTGGCTGAACTGATCCGATCCCGGGAAGTATCCCCGGTTGAAATGCTGGAAGCGGCGTTTGCACGCCTTGAAGAAGTGAATCCGCAACTTAATGCGGTTATTCGTACATATGAAAATCGCGCACGGGAGGAAGCCGGTTTGGTTCGCCCCGGCGAACAACCTTTTGCCGGTGTGCCCCTGCTCCTGAAAGATATTTCGCAATCCTTGGAAGGTGAATTTCTGACTTCAGGCTCCCGTTTGTTCAGCGAGCATCGTGCATTACGCAATTCCAATTTTGTCACTCGACTACGTGATGCAGGCTTTATCATTATAGGACATACCAATACGCCTGAATTTGGTTTAAAAAATATTACCGAGCCCCGTCTTCATGGTCCAACTCGCAATCCATGGAATATCAATCACTCCCCAGGTGGGTCAAGTGGCGGTGCTGCCGCGGCAGTAGCTTCAGGGATTGTCCCGCTTGCCGGAGCCAGTGACGGAGGCGGTTCGATTCGTATCCCGGCTTCCTTTAGCGGCTTGTTTGGATTAAAACCAACACGCGGACGGACACCTGTGGGGCCTGGAGTTGGTCGTCAATGGCAAGGCGCATCCATTGATTTTGCCCTGTCCCGCTCGGTTCGGGACAGCGCCGCCCTCCTCGATACTTTGCAAGTCATTCAGCCTGAAGCTGCGTTTCATGCTCCACTATTTCCAGGCAGTTACTTGGCAGATATGAGCTATCCTCATCAACGCAAACTGAAAATTGCGTACACAACAGATTCACCTGTAGGTACACCCGTCAGCGCAGAAGCCAAAGAATCTGTGCACAAACTCGTTCGCTGGTTGGAAGACCAAGGGCATCTTGTTGAAGAAAAGCTGAGTCCGGTTAACGGAGTCCGGTTGATGGAGAACTACTATATGATGAACAGTGGAGAAATGGCGGCAATGATCTCTTCCATGGAACGTTCCATGGGCCGAATTCTTACCTCAGATGATATGGAGATTGAATCCTGGGTTCTGGCTGAAGCTGGCAAAAAGGTGTCCGCTGCGGAATTCGTGCATAGTCTGGCTGAATGGGATGTTGCCGCTGCTCAGATGTCCACTTTGTTTGAGCGTTACGACTTCTACGTCACACCCGTTAATGCATTTTCTGCGCCCAAAATTGGAGAGTTAACACCTCATGATGAACAGATCCGTAACCTGATGCGGATCAGCGAACTGGACAAGACCCAGCAGCAACAACTCATCTATGAGATGTTTGAGCCAAGTCTTACGTATACTCCGTTCACCCAGCTTGCGAATTTAACAGGCCAGCCTGCGATAAGTGTGCCTTTGCATATGACACCAGAAGGTTTGCCAATGGGTGTTCAGGTGATGGCAACCAAGGGACGTGAAGATTGGTTATTACATCTGGCTGGACAGCTTGAAAAGTCAGAATTATGGATCGGGATGAATGGTAACCCACTTTTTCCAGTCTAAAAATACACGTTGCACTCCCACCAGCAGACCTGTTCTGCTGGTTTTTCCCTTTTGAATAACAAGATAAAATAGTTTAGATTTCTTTTAGTTTACATAATAAATATGATGTTAATAAAATCGATATAACATCCTCCATTCCCTGTTCAGTGCATAATTTTATAGAATATAGGCGATCATAAGTTGGTGGTAAATTAACATACTGGAGGGAAATCAAATCATGGGTATTCTAAGTGGCAACCCCAAGAACGAGCCGATGCATTATGGTGAAATCTTTAGTGTATGGCAATGTTCCACAATAGCCAAAGGCGCTGTGTCTTGCTATCAAGCTTATATGAGTCATGCAGGTGATAAAGATTTAAAGAAAATATTGGAAGACCTGCTGGACCAAGCTAAACTCGAAATTAAAGAATGCGATACACTATTGACTGAAAATGGTATTGCCCCTGCACCAACACTGCCGGAAAGACCGCATGTAGAATTTGAGGATATCCCGGCTGGCGCAAGATTCACAGACCCTGAGATTGCTGCAAAAGTAACAGCCGATACCGCCATGGGTCTGGTTGCTGCAAGCCAAACGATTGGGCAATCGATCAGAGAAGATATTGGCGCGTTATTTGCTAAATATCATGCAACCAAAACAGCTCTAGGCCTCCGAATTCTTCAAATGAACAAAGAAAAAGGCTGGCTCATCCCTCCACCGCTTCAAGTCAAAAGACCGGATTCAGAATAGAGTTTATTGGAAGACGTCTAACAAAATGTTGTAGTGAATTAAAAAGACAAAGCAGGAGAAGCCCCCATTCTCCTGCTTTGTCTTTTTTTATTTTACTGTTTAATTTCCAATAGACAGGTTAATAAAATTTTGAAATCATCAGAATTTTAAGACATCTTTATTGGAGGGATTCACATGTTTCGACATCAGAAAGAGTTGCAATTTGAAGTCAAAGTAGATCGTCCCGATCCCATGCTTGCACGTCAGGTTCAAGAAGTGTTGGGAGGGCAATTTGGTGAAATGACCGTCATGATGCAGTATCTTTTTCAGGGATTCAATTGCCGAGGTGAAGAGAAATATAAAGATATGCTAATGGATATTGGCACCGAAGAAATTGGACATGTCGAGATGCTCTGCTCATTGATCAGTCAGTTGCTGGATGGTGCTACTCCTGAGGAACAACAACAAGCCGCTAAGGATCCTGTGACAGCAGCAATTATGGGCGGTATCAACCCACAACATCTGCTCGTCAGCGGTCTTGGTGGTTTGCCAACCAACTCTAACGGTGTTCCGTGGAATGGTTCGTATATCGTGGCAAGCGGAAACTTGCTTGCAGACATGCGCTCCAATTTGCATGCCGAGAGTCAGGGTCGCCTTCAGGTAGCAAGACTGTACCATATGACAACTGATGAAGGTGTGCGGGCTACTTTCCGTAAAATGTTAGCACGTGATCGTTATCACCAGTATCAATGGATGGCCGCTATTCAGGAACTGGAAGAAAAGAATGGAGTCGTTGTTCCAGCCTCTTTCCCTCCTGAAGCCGAGCAAGAATCTCAGCCGCAGGCCTATGAATTCTGGAATCTCTCCGAGGGAACTGAATCCGCCGAAGGTTTATGGGCTACAGGAAGTGCACCTGATGGAACCGGAGACTATGTATATATCTCCAATCCTGTTCCAAAGGGACAGATACCTGAGCCCGTCATTCCTGCCACGGAACTTCACCATGACCTGGATATGAGATCAACAGATAAATAAAAAGTTAAATACTATTTTTCTCGAATTAATTATAATAAATCCTGTTTATATGCTTCGCAGCAGGTTATTAGCTATTATAAACAACTATTTTTTGGAGGTGCTTAATGATGGCAACTAAGGAACTTGCATTACATGAGAAACTCGAAGTACATGAACTGCTAACTCTCAAAACTTCGTGTGCCACCAAAGCCGTAACGATGCTGGAACTCGTAAAAGACGACACACTAAAATCCTTAATCGAAGATGATTTGGACAACTCTTCCAAAGCTATTGAACAATTAAAATCTCTATTAAAATAAGGAGGGTTCTCTTATGACTACAACCAAAACGAAAGAAATGCTCGTTAAAGCCGTTGCTCCCATGGATGATATGGCCATTGCCACCGATATGCTTCTTTCTGCTAAGTCGGCGGTACGTACCTATGCGATAGCCCTTACCGAAACTGCAACCCCCCGAGTTCGGAAAGTCCTTAAAGCTCAATTGGATACTGCAATCGAAACCCACCAAAAGATCGCAGATTATATGATCAAGAATGAGATGTATCATCCCTATAGTATAGAAGAGCAAGTTGAACACGATTTACAGAAGTCAGACATGGCGTTGAAATTGTTGGATGACAACTAATGGTTAACGCCTAAAGCGACTCAGTTACGACTGGGTCGTTTTTTAATTCCAGTGTATATTTCCAGCTAGTTTTTTTCGCTTTTCTGCATACCTTTTTTTCTCAGGAGAATGACAACCAATAGTAGTACGGGTAAAAAAATCTGAAATACAGGAGAAGTATAATTCAATGTGTATCCTCGCCCTATCTCAATGTGTTCTGTAAATGTCGGTGATAAAAAAGACAACCCATATAGAACAAGCCCTACTGGAAACACCCATTTCCTATAGTTCGCTCCAGTTATTCTTTCGAGTCCAATCACGGCTCCATGGAAAAATGCAGCCATTTTAATACCCAATCCGAGGAAAAGGAGTAAAGTGAACAAGGCATCCATCCGTTCAAACACTTCAGTCAAATTGATTAATTGTACTGTCTCCAAAAGCGGGAGTGTACTATAGGCAGCAATCTGAGGACCCAAGACAAAAATGATAAGTTGATTGATAAATGTTAAAACGAGAGCCGTTAGGATATAGGCGATGATCACCGCTCTGTTAAGATTCCTTCCTTTCCGAGCATAGGGATAAAAGACCAGGAATAAGACAACCTGCCCAAATGGAAAGGATACGATCTCCGGAAAAGCAGCTTGAAAAATCGGCTTCCACCCATTCTCCATAACAGGCAAGGCCAGATCCGAGTGAAAAAGACCTGTTGTTGGAATTAAGAAACTGATTAACGCATAGCCCAGCGCCATGAGCGGAAACAGAATCATACACATGAGAAACAGTACACGATATCCATATCGTACGGTGTTGGATACAACGATAATGATGATCATGCTGATGATCCACATCGACGTTCTGTTCAGTAAGGTCAATTCAGTGACTTCACTGATGTCACGTAAATTTCGTGAAGCCTCATAGGCGAAATAAGCTACAAATGAAAGGCTTACGATTGTCCCTAGTACTTTTCCCATATAACGGCGACACAGAAGAAACAAATCCAATTCAGGTTCCTGATGATGAATAGCCAGATGTAGGAGTAGTAACACCAAGCCACCAGCAGCCCCGGCGAGCATGGCTAACCATGCATCCTGTTTGGCATCTCCACCTATCAGAAACAAGGTTGTACTGCCAACTTCAAATAAGGAAAGACAAACAGCCAATTCGGATACGCGAAGCTCCCTAGACAATTTCATGATTGAACCTCTCCTTGGTGTTAGTCTTTCTGTTCGCCAAGCAACTTGCTGAAAGAATCTTGAAGCAAACCTACTCGTTCCAAAGTTACGTTTACGTTTATGTTAATATCCATCTGTGCCAATTCACTAGACCAGTTGTCTTTTAGAACTTTCCACTCTTTGGGATGTCTTTGATGTATTTTGTTCGCGATCCCCAACATATCGACATGAAGCCTCTGGTTCCCTCTCCATCCGTCCAATATCTGTGCTTGAATGACTTGTTCAGCCTGTCGCTGCAATTCATGAATAGTGTGTGTTCTAACTATATCCTCACCAGATGTGCTCTCATCCAGTTCAGCGTCGACCTTTGCATCTACCTGAACAGCATAATGAAGCCCCTTTTTCACAGGAACGACCTTAACTTTTGCTTTGCGCACAAGAAAAGAGTTCACCTCCCCCTTTGCACCTTTATAGGTCAAGTTGGTCCAGTTCACCCTGTCTGTTAGCCAGACGATACCCATACTTTCTTTTTGGTTCAGAACTCCGATCTTTTTGTCTTTGAGAAATACACTTAATCCTTGAATTCTTAAATTCCCGGGTATTGATGTTTCCTTAAAAATATCAATTGAACTCTGTTTGTTATCGCCCAGTGTATCTGTTGTAACACCAGGAATTCCGGCTGATCCACTGTCTGAAGTGATCTTCAGAGCAACCTCATGTATGTTCATCACGGGATAGTACGACCCTTTTTCATTATTCCGTTCCAAAATCTCGGATAAAGCACGGCCAGGCTGTTTCTCTGGAGGAATCAATTTTTCGAGATACTCCCTTGCTTGACCATCTGCAATAATAAGTTTGGCAGATTCCCGAGAACCAATATTTCGATAATAGTGATCCATGATCTCCGCAATCCCGTATCTTGCCGCTTCTTCACCAATCAGAACGACATTGGTATGTGCAAAATATAATCTTTTGGGATTCTCCACGCTGCTTTGGGCAACAGCTTCCCGAATCGTTTTGCCTTCTGATGAAAATGTGTTCACGGGGGCTTGAGATCCACCAGACGACGACCCAATTGAACTGCTCGCTGGTGGTACAATAATCTGATAGGTAATGATCCACTTTCCGTTTTTTCGATCAAATCCTGTTGCTGTTGCGATGCCCAGATCATTTAATTCTGTGCGATTTCCACAACCAGCAGTAATCAGTCCAACCATGAGTAAGATTAATATGGACTGCAAACGAATCATATAAATCGCTCCTTATTCGTTCTCAGCTTCATTAATACGGTCTATAATGTTATCCGATCCTGACGGGTATTGATGAGGGGCTTGTCTCGTCTTATTCGTATTGGACTTCTCATCAGGTCTAGTCTTCATAGCCCACCAGGGTACTCTCAACCACAGATCCTTCATATTTGACTTGAAAAACGGACTATACGGCATCAGATAGTCAACGCCAAATGACTTCAGAGATACCAGGTGTGCAAGTAATGGGATGGCTCCGGCCAATATGCCGTACAGCCCCAGCGTACCTGCCAGTACCATAAACGGAAAACGTAATAGCCTTACTGCTGTGGCCATACTGAAATAGGGTATAGCAAAATTCGCTATTGCTGTAAAAGAAACCACAATGACCATCGCGCCTGAGACCAATCCCGCCTCTACCGCAGCTTGTCCGATGACCAATGCACCAACAATGGAGATTGCAGGTCCAATGGCTCGCGGCATTCGCACTCCAGCTTCACGAATGACCTCGAACGTGATTTCCATAAGGAGAGCTTCAAGTAATGCCGGGAAAGGGACCCCTTCCCGTTGTGCAGCCAGGGTGACCAATAACGTTGTAGGTATCATCTCCTGCTGAAAGGTGGTTAGTGCGATGAAAGTCGAAGGCAGCAACAAAGATACGAGGAAACAGATTAACCGTATAATCCGCAGAAAGGTAGAGATATCATAACGCTGATAATAATCCTCGGGCGTTTGAAAAAAATTAAAAAAAGTCACAGGTGCAATCAAGGCAAATGGCGTACCATCTACCATAATGGCTACTTGACCATCCAATAGACTGCCGGCAACCGTATCTGGGCGCTCCGTATTGATCATGGTCGGAAAAGGAGTAAGCGGTGCATCCTCAATAAATTCTTCTATGTAACCACTCTCGAGTATACTATCTGTGTTGATGGCATTTAAACGCCTAGTAACCTCTTCAATGACTTGTGGCTTTGCAATACCCTGGATGTAAGCCAGTGCAACCACTGTCTGGGTGTACTTTCCAATGGTATGCATCTGGAATTTTAAATCAGGAGTTCGTATTTTTCGTCGAACAAGAGTAATGTTGGTCGTTAGTTCCTCTGTGAATCCTTCCTTTGGTCCTCTGACCACCGTTTGGGACGTGGGTTCCTCTACAGATCTTCTGGCTCCTCCGGCGATCGGCACTGCAAGAACATTCTTTACACCATCAATAAGAATAACGACGTGGCCTGTTAACAAAGTTTCATAGATAAGTTGCGGCGAATCAATATTTCGGATATTTCCGGCGGGTAAGATTTTTTTCACTAACACATCTTTAGGCTGATCTCCCGGTAGCGGATCTGTATTCATCCATTGAATGATATTGTCCATAAGTTCAACCAACAGCGTAGAATCTGTTAACCCTTCCATGTAACAAACAGCTAGAGCAGTACCCTCCTCCTCTAACATAGGGAACTCCCGAACTACAAAATCAGGACTATACTCAAATGCCTCGATAATACTGTTAAGTTTATCTTCTAGCGAAATATCCAGTCTTTGTGAATGTTGTGTTCGTTTATTGAATGTTTCTCCTTTCTTTTGTGATGTAAATGCCTCCTTTATCCAACGTATAAGCATACAATCACCCCCACTATTTCCGAGTAATATGGATCAATCGTGCAAAAAGTATACATTGCCCTGAATAATCATGTCCTACAAAAGCATTTTGAAGAATATGCTGTTACAGTATGGGAAGGAGGACAATCTTATTTATATACTGTTAGGTTATGTAATCCTGGGGCTATCACTTTCAGCCCCTATTGGACCCATCAATGCTGCGCAATTGGACAAGGGTATTCGAGGTGGGTTCATGCCTGCCTGGTTTGTTGGACTAGGAGCCATCGCTGCTGATATCATCTACATGCTGCTGGTGTATTTCGGCATCGTACATCTGCTTGAACTTCCGTTTGTAAGGGTATTCCTCTGGATGTTTGGTTGTTTTGTATTGATCTATACGGGTGTGGAAAGTATTAAAAATGCAGGAACCCTTGCCCCTTCTCAAATGAGAGGAGATGATTCGGAGCTTGTCAAGTCATTTACTCAAGGATTCCTGATGTCTCTGTTTAACCCTCTTTCCATCATGTTCTGGCTAGGCATTTATGGCTCTGTTCTAGCCAAGGCTGTAAATGACTCCCCTATGGACCAATTGTTGATATATAGTGGAGCTATCATCTTTGGCGTACTTCTGTGGGATCTATTCATGGCGACTACCGTAAGTTTTTTTCGCAAATACCTCACTTCTACTGTGCTTAAAGGAATTGCTCTCATTTCCGGACTTTCTTTAGTCGGTTTTGGCTGTTACTTCGGATATAAAGCCATTCAATTTCTCTTCTTTATTTGAGTTTGTTTTTTTTGCGTAACCGAATACCCGTGATGTGATAACTGCTTATAACCGTAGAATGCTGCTCATTTTCTTCACTTTCGTCTTTCTCGGCGTTTGATGATGTTTGGGACGCAGGTTTCTTCTTGCGAATCCGTTGTACAATAACGTCACTAATGGCAATGAGAGAGACAAGCAATAAGCTAATATAGAAACCTGGTCTGCTGAGTGCATGAAAAAGCGTTCCTGTGACTGCAGTAGCGATTAACAATAAGCCGATCCATCGTTTGATCACATCAAACTTGCCTGATTTCAACAGTTTACCGGAGGATAACAAAATAAACGACCAGTTGTACAGAAGCATCAGTCCAGCTGCAGTCGTGATGTATTCATATACTTTGCCTGGGAGTAAAAGAGACATGATGATCGTACCAACTAACCCACAACCAATGAGGGACAAGGCAAATAACGGATACTTCGTTTTCCACTTTCGAGAAAATAACTGCGGGGCGTCTCCCTCCTGAGCGAGGGTAATAATCATAGACGTCACCGCATAGAGCGAAGCTGTCATCGTTGAAAATCCGGCTACAATGAGCACCCCGTTGAACAAATGTGGGACAAAAGCAAGGTGATCGCTACTGAGTGCCAGTACAAATGGACTCTCTTTGGGATTGAATGCATTTAAAGGAACCATAATTAACGCGAGTCCAATGGATACAACATATACGGTGGATAGCGCAATGAGCATGACTTTTCCTGCCTTTGGGGCATCCTCCGGTTTTTGAAGCCGATATGACATAATGCCAAGAACTTCAATACCTCCATAAGCATAGAACGCAAAAAGAAACGCAGACCACAATCCGATGCCACCCTTTGGAAAAATAGCTGCCATATCCAGCGGTACTTTGTGTTCATACTTGGTTCCCCCAATCCACCCTGCGAGAAGGGCGATGGCAAGCACCAAGAACATGATGATGGCTGCAATTTTAATGATAGCCAGTACATTTTCAACCCGGTCAAATCCCTTGTTACCGAAGAATACAATACAAAGACCTACAATTCCGAATCCTGCAGCAAAGATCCAGAGCGGAACAGACGGAAACCAGAACCTGGAGAAAATGGACAATGCGGTTAGCTGACTCCCCATAATGAGCAACTCCGAAAACCAATAGAACCATCCGCTAGCAAAGCCTGCCCAACTTCCAAAGGCTTTCTTGGCATATGAGCGAAAAGATCCTTGTTCCGGATGGTCCGCTGTCATTCTCGCGAGCGCATCAAAAACTACATATGTACCCAAGGCCGCCAAGATATAGGCCAGCAGCACAGCTGGACCACCAATCGAGATCGCAAGGCTGGAACCCAGAAAATACCCTGTACCAATTGTTCCTGCCACACCTAGCAGACTTAATTGCCACCATTTCAGTTTCTTTTCTTCTGTAGCGTTAGTCGATGCTTTACTCATGTTGTCATTCCTTTTCTGTATCATTTTAGGTCACTAAAGGTAGCCTTCCCAATCCACAGCGAATCATGTTCATAAATTAATCCTTATTTCAGACAAACTGGATATATTGAATAATTCTTGAGGCCTCATTAAATAATACACGAGTACATCAAAACACATAGGAGGTTTTACACATGAATCAGTTCTCTCAATCGCAGCAAATTACGCAGTTGGCTCAACAACTTACACAACAAACACAGCAGGCTTCGATGCAATATCAACAACTACTTAGACAAGAACAAAGCAACGCTCAACAACTTGAGCAATTGGCACAACGCGAGCAACAAGCTGCACATATGATCCAGACCGCACTGCAAGGACATCAAACCGCCATCCAGCAATTACAACAAATCTCCAATCTTGCACAACAACTTGCACACTCATCTTCACAGCACGTATCTTATCTTGAGCAGCCATACAACACTCCCAATATCTCAACTAATGGTCAATCCTTTGGTTCGTATTCGAATCAAAACCGCCCGCAATAACATTTTCATGTAACACATAAAGGAACCCAGCTTTGGGTTCCTTTTTTATTCGTTGCAAAAAAAGAGAGCACAAGTGTCTCTTTTTTCGTCATTACCTTGAGTTTCATACCCGTCCTATACTATAGAGTGCTTGTTCATACTTGATGTTCATTCTTTATGCATTGAGATCATGTATCCCTGGGCTATGCTCATTTGGAAGTTCAGGCATATAAGGAAGTGGATATCCTTGTGGGGGATCGATTACCTGCAGTTCCCCACCATTACGACTTGGCGTTTGACCACTGAAAATCTCAGCGATGCGTGTATTGTCTAAACGGAAATTAAACTGCGCATTGTGGAAGCCCATATCTACATATTTCCGGCATTCGGGATATTTATTAATGTCATAGTTGGGAATCGGGAATATTTTGCCCCAATTCACACCCAGGGTCTCCAGTGCTTTGGCAAATGCATTTTGATGCGCATTATCACGAACAATCAGGAAACCCAGCGTTTCACGGAATGCTTTGTTGGTACTCATTTCATATATTCTTGATTTTTGCAACACACCCGTAGACTCCAACACAATATTATCAAGTAAGTTGCTTACCAGATTCCCATGATCGTACACATAGTTTCCAAGCCATGGATTACCTGCAGCATCAACAGGCAATGAGCTCTGAGCCCCCATGATGTAATGATGCGGGTTGGCATGTTTAATCGCTTCATCCAATGGAGCACCGTCGACCCCTGCATCTCCCGCGCCCTCTGCACCGGCTCCCGTTAATAACTGATTAATGGTTTGTTGCACCAGTTCAATATGGCTTAATTCCTCAAGAAATACACCACGGATCAGATCTCTAAACTGCGTGGCGTTGCCCCGAAAATTACTGCTTTGAAAGAAAAATTGCATCATCGTCCGCATTTCACCGAATTGACCGCCAAGCGTCTCTTGCAATACTTTTGCTGCCGCGGGATCAGGCTTGTCTGGTACGATCATATTGATCAGGTCTTCACGATAAAAAAACATGGTTTTCCTCCATTCTGAATTAACTTACTATTCTAGTTTCTGTTCCCTTCCTAATTTTATGTAAACCAGCCGTTAACAATCTCTGGTATTGGCTCCAACCTCATAAAACAAATAGAAGTGCATGAACTAGAATAATGCATTCTGTTAATGAAAAGGGAAACAGAATATATTCTGTTTCCCTTTATCTATTTTGAATACATATTCTTATGGCATAAACGGTGGCATATCAGCTGAACTTCCTTTTCTTAGAACCTCAGGTGGGGTATCAAAAATATACGGCGGAGCTGGCGGAAGTTTAGGCGCAGGTGCCAAAGGCTGAGGATGCTGAACATATTGGAAAGTACCTTGCCCATCCATACTTGGACCGTGAGCCCACCGTCCGGTTGCGCTCTCATCACCACGAGAGAAGTTAAAGAGAACATACGCCACATCTCTCTTCTCAAGTTCTTTCGGGAACGTACTGGGCACAACAATTCCTTCTTTTTCTTCAAGTTCTCTTATCGCTGCAATCCACTGATTCTGATGCATGGTATCCCGAGCAAGCAACCACGATAACATGTCTTTCACACCGCGGTCATTGGTCATTTCATATAACCTGGCAACCTGAAGTCTGCCTTGAGATTCTGCTGCTAGATTATGTCTGAAATCAGCTAATAAATTACCACTTGCTATTGTGTACTTTGCATTCCAGGGATATCCATTACTATCGGTTGGGGCTGCTCCTAGTCCGCTTACAATCGCGTGTTGTGGATTGCTCCCACCGAGTATCGCATTAATAACTGGGTCTTTGGCGGCTTCTTCCAGTGTGGCTAATGGAGCATTGTCCAGCAAGCGAGCGATCATCGTAGCCAGCATCTCAACATGAGCGAGTTCTTCGGTTCCCGTATCCATAAGAAGGTCCTTATATTTCCCATCTCCACGGACATTCCAGCCTTGAAATAAATACTGCATGGCTACGGTAATTTCGCCAAATTGTCCTCCCAGTACTTCTTGTAGTTTTCTTGCAAATACGGGGTCGGGTCGATCCGGCTTGGCATGATACTGCAATTCCTTGATATTAAAAAACAACATATCACCTCATCCGTTTAAGATAAGTGATATGTATGTTTATTACATCGATCACTTGCATGTCTCCATAACAAAAATAAGTTGGACTGTCACCATTTTTCCCTTGGGTTATATCCTATAGGTAAAAGGAGGACTATTCATGTCGTTGTTGTTTTCATCTTCTGAGATTGAGAATGAGGAGATTCCTCTCGAAACCTGGAAAAGAGATGCTTACCGTTTATTCTCTTCGAAAATGAGTGACCGGGAGGTTCGATTTCCCTGTATTCCGGCTACACAGGCTTTTGCCCTGGGGCACCTCCGATACGGCTTTGTTTCTAATTTCGGAGACGAGTCTGCAGAACGTAATGTATCAGACATACTCAAGGAATATGGAGAATGCTCTCGTTCAATCGGAGAATATTCTTCATTGATTTTATTTTTTGATAAGGAAAAACAAGTCCGGGATGTATTGGCCTATGAAACAGCCTTCTGGGATTTATTAAGCCAGATTAGACACTTGGATAACAAACCTTGGCCAAAAGATATTCCAGAAGACCCAGAGCATCCCATGTGGGAGTTTTGTTACAATGACGAACGGTATTTTGTCTATTGCGGGACGCCAGCCCATGTATCACGACAAAGTCGCCACTTTCCTTATTTCATGTTAGCTCTAACACCGCGCTGGGTACTCGATATATGGAACGCACAACCTCAGAAAGCTGCAGCGATTGCTCCAAAAATCCGCGCACGCTTGGCTGCCTACGATACCATACCGGCTCATCCCGAATTAAAGCAATACGGATCACAAGGCAACCTGGAGTATAAACAATATTTTTTGCGAGATGACGATACCGCTCCTTCCAAATGCCCGTTTCTTCGATCCCTTCAGCAGGACAACGTAAAGGAATAGCTTAAATCGATTCTAAAAATACTCTCCTCCGAATAAACTCTATACCACCCATTTATAGGAGGAGAGCCCTGTGCTCCATACTCGCTACAACTACATAAGCAGCTGGACAAGCCCTATCGAAATAAGAATTCATTACAGACGGAAAGGAAATGACAATGGAAATCTATATTAAGTTCGTCCTGATTGGTCTCGCTATTGCCATGCCAGTGGGAGCAATTACTGTAGAGATGACCAAGCAGGGATTGAGAAATGGGTTTATCCATGGCTGGGCCGTCGGTCTTGGAGGCATGACAATTGATGCTGGTTTGATCCTGGCCATGTACTTCGGGTTTGCTTCCGTCTTATCTCTTCCTTATGTACAAATTCCACTATGGCTTGCGGGAGCGGGATTTCTTGCCTTTCTGGGATACGATTCGATCCGGAACTCCGATCTGGATATGGCAACATCAGATAATACAAAAGGAAAAATCAAAAAATCGTTTTGGAGGACATACCGCAATGGCTTATTGGTAGCGGTTTCCCCTGGTAATCTTATTTTTTGGATATCTGTTTTTGGTGTTGTATTGTCCGATTCATACCAATCTACCGGTAAGCTGAGTTTTATCATTGCAGGATTTGGCGTACTATGTGGAATTCTCATTCATGACCTGGGTCTGCTCTCCATTGTATCTGTGACACGAAAAGTAATGAGCAAAAAAATGATACAAGCAGTCTCTGCCATGGCTGGAGTGCTTTTGCTGGGTTTCTCGTTCTACTTTTTATATAAATTTATATTGGCTCTGTGGCTTCTATTTCAGTAGTTATTTCGAGAAATTAAGGTTGTTCCTTCTGAAAAAGGGGCAACCTTTTCTTTGGATTCCTTTTCCATACGCTGCTGCAGGTACTTTTCTGGAATATCTAATTTTTTAATCAGAAATCATTTGACTTTCACAGTGAAGGATGGCAGTTCATTTAGTCGTGGGGCGTGCTGAATCGTATCTAAAAGGTAGGTAGTAACAGCGGTGTGCGTTCTTTTCTATTGTGAATTTTTCATATGTTGAAATATTATATTAGTGGCGAATTAGCTTTTAGAGCCAACATAGTTATCGTTTATCGTTGTCTCAAAAATAAAGTAGTATGCTTAAGATGGTTTGGGACATTTTACGAAATAGTTAGATTATTTAGTTGTTGTGAATTTTTCATATGTTGAAAATATAAGGTTTATGACAAAAAGAAAGCTGCCTATAGGCAGCTTCGCAAAATTAAAATCCATTTGGCAAATGCAAAGAATCAGGTCCGGCCAGTCCATTCTGCTCCGGCGATTTCTTTCCATCGTGCTCTAATCTCATCATACAGTTCCTGCGGAAGTGGCCCTTTAGCCACAAGATCAGCATTTTGCTGCCAGCGATTGGGCTTGGCTGTTCCTACAATAGCTGTGTCTACACCTTCGGTACTTAGTGTAAAACGCAGTGCAGTTTCCACCGCAGCCTGGGCATCTTCACCCAGAAAACCATAGTTGAGTTCGCTTAAGCGCTTCCAGTATATAAAGGGATACGCCTCTTCCGAAAGTGTTTCATACGTCCAGGCTGCATTAGCAATAGGTCTTTTGGTGATTACACCCATGTTTCTTTTTCTAGCCTCAGGCAACGTAAGTTCAATCGCTTCCTGATCTGCGATATTTAATGAAGTCTCCAGACTGTCAAATACCCCGGTTTGAATCGCATATAACGCGTCTGTTGTATCCCCACTATATCCGATAAATCTGGTTTTTCCTGCTTCCTTGGCACGTTGCAGTACTTCGATTACTGCTCCTTGTCGGAGTACTTCTTCAGAGCAGCTATGCAAATGGATAACATCCACATAGTCCGTTTTCAACCGTTTCAGGCTACGGTCAATCGTTTGCTCCAGTACTTTGGCATCCCAATCCGGACCTTCGATCCCGGCAGCATGTCCACATTTGGTGAACAAATAGTAGTCATCACGCCGATGTAACAGCACCTCACCGATTAATTCCTCGCTGTCCCCGTAACATTCAGCCGTGTCAATTACGTTTAATCCTTCATCGAGGGCACTATTCAGCAATGTCGCTACATCCGTTTTGGATACATCTTTGCCTATTTCCGCTCCGCCAAATCCAAGTGTACTTACGTTCATGCCAGTATTACCATACTTGCGCGTTTCCATGGTTATCTTCCTCCAAGTTCAGTGAATTGGGTACAGATAAATAGAAATGGTTAACTATCCCTATGTTATTACCCATGAGTTGGTTATGCCACCCACTTTTCTAGGCTGCACCCCAACTTCATTTATTTAGAAGCCATAAATGGACATTCCACCATCAACCAATAACGTCTGACCCGTTATGTACCCTGCTGCATCTGATGCCAGGAATACAACTGGTCCTACCACTTCTTCCAGTTCTCCCACTCGCTGTAGCGGTGTGCGGCTTACAATTTCCTGCAAATACTGAGGATCATCCAGCAGCTTTTCAGTCAAAGGTGTTCGGAAATACCATGGCCCTACTGAATTGACACGGATTCCATACTTGCCCCATTCCAGTGCGAGCACTTTGGTCATATGGATTAACGCAGCTTTGGTCGCGCCATATACAACCCCTGTCCGTAAAGCCGTATGCCCACCTACCGAAGAGATGTTAATGATCTTCCCAGGCCCACGTTCTTTCATATGCTGACCAGCCAATTGCGAAGCGAAGAAAGCCGATTTTAAGTTTGTCTGCATGATGGTCTCCCACTGCTCGTCCGTTACTTCAAGTGCTGGCGTCCGTATGTTCATACCTGCGTTATTCACCAGAATATCTAGGCTGCCCATCTCCGAGATCGCCTCTTGAAACGTCTCTTCCATTTGTTCTCTTGATGTCACATCCGCAGACAGAGCGAGCGCTTTACGCCCTGTCTGTTCATAGATGTAGGCGGCTGTCTCCTCAATTTCTTTCATCGTTCGGGATACAAGTACAACGTCACTGCCTGATTGGGCAAGTCCAATCGCAATTGCTTTTCCGATCCCTCTCCCTGCACCTGTCACCAGTGCTGTCTGTCCATCAAGATGGAATGTGGGTACGTTCATGTTGCTCACTCCTTCATCAGATTTATAAGTTGAACTAAAAATTATTTACACTGACACTACGATGACAGAATAACCTTCCATCAATGCTTATATGTAATTAAAACCCTGACGCGAATCAGGTTACAAAATACTGGCTTGGATTGCCCAGCTCCGGATGGAACTTCTCCCGAAAGCGTCCTCCCGTATATTCCCCTATAATTTTTCGCCAGAACGCCTGGGCAATGACATTGTTCCGAACCTGGGTTACTTTCCATCTGCCAGGAAAACGTTTAAACAATTCATATGCTGCCCGAGTGCCCACTCCACTGCGCCGATATTTTTGCATCACAAAAAACTCAGTCAAATAGTAGTCATTATCCTTGCTTCCAGGCTCCAATTTCTCCACCAGAGCAAACCCTGCAGGTGCCCCATCACTTGTAATCAAAAAAGGAAACTTGCGGTCCTCCTCTGTCCAGAATGCCTCCAGACCGGGATACTCCGGAAAAATGCCGTTACTGTCTACGTCAATATTCAGATATTTGGTAAAATCATATAGATAAAATTGCATTAAATGCCGAATCACCTGACTGCGTTCCCGGGGAACCAGTTCTATTTTCATATTCATCCGGTTCACCTCCTCTGCTCTACCTATATTGATTACTTTAAAGGTTTACGTGCCGAAGGGCAAGGAAGCATACCCTACTTATTGCCTGCTTTGGTGAACAAGCTGTGAGCATGTAAATTATGGTACACTAGAACATAGAATACTATTAAATTGAATATTAATTTTATCATGTTTTTCACATGGAGGTGTCGAACTTGACCAACGTGCAAAAAGAGATTGATCGACGCAAGCTGGATGACAAACTACCTTCCATGCCTTGGTTCGTTCAGCAATTCATGGACTATAAACTGCCTGACCTGTCCCCCTCTACCCTGCTCGAATATCTGAGAGATTACGAAGCTTTCTTCGGATGGTTGCGAGCAGAAGGGCTCTCCGAGGCAAGCTCTAATAAAGAAGTTACGTTGACTGAACTGGAAGTCCTACGCATGGATTCGGTTACCGCCTATCGGTTATTTCTCACAACCAAACGGGAAGGAACCAATTCGAGAGTTACCGTCTCTCGCAAACTCTCTTCCCTTCGCTCCCTTTTTCATTATCTGAGCCAGATTGCGGAAGATGAAGACTTTTATCCGTTGCTGAAGCGGAACATTATGGCCAAAATCGAGATCAAACGTACCCATAAACCCAAGGACACCGCTGCCAAACTCAAAGGTAAAATCCTGGAGGAAGAGGAACTGCTGGAATTTATCGGTTATATCCTTGAAGGTTACGCTGTTGATATGGAGAAGAACAAGCAGGCAATCTATTCCCATGAGCTCAATAAAGAACGGGACGCTTGCATTGCCAGCCTGATTCTCAATTCAGGTTTACGGGTGTCGGAAGTTGTGAACCTGAACGTCGATGACCTCGATCTGAACAACAAACTCCTGTATGTTTATCGCAAAGGTAATAATGATGAGACGTACAAAACACCCGTTTATTTCAGGGAACAGGCCAAGGACGAACTCGCGACCTATATGAATCTGCGGCAATCACGTTACCGTACGCCCAAGCGGGAAAAAGGTCTGTTCATTGCCATGCGAAACGGAGATTCAGAAGGAAGTCGAATGACCAAAAGAGCGATCCAGGCCATGATTATGAAATACGCCAAGCGCTTTGGCAAACCATACCTGACTGTGCACAAATTACGCCATTCATTCGCAACAGACTATTATTTGCAAAATGATATTTACAAAACAAAAGAGCAGCTCGGCCACGCTTCTACGGAAACGACCGAGATCTATGCTCACCTTACCGACAAAACGATGTCCGAAGCTATCGAACGCCGTACTGACGACGGGATGTAACATCCCGAACAACATAAAAGCAGCAAGCCGTATCAAGGATTTCGATCCGAGAAAGGTCTGCTGCTTGTTTTGTTTTTTGCATCATTCAAAGAGAAGAGCATAAGCAGAAATGATTTTAGTTTACATAATAAAAATTACGTTTATTCAAAGACGATCAATCACGCTCACTGTACATTCAATCATGTATAGAGACCATTATGTCCCGTGTCTTAACATTTCTACGATTCGACTTCACCATTCTGCCTATACTCGCTCTCAACCATCGCCAACAACGCTTCGGCTATACCCTCCGTTTCATGAACCGAGTACCATGTTATATCTCTGTTTACGGTGCTCCGCTCTATAAACTGCTCTGAAGGTAGCCATGAGATCATACCCACTACCCCTTCAAGCTGGTTAACCAAGGTCAGATCTTTCTCTTCTCGAACCATCACAAATTTGGGATAAGAAGCATCCTTGAATCCTTCAACAACAATCCAATCATAACCCGACAGATAGCTCAGCATATCCTCCAGCTTGGTTGCCTGTCGCTCCAAAATCGCAGTACGTTTCTCCGACATAACAACCACCGCCGAGGCCCCAGCCTCCCCAAATTGATACGAATCCGTTCCTTCTTGATCCATCTCAAAATGGTCATGTCCATCATGCTTAATTGCTGCTACTTTAAGTCCTATTGAAGAAAAGTGCCCGATCAGCGCGGCTGTCAGGGTTGTCTTGCCCGTGTTTTTGTATCCAACAACCTGTATGATATGTGGTTTTGTATCACTCATTGTAGTCATCCACCAACTACCTCACATGGCCTGAGGGCAGTTTGATAATACGTACCTGCTCACCCGCAGGAATACCTTTTTTCTCAGGGGGAACAACAATCAAGCAATCACTGTCCTTAATGGTAATCATCACACTGGATTCATCTACACGGGCAGCAGCCGGTATCGCGTACACCATGCCGTTGCGAATCTCTGTGCGTCCTCGCACGAACCGTGTAAAATTATTAACTTTGGTGTATTCCTCTTTCAAGATTGCAGTCCATTCTTCCAAATAAGGATGAGCATCCGCTTGCATGGAACGAATGGTTGGACGAACAAACAGACCAAAACCTACAAAACAAGCCCCTGGGTTACCCGAAAGTGCAAAAAGCAATTTATCTTTATATACAGCAGCTGTGGTCACACTGCCTGGTCGCATCGTCACTTTGTTAAACAACATCTCCACATGTTCTTCCAGCACAAGTTCACCCATAATATCATAATCCCCGACAGACACTCCGCCTGTGGTCACCACGATATCATTATCTTGAATGGCTTCTTCCAGTTTGGCCCTTGCCGTATTCACATCGTCTGCAATAGAACCGTACATCACAGGTTCTCCACCTGCCTCAACAACCAGAGAGCGAAGCATGTAACTGTTGCTATTCCGAATCCGACCTGGTTGTAATGGTTCATCTACATCAAGCAATTCCGTGCCGGTTGCGAATATCGCCACCTTTGGACGTTGAAATACGGGAACTTCTGCTATGCCAAAAGTAGCTAACACGGACTGCTCCCCTGCCCCGATGATCGTTCCTGCTTCGAGCAGTTGCTGTCCCTCTTGGACTTCCAGTCCGATTGGGGTGATGTTAGCACCTGACAATATGTGCCGTTTCAATGCAATCCACTGTTCTCCGTCTTCTACCTTGCTCTCGGTCATCTCCATCATGACTACCGCATCCGCACCTTCCGGGACCTGTGCACCCGTCATGATGCGAGCAGTTGTACCTGAAACAATGGTGTGATCCGAGGTGTAGCCGCAAGGAATTTCATCAATTACACGAAACCAGATTTGTTGCTCACTTGATGCATCTGTAGTATCTGTACTTATAATGGCAAAGCCATCCATGCCCGATCTCCGGAAGAATGGATACGGATGAGGAGCCTGAATTGTCTCTGCAAGTGTGCGGCCATGAGCAGATTCAAGGTGGACTTTCTCAATGGAGCCTTCAGTAACTCTTGCAGCTATTTTGGCTTGGGCATCCGGTACCTGTACAGCTGTACGATTGAATTTGGCAGTTGTCATATCATGTGAATGTGAGTTCATTTTCAAAAGTATTCTTACCTCCTAGAGACATATCATCTTTTAGAAAGTGTAGCCCGAATGCTGTAAGATAACAAGTACATCACTTATTGAATCCTGTGACAAAATCTTATTTCTTACAGGTGTAACATCCTTGACCAATATTCAACATGAAAGGCATCTTGTCTGCTCATAATATAAGTGACAAAGGGAGGCGATAATCATGAGTAATCGATGTGAATTATGCGGAAGAGAACCTGTGAACACAACCGTTCATCATCTGACACCCAAAGAAATGGGCGGAACATTACTGCCAACAGCCAACCTGTGCATTCCCTGTCACAAACAGATTCATTCGCTTTACACCAATCGCGACATTGTAACCCTTGGTCTCACGAACCTGCAATCCTTGAGACAGGATGAACGAATGATTCCATTTATCCGCTGGATTCGTAAACAGCCTGCTTCAACGATTCCCCGTGTACGCAAATCCAATCATGTTCGCCAATCGTAAACCAAAAAGAACAGCTCCAAGGTCATATGCCGGCGAGGTGATTCGCCTTCCCTTTTCACTGTTCTTAAATGAACTATGCGATTGGCAGCCATCCTTATGATTAGATGTTTATTATCTTCGCCTCTTAATTCGGCCGCCGCCCACTCTGGTTTTTGGTTTTTTGTAGGATTTCTTAGGTGAATCAAACAACCCACCACTGCTCTTGTTACGATCAATGGTCCCCTTGCTCTGATCCCTGTTGCGGTTGAATAATCCTCCGCCAGATCCCACGCTTGAATCTTTATCGCTTCCACGCCTTGTAATCGTACCTTTCCGATCAACAGTAATAGGTGGGGCAAGCTTCTTGTCATTACTTGTTGGTGCACGATAAGATCCTGCACTCGGTTTATACGTATCTTTATTGGTATATCCTCGATAGTTGCCATAACCTCGCCCGCCAAAAGAATCGAACAGATTACCGATTAACGTAGCGGTCAGATAACCTTGTAAAAAAGATGAATCGTAGTTCTGCCGAACATATTCCTTGGAGTCCACCTCAACCAAGGTATCCTCCTGCTTGTTCGGGTCTTGTTGCAGGTGATAATACTCGTCCTGATACACGAGGAACATACGCTCTGTGTTCTCTGCCGAGATCTGATCCGGTTGCCTTTGGTCAGACAATTCCTGGGCCACTTCCGGAACGGTACGGTCAGAAGCCCGGTACACATAGGACGTTGAGTTACCACTGCCGTTAACCGATTCAAGCGGGTATGTGTCCTGAACAGAAGGTGCTCCGCACGCGGACAACAGAGACATCACAAGGCTAAGGACCAGCATTAATTTTAATCCATGTGCCAAGCGTTTTTTCATTGGGAACCTCTCCTAGCTCGAACGAATCACTTTGATATCCGCAGGAAGAATGGACTCACCCTCATACAGTGTAAATCTTCTGTCTTGCCACTCCACCCGAAGAAGCATATTATCATCCGACTGATACTGCCATACCAATTGTTCTCCAGCCTGGCCATATGGAGTTCTACCTGCCGTTGATACCATGCCTCCATACTCTTCCTCCAGATGAAATGCGCGTCCATCCAGGTCCAGTAATGTGGGCACCTCATCAGGTGCATCAAGCCTGCCATCAATTGGTGTATATAGAGCGTAACGTGTGAGTTCACGTTCTTCGATATGCAAATATCGAAATGCGGTACCATCCTGCAGCGTGAGCACAACTGCATTTCGAGCACGATTTTGTACCCGACCAACGACTTCATAAGTGACCAGAGAAACCTCACAGATATCACCAGGTGCAAGCTGAAGCATCGTTTTCTCTGCCTGCGGTGGTTCAGGTTTCGTTAGTATTCCTTTAATTCGTTTCCATACACTCATGAGAATTACTCCTGTTCCTTATCTTATAAACAAGCTGCAATAATCAGTGCGCCCACGATATGTAAAGCGCCAGAGAACAACCCGTATCCTGTCTTCCCTTGCTGAATTCCCGTATCCAGATCCAGATTGGCCCATTTGCGAATCATAAAGTGTACAACGCTCTCCAGAATCAACAAAATGATAAAGGATACAACGGAGACCAGCAATGCCTCTCCAAGATGACCAGCTGTAGAAATGGACGTAGCGAGTACATACCCTTGTGCAAATAATTTCATCACCATACGTGTGGTTACTGCCATATTGCCAGCCTTAACTTCAGCAAAATCCTTATATTTCGTGAACAGTGAATCTACATACATCAAGACAAACAGCAAAACCGAACCAGATCCGGTCCAGACCAACATCGCCAAAATATTCAAATCCATTTACACAGCCCCCACATATCAACATGAACCGCATTTAAAAGCGAAGGAGAAATGCTCTTCTCCTCCGCTGGTTAACCCTGCTGACAACCAAGGTATTAGTTCTTATTATCGTACTGTTTCATCAATGCTGCGAGTTCGTCTTCAACAGCTTGATCTTTACCCAACTTCTCGAACTCTTCATCCAAAGACTTGCCTTTGGAAGACATTTCGTTACTTGCTTCTGCCTGTGCTTCCATCTGCATCATTTTCTCTTCCATACGCTTCATACCAGCACTTGCAGTATCAGAGCCAAACCCATTCAACGCTTTGTTGATTTCCGTTTGGGCTTTTGCTGCATTGTAGCGGGCTACCAGTGTTTCACGTTTGTTCTTCATTTGAGTCAGTTGCTTACGCATCTCGTCGAGCTTGCCACGCAGGTTATCTGCAGAAGCCTTGTTTTGGTCATAGCTGGTTTTATACTCAGCCATCTTCTCTTCAGCAGCCTTTTTCTCTTCCAGAGCACGTCGAGCCAAATCCAGATTCTGAGCACGTGCCGCCGTATGCGCCTGCTCTTCACGTTTCTTCACAAGAGCTTCCTGCTCTTCGAATAACTGCTTGAATTTCTTCTCAATGGCGATTTGTTGAGCTACTGCTTTCTCCGCATCTTCCAGATCCTCTTGCATGTCGCGGATATATTGGTCCGTCATCTTGATTGGATCTTCCGCCTTGTCAATAATGGCGTTTATGTTAGACATGGTTAGATCACGCAAACGTTTGAAAATGGACATTATGTTATTCCTCCTAGTCGATATTACATCGTATATAAACATACATACGTAACAATCTACAACTCGTTTCAATTTTAGCAAATAAAATCAAAACATTCGATGACTCTTACGTCAGGAAGATCGTTTATCTTTGATCAGATGATCTTCCATCAACCTCTCTGCAGTCTGCACGATTTCGTCGATCTGCATCCGCGTGATGGAATCAAAATGAATACCCATGATCACCGTAACGGTTACTTTCAGCTGCTGGGCAGCCTTCCGGGCAAGCCGCTCACACAGTTCTTGTTCCTTATGACCGGGAATATGTACCGTCGTCCCGCTTACGCGCTCATGATCTACATAGAATGTGGCTGCGGCGCCAATATGCGCCTTTCCTCCCGTAACGAGAAAAACCTTATCTTCTCCTGCTTCAATCACCTGTAAACGTATGGATTTCAAATCATATGTACTCATACCCATCCACCTATCCTTTTCTATATGTTATATATGGAGGAATTATGGCTTTCATGAGCTACATCGGCAATGAAAATTCTCACACTACGCATAACTTATGGATAGCCCGGGCATACCAAAGAGAACGTCATTTTGGAAAAGGAGGCCGTTATTATGCGCGTACGCCTCATTATGCTGATGGTTATCGTTATTTTTCTCGGAGGGTATCATGCTCCAGTTTCATCGCGGGATGTTTCAAGCCCGCCAAGTGAATCCGTATCAGGTTCGGATTCTACGGAAGAAGAACAACTGACATTGGGACAGTTACGTCAAAAATATGCCGATACGTTCAAAACCAATGGTCCTTCAACAAAGAAGGTTGCACTGACTTTTGATGATGTACCTGATCCACGATTTACTCCACAAGTGCTGGATGTATTGAAGAAATACAATGTCAGAGCTACATTCTTCATCGTGGGTAGTCGTGCAGAGAAACATCCGGATCTGGTGAAACGCATCATTAAGGAAGGGCATATGGTTGGTAATCACAGCTACAATCATCCTGAATTCAGTAAGCTGTCGATGAATGCCTTTCGCAAACAAATTTTACATACCGGGGATATTATTCGACGTTTGGCGGGATATACGCCGAAGATGATTCGGCCGCCTTATGGAGACATTAATGAAGAACAGCTGAGATGGGCTGCCAAACAACACTATAGCATTGTGAACTGGAACGTAGACTCTCTGGACTGGAAAGGCCTTTCAAAGGAACAGGTGAAAGATAACATCCTGTCTGCCGTAAAACCAGGCTCCATCGTTCTGCAACATGCTGGAGGCGGTGTAGGATCAAACCTGAACGGCACAATTGAGGCTTTGCCTGAAATCATTGAGGAATTGCAAAAGCGCGGATATGAACTTGTCACCTTGGACGAAATGCTGGGATTGTCAAAGGCCAAAGATTAAGATGACGATGAAGAAATAAATGAGAATATTAAAAGGGTGCTGTTCAATCGCAAGTTTGCGACTGGCAGACACCCTGTTTGAATTCGTTAGATGTAATTAATTTTCTACTTCAGAATGTACAGCTCGATATCCTGAAATCCAAATGTGCTTACGGACTGTTTGCTACCCGGGATAAAGATATCAATCCGGTGACCCTTGATTGCACCGCCTACATCACGCGCTGTGGCTACAAAAGCCTGTTTTGGCAATCCTGGATGGCTGTGACCCGTTACCAGTACTTTGGTTCCGAGTGGAATTACACTTGGATCAACTGCAATCGTACCCAGTTCAAGGTCATTTCCGAAATAATCGACTGCACCCCAGCCTCCATTTTCAGACGGATCTGCAGAGTATGCCGTTGCTTTCACGTTCACAGCTTTGCTGTAATCGAATGTTTTACCCCAGGCTTGAACCACTTTGTTATCTGCGTTAACGTCCAAGCTTGCTGTAGTAACCGTTTTGGCTTGGGTCTTGCTCCCCGTCGCCGCGGCAGCTAGATTGTTTGCCTTACCGGGAATTGTAATTTTCAAACCACCATAAATATTGTAAGGTGAAATGTCGTTGTTTGCTTTAACCAACGTGTTCATTGCTACTCCATATTGTTTTGATAAGGTGTAGAAGGTATCCCCTTCTTTGGCCACATGAACTGAATCGGCGTGAGCCGGAACGGCTTGAATGAGCATTGCTGTTGTCATTAATGCTACTGCTGTTTTGGCTATACGTTTCTTGTTAATCATGGTCTTCCTCCCTCATTGTGCCTGCGAAGTTAGTTGTCGGATTCGGATGAGGAGCCCACCCTATAGGTTCTTCATTACATTTGAAACGTTATGTACCCCTAATTCACCCCAAGCAGTGTGCTGTAGATCTTCCCCCTGCACAAATCTGCATCGTTACATCCCCCGCACTCCCTGTCCGGAAGTTTCGGCAGAGTTCAATATATCACAATTTTGTAACCTGAACTTGTAGTAATTCTTACCAAATGGTTTTTTAGCATGTAAGCATATGTAAGAGTACTGGATACTTTAGAAATATTGGACGACCCGATTCCTTTACATTTGGTAACAGAATAGTTACTTTTCCGAATCCATACGTGATTATTAACCATAAAAAAATAGCGTCACCGACTCGAAGTCAGTAACGCTATTGATCACTTTCATTTAGAGTACTTTGGCAAGAAAATCACGTGTACGTGAATTTTTCGGTGCTCCAAACACCTCATCAGGTGTTCCCTCTTCTACAATAACCCCGCCATCCATGAACAGGATCCGGTCTCCTACTTCACGTGCAAAACCCATCTCATGCGTTACAATGACCATAGTCATCCCACCTTCTGCAAGACGTTTCATGACATCCAACACTTCACCGACCATCTCGGGGTCCAGTGCCGAAGTAGGCTCGTCAAACAGCATGACATGCGGCTGCATAGCCAATGCTCTTGCAATAGCGATCCGCTGCTTCTGTCCACCGGACAGCTGATTCGGGAATGTATCTTTTTTATCGTACAAGCCCACAGTGTTAAGCAGATCAGCAGCAATTTTCTCCGCTTCCTGCGTGGATTGTTTCTTCACTTTAATCGGAGCAATCGTGATGTTTTGCTGTACCGTTTTGTGTGGGAACAGGTTGAAATGCTGGAACACCATGCCCATTTTTTCCCGAGTTGCATTAATGTTGTGCTTGGGGTCCGTAATTGAAACACCTTCAAAATCGATTTCACCTGATGTAGGTTGTTCCAAGAGGTTCAGACAACGCAAGAATGTACTTTTACCTGAACCGGAAGGACCGATAACCACGACAACCTCGCCTTTGCCAATCGTCACATTAATGCCCTTAAGCACATCGTTATTTCCATAAGATTTGTGTAATTGTCTAACGTCTATCACTTGCACTCAACTTCCTTTCCAGTCGTCCCAGCAGCTTGGACAAAATAAACGTCATTACAAAGTAGATGGCTGCTGCAATCAAAAATGGACTCAAGCCTTGGTACGTAATGTTCTTGACTACACTTGCCTGATACATAATGTCCACCATACCGATAACAGAGATAATGGAGGATTCCTTGATAATCGTTATGAATTCATTACCAATTGCCGGCAATACGGCCTTGAAAGCCTGTGGCAATATGATGTAACGCATGGCTGCACCTCTGCCCATTCCGAGGGAGCGAGCTGCCTCCAACTGACCACGATCTACACCTTGAATACCCGCACGGAAAATCTCTGCCAGATAAGCACCACTATTAATGGAAAGCGTGATGATACCTGCCTGAAGGGCAGTGAAGTTAATGCCAAAGCTCAGGGAGAAACCATAGTAAATAATCATCAACTGTACCAACATCGGTGTGCCACGTATCACTTCAACGTAAGCAGTACCGATCCAGCGCAAGATTGCAGCGTCATGCAAACGGAACAAACAGATGATCAATCCAATAATTACCCCGAAGATAACCCCAAGTGCAGACAACAGAAGTGTGTATCCTACACCTGTAGCATAGAAACTTTTGTACTCCCAGAATACTTGGAAAATATTTTGTGATTTGTTCGCTTTATCCGCCATCAAGAGGCTGGCGTCCGTCACCATCTGATTGATTTTATCTTCACTTTTCAGTCGCTCCAGTGTTCCATTTACTGCAGCTAGCAGCTCGGTATTACCTTTACGAATCCCGATTGCCGCTTCTGCTTGCTCTTCGTCCGGAACAGCAGCAGCAAGTCCAATGATATCGTCCAGATAACCTGCAGCAACGGTATCTTCAACGATTGCCGCGTCAATGCGTTTTGTTTGCAGTTGAAGCACGATATCGGAGATTTTATCCAGCGCAGTAAGCTTCGCTCCTGGAATACTCTGTCCGATCGTTTCCTGAATGGAGCCTTTCTGAACGCCAATCTTCGCATTTTCAAGTTCTGCCATGGTTGGATATTGGTCTTTATCCACATTGCGAACCATAATCACTTGTTTTGATTTATAATAGGTGTCGGAAAAATCGATACTTTTCTTCCGTTCATCCGTCGGCGTCATACCTGAAATCACCAGATCAACACGCCCGCTCTGCAATGAAGGCAGAAGACCGTCGAAGCCCATATCCTCAATCACAAGCTCAGCGCCAAGATCTTTGGCAATCTCTTTGGCGATCTCAATATCGAAGCCGACGATTTCATCTTTACCATTAATCACTTTATGGAATTCGTATGGTGCAAAATCGGCACTTGTACCGAGCACCAGCTTTTTACTGCCTGAATTATCTGTAGTTCCACTTGCAAGTGCCACAGGAACGGCAGTTGTCAGCAGAACAACAAAGGTCAACAGCATCATGGTGTAACGACTTATTAATTTCAACCTTTTTCTCTCCCCTTACAATACTTTGTATGCTTCTCATGTTGATGACTGAGTCATTATAAAGTACAATGCATGATTATGCAATGCATTTTGACAATACAAATCTTGACTTGTTTCTGAAAAAATAAAGCAAACATGATATAATCAATAAATTATTTTCATTTTGCATAAGGAGTTTACTAATGACATCTAACAAATCACAGATCCTGACGGTTATTGATCAATATGCTTCCCGTTTTAAAGCCATTTCATCATATATCGGTGCCAACCCCGAACTGGGGAATGAAGAGTATCTTGCTTCTGCTCGTCTAAAAGAAGAACTGATCTATCACGGGTTCACTGTAGAGGCTCCAATCCTTGGACTGGAGACAGCCTTTATCGGAACCTATTCAGCCGCCAAACCCGGCCCTACCATTGCATTATTGTGTGAATATGACGCATTGCCGGAGATCGGTCATGCTTGTGGTCACCATCTGATCTGCATGATGAGTCTTGGGGCTGCTGTGGGGCTGAAATCCATTCTGGAAGAAGTCGGCGGAACAATTAAAGTGTTTGGTACACCCGCTGAGGAGACACGTGGTGCCAAAGTTCCGATGGCTGAAGCAGGTCTGTTCGATGACTGTGATGTCGCTCTCATGGCGCATCCGTATTATGCCTACGAAAAGTCAGGCAGTTCGCTGGCTATTGATGCTGTGCAATTTGAATTCCATGGCCGATCTTCACATGCTGCTGCAAGTCCGCACGAAGGTATTAATGCTCTTGATGCCGTCATTCAAACGTTCAACGGAATCAACGCATTCCGGCAACAAGTGAAAAGCACCGTTCGGATTCATGGTGTGATCAACAATGGAGGTCAGGCAGCAAATATCATTCCTGACTATGCTTCTGCGCAATTTTATGTACGGGCAGCAACTCGCAAAGAACTGAATATCCTCACAGAACGTGTAATTCAGATCGCTGAAGGTTCTGCTCTCCAGACAGGATGCAAGCTGGTGACATCCAACTATGAAACCTCCTATGACGAGATGGTTACCAATGAAGCATTCTCAGCTGCGTTTAGTCAAAATCTGATGGAACTTGGTATCCCACAAGAAGAGATAGTGAGTGGTAATGATCACGGCTCTATGGACATCGGTAACGTTTCCCTGAAATGTCCGGCAATCCATCCCTACATTCGGGTTGTAGACGAGGTGCATACCTTGCACTCCATAGCCTTCCGTGACCTTGCTCTTCAGGAACGCGCGCTGGATGGCATGATTCTGGGAGCAAAGGCACTTGCTACAACAGCCTATGACGTACTGAGCCAGCCAGAGCTGCTTCAAACCATCCGCACGGAGTTTGAGCAAGCTATTCGCTAAAATTCACTTTCAACATGTTATATAGGGGTGCCCTGAACAATCTTGAATCTCAAGTTGTTCAGGGCACCCTTTTTCTAAATTATCTGTAAGTATATTCAGCCCGAAGCTGGAAATGCTGTGAAAGAAACCTTTGAAAACGATGAAAACAACACATTTTATTACAGTAAATGTGATTCATTTGCTGGCTAACTTGGTTAATTATAACTATAAGTGCGTGTTCAAAAGACCGGTTTTCAGTACCGAGAAGATGGGATGAAGCTAGAAATGGAGTAGCGGAGCGTAGGCAAAACTACGTGAGCAACGGACATTTCGGCTGAATTCCATATTCGATGCCAATGATGCCGATAGGCATCACTTGTAATCAAAAGCGGGCTTTTGAACAACCTCTATAACTTATCCTATATTCAGGAGGTGCTGTCATGTTGCTCGAAGCCATGTATCATGTTCCTCGTGACAAGTGGGCTTATGCCTATAATTCGTCTACCATACATCTGCGCGTAAGAACCAAACGTAATGATGTGCAATACGTGACCGCACTGACCGGAGATAAGTACGATTGGAATGGAACTTACAAGGAGATTCAATTGGAGAAGGCTGCTTCTGATAATATGTTTGATTATTGGGAGGCTGCCGTCAGGCCACAATTCAAACGTCTCACCTATATATTTCGGATAACTGCCGGTTCAGAAGATGTTTTTCTAGCGGATAATGGAATTCATTATGAGACCCCCTATCCAACTGGAGGATATTATGAGTTCTCGTATATACATGAAATTGATGTGTTTAAGGTGCCCGAGTGGGCAAAAGAGGCCGTCTTTTATCAGATCATGACGGAACGGTTTGCTAATGGAGATCCCAAGCTGAATCCAAAAGAAACGCATGACTGGGGTGGCAAACCTGAGTTGGACAATTATTTTGGTGGAGATCTGCAAGGTGTGCTGGATCATCTGTATGACTTAACTGAACTTGGCGTAAACGCCATTTACTTTACCCCGTTATTCCAGGCCAATTCCTACCACAAATACGACACGATTGATTATAAAAAAGTCGACCCCCATTTCGGTGATAATACCCTGCTTAAACAATTGACAGAAGAATGTCATCGCCTGGGTATACGTGTAATGCTTGACGCGGTGTTTAACCATTGCAGCGAAGACTTCCCTCCTTTTCAAGACGTTCTCCAGAATGGAAAAAACTCTAAGTATGCCGACTGGTTCCACATCAATGAATATCCGGTTCAGATCAAGGATGGTATACCAACCTACGATACATTTGGGTTCTATGGCAACATGCCCAAGTTCAATACAGCCAACCCTGAGGTTAAGGCATATCTACTCGATGTAGCTGAGTACTGGATCAAAGAAATTAAGCTGGATGGGTGGCGTCTGGATGTAGCAAATGAGGTGGACAACCATTTCTGGCGTGATTTTCGCAAGGTTGTTAAGGCAGCGAATCCGGAAGCCTATATTGTTGGTGAAGTCTGGAGCGACTCCCTGACATGGCTCATGGGGGATCAATTCGATTCCGTCATGAATTATCCATTTGCCGACAAAGTGCTTCAGTTCTTCTGCGGTTCAATGGATGGGTATAACTTTGCCAACGAGATGGGTTCACTGATTATGCGCTATCCGCAACAAACCAACGAAGTGATCTTTAATATGTTGTGCAGCCACGATACCCCACGATTGCTTACAAGGTTAGGAGAAGACAAACGCCGTTTAAAATTGTCGGTTGTATTTCTTTTCACCTATATCGGCACACCTTGTATTTTCTACGGCGATGAGGTGGGAATTAGTGGTGATGCTGACCCGGATTGTCGAAAATGTATGGAATGGGACCCGGCCAAACAAGACAGAGAATTGTATGATTTCTATCGTCTGATGATCGATTTACGCAAAAGTAATGAAGCCCTGCGCAAAGGACGCTTCCGATTCCTCAAGGCTGATCACAATGATCCCTGTATCGTGTACGAGCGTGTGGATGACAACCTTCACTTTACCGTATGGATGAACAATACACCTCAAGATCGAACGCTTTCTCATCCTATGGAAACAAAAGACTGGAAAGATGCATTAACTGAAGAGCCTGTGTTTCCAGCCGATGGAATGATGAATATTAGGCTTGACCCCTATGGGTACCGCATTTTGTATAGACAGCTTGATCCGACAACCATCCAACACGGCTGAGGTTTAATTCTGAAGAATCATATAAAAGAAAAGAAAAACACTTCCATCGTCTCAGATGATACTTCATTCTGAACTTTGGAAGTGTTTTGTTTATTGGATTGAAAAAAGCCACAGCATGATATGCTGCGACTTTTTCAGGATTGCATTAGTTTACAGGGTCAAGTGTGATCCGACGATAAATGTCCATATATTCTTCAGCAGAGACGTTCCAGCTGTATTCTCCACCCATTGCATTCTTCACAATTTTCTTCCAGTGTTCTGGCTTTTTGTAGATCTCCTCAGCAAGCCGAATGGTATTCATCATGTCATGTGCATTAAAGCTTGTGAATGAGAAACCATTCCCTTCTCCAGTAAACTCATTGTATGCCTGCACAGTGTCGTTCAGACCGCCTGTTTCCCTTACGAGAGGCACACTACCGTACCGCAGAGCCAGCAGCTGACTAATACCACACGGCTCGAATCTGGATGGCATCAGGAAGATATCACTGCCTGCATAGAACCGACGGGATAACCCGTCGTTGAACTTGATCTGTGCAGACATTTTAAGTGGATAACGATTCGCGGCTTCACGGAACCAGTGTTCATACGCCTGCTCTCCTGTTCCCAGTACCGCGAATTGAATGTCATCATAATATAACAATTCATCCAGGATACGACAGACCAGATCAAGTCCTTTGGAATCCACAAGCCTTGTGACCATGACCATAAGGGGTACATCAGGTCGAACAGGCAAGCCAAGTTCCTTTTGCAGCTCAATTTTGTTTTCCGTTTTTTTGGACAGTCTTGTTCTGTATTTCACCGGGATTTTGGTGTCTGTAGCCGGGTTGTAACTCTTGGTATCAATGCCATTTACAATCCCGCTGAATCGATCTCCAAGTGAACTAAGCAGTCCGTCCAGACCGTATCCGTAATAAGATGTTTTCACTTCCTGTGCGTAAGTTGGACTAACGGTTGTTACATGGTCAGCGTAGACAATTCCAGCCTTCAGGAAGTTGACATTACCGTAATACTCGGCTCCATCCACGGTGAAATATCGATCGTCCAGCTCAAGGATATCACTGAATAACTCATGCGGGAATACCCCTTGGTACAACAAGTTATGTATGGTGAATACCGTACGAATATCACTGTAGAATGGATCGTGTCTGTAGTGTGCTTCAAGCACCAAAGGAATCATTCCTGCATGCCAGTCATGACTGTGCAGCACGTCAGGCTTGAACTCAATCTGTGGCAACACTTCGAGAACTGCACGGTTGAAGAAGGCGAAACGCTCGCCATCATCCATATAACCGTACACTCCATCACGCCCAAAATAATATTCATTATCCACAAAATATACTGGAATCCCATCATGAACCAGCATTTCTATTCCACAATAAGGTCTCCGCCAGCCAAGAGGCACATCCGTTGTAATTACGGGCTGTAACGCGTCTTTATACTCATCCGGAATCCCCTTGTATTTAGGCATAATCACCCGCACATCTGCCCCGCTCTTCTTCAATGCCAACGGGAGAGCACCGATTACGTCAGCAAGGCCTCCTGTTTTGATAAATGGATGTACTTCAGCAGCAGCAAATAGAATATTCATGCCTTTGTCCTCCTCTTCGGTTTGAGCGTATTGCTTTCATTATTATTCTTTGTTTTTGAACTGACGGAAGTTATACTCGCAGGTGATTCATCCGTTTTCCGACGCGTGTTCTTTTTTAGAATCACGATGCTAAGCGGAGGCAATACCAATTCGAGACTATGCGGATGCCCATGAAAAGGAATCTTTTCGGTGGGCAGTTGCATATCATTAGTAATGCCTGAACCGCCGTAAACGGAATGGTCACTGTTCAGTACTTCGGTATACATACCGGGACGCATGACACCAATCCGGTAACGCTCCCGCTTGACCGGCTGAAAGTTAATGAGCACAAGGAGTGTATCCGCAGGTTTTTTTCCTTTGCGTACGTATGAAATGACACTCTGGTCCTGATCATCCGGAGTGATCCATTCATAACCGTCCAAGGAATGATCAAGCTCCCACAAAGCTTTTTCACTCAAGTACAGGTTAGACAGCTCACGCTCAAACTTATGCAAATTGCGGTGACTGTCATAATCCAGCAAGAACCAGTCCAGTTGATCTTCATCTTTCCATTCGATGAACTGGCCAAAGTCTCCACCCATAAACAACAGCTTTTTCCCTGGGAAAGTCATAAAATAGCCCAGAAAAGCACGCATGCCGGCAAATTTCTGCTCATAGGTTCCTGGCATCTTGTCGAGGAGCGACTTTTTGCCATGAACAACCTCGTCATGTGACAGAGGTAGCACATAATTTTCAGCAAAGGAGTATACGACCGGGAAAGTCAGCAAATGATGTTTGGAAGGACGCTCATGAAAATCAGATTCCATGTAATCAAGCGTATCGTTCATCCAGCCCATGTTCCATTTGTAGTTGAAGCCCAGACCACCTTCATCTACAGGTAAAGTCACCATTGGCCATGCACTGGATTCTTCAGCCATCATCAATGCATAAGGGAAATACTTGAACACCGTCTGATTCAGCTGCTGCAAAAAAGCTACAGCTTCCTTGTTCTCAAGACCACCTTCATCATTGGTACGATATTGACCTGGCTGCTTCTCAAAATCAAGCCGAAGCATACTCGTAACCGCATCAACACGGAGTCCGTCAAAATGATACATCTCCATCCAATATAATGCATTGGAGATCAGAAATGAACGAATCTCAGGTTTCGAGTAGTCAAAGCTAAGAGTACCCCAGCCTGGCTTCTCTGCTAACATCGGGTCTGCATACTCATACAAAGGCGTACCATCAAACATACGCAACCCATGAGCATCTTTGGCAAAATGCGCTGGTACCCAATCCAGCAGAACTCCAATTCCAGCCTGATGTAGTGTATCCACCAGATACATCAGATCTTTGGGCTGTCCGTAACGGCTTGTTGGCGCGTAAAATCCAGTGTTTTGGTATCCCCACGAAAGATCATAAGGATGCTCACTAAGAGGCATCATCTCAACATGTGTATATTTCATTTCCAATAAGTAAGGAACAAGCAAATCAGCCATCTCTCGATAACTGTAGAGGCTTCCGTCTTCTTTGCGCTTCCAGGTTCCCATATGCATTTCATAAATATGTAGGGGTTTATTATACAGCCCGCGTTGTTTGCGTCTCCAGGCTCCATCATTCCATTTGTACCCTTCGATTGAACTGGTGACAGAGGCTGTCTGAGGTCGAACCTCCGCATGAAACGCATAAGGATCGGCTTTGAGCAATTCTGTTCCGTCTTCCGTTAATATACGGAACTTGTATAAAGTTCCTTCACTAATTTCCGGAAAAAAACGACTCCAAAATCCTGATTCGGGTATCTTATATAAAGGTTCCTTTTCACCTTTCCATCCATTACGGTCCAGAGCCAATCCTACTTCTGCGGCATTTGGTGCCCACACGGTAAAGCGATACCCCTGACGGCCATCGCAGATCTCAGGCTGTGCGCCCAAAATTCGATAACTGTGATGAAGGTTACCTTCATGAAATAAATAAATATGCTCCGGCAATATGTCCGGGTGTGCCAACGGTTGAATGGCCAAGAGATCACCTTCTTCTCAAGAAAATAGATATAACAGTAACCATTACCCCATTCTAGCCAAGTTGAAAAGAAAAATGCGGTGTCTTAGAAAATGTTGTCTTTTTTCTGAATTTTTACAGTAACAATCGTTTCATCTGCTCTACTTTGCGTTAATGATGTACTACAATGCACAATATTTTGGGAGGGAAACGATTATGTTTAATAAAGATTGCATCGCTATGCTGTTGGCGGGAGGAGAAGGGAAGCGATTAGCCCCTTTAACCTCAAGTATCGCAAAACCCGCTGTACCGTTTGGCGGGCACTACCGGATCATCGATTTTCCTCTCAGTAACTGCGTAAACTCAGGGATCGATACTGTAGGAGTATTAACGCAGTACCAAGCGGAATCTTTGCATGATCACATTGGTCAAGGCGAACCATGGGGACATGGTAACTCAAGTCAGGCAGGAATTTCCTTACTTCCATCTTATCATACAGGAAATGACGAATACTTGGGAACGGCGGATGCTATTTATAAAAATATTGACTATATTGATCAGCAAAACCCCGAAAATGTTCTAATTTTGTCGGGTGATCATATTTATCATATGAATTATCGCGAGATGTTGGAGGCTCATCAGGCCAATAATGCAGCAGCAACGATTTCAGTAATGGAAGTTCCATGGGATGAAGCACATCGCTTCGGTATTATGGCTGCTGATGAGAATTTACGTGTAACCGAGTTTGCCGAGAAACCGGCTGAACCAAAAAGTAATCTGGCTTCAATGGGCATTTACATGTTCAAATGGGATTATCTGAAACGCCATCTCTTGGAAGATGCCGCTAACCCTGAATCCAGCCATGACTTCGGTAAAGATGTTATTCCTCAAATGTTGAACGAAAATAATCCCCTCTTTGTCTATAACTTTAATGGTTATTGGAAAGACGTAGGTACGGTTAAGAGCCTTTGGGATGCACATATGGATCTGTTACACAACGAGGAAGACTGGAGTCTGCAAAAAGAAAACTGGCCGATGTTTACTCGCGACTGGCGCTCCAAGCCAAGTGCTTACAAAGCAAGACATACAAAGATCGAACATGTTACTTCCATGATTCACGACTCTTGTGCAATCGAAGGTCGTTCGGAGCGTTCCGTTATCTTCTGCGGTGCAGAAGTGGGTAAAGGCTCTGAGGTTAAAGACAGTGTCGTTATGCCTAATGCACGCATAGGCCGTGGGGTTCACATCGAACGCGCCATCATCGGTGAAGGGGCAATAATCAAGGACGGTGCAATTGTTAAAGGTACGGCAGATGAAATTGTTGTCGTTGGACCTAACGAGATCGTCTCTGCCAAACCGGCTGTCCGTACGCAACCTGTTCGTATGTTGAAAGAAGTATATGAGAAAAGTGGGCGCCTGCGCACAGGTGAACTTTCTTCATAATAATATGCAAAAAAGGTGAGCCTTGAATGGCTCACCTTTTTTTGTGTTGATATGGATGTTATAAAGCGTAACATGCTCGAGGGTCAGGTAGAAAAATCTCTTATCTTTTAAAACCTTAAGACTTTTCTATATCCGATTTTGTATCGCTTGCTGTCCTCTCATCTGTGACTTCAGCATCACCAGACGCGTTTACAGATTCTTCTGTACCCATTTCCTCAGGCACAGCCGGTAACGTAACCGTAACGGTTGTACCAGATCCAAGTTCACTCTGCATCGTGATCGTCCCCTCATGCAGTTCTACCAGTTCTTGCGTAATCGCAAGACCCAGTCCCGTTCCCCCATTTTGATGATTAACCTGGAAGAAGCGGTCCCGTACTTTGATTAGGTGTTCTTCACTAATTCCGATACCGGTGTCCTGAACAGCTGCAATGATCTGACCATTTTCCTCTTTGACGGACAAGAAGATCCAGGAATTCTCGTGTGAAAATTTGATCGCATTATCCACAATGTTTAAGAAGACTTGTTTCAGTCTGTTGCCGTCCCCATGGACATTATAAGCACGTGTCTCGTCCGTTTCCAACTTGAGATGGACCTGTTTTTGTTCCGCTTTGGCCCAGACATTCAACATCGTTTCCTGTACAATTTCACGAATGTTGACCGTTCCTTTGACCAGCTTCATCTGATTTTGCTGTAATTTGGAGAAATCCAGCATCTCTTCAACAAGTCCAATCAGTCGTTCGGTTTCCTTGGAAATGATGCCCATACCGATACGGGTTTCTTCCGGATCATAACCGCCTGAGTCCAGTGTCTCGCTCCAGCCCTTAATGCTGGTCAGAGGTGTTCTTAATTCATGTGAGATCGAAGAGATAAAATCATCTTTGATCTGATTACTGCGCACAATCTCATGTGCCATGAAGTTAAGTGTTGATGCCAATTCGCCCAGTTCGTGCTTATAATTCCCTTTAACCCTGACATCCAGCCGTCCTCTGGCCATTTGAGCAGATACTGCGGTGATGTTGTTAATTGGACGTACAATGGAATTTGCCATACCAATGCTGATGATTAACACTATAGCAAGCACGCCAACACCGACCGCAGCGGCGAGTAGTCCCATATTCAACAACTTTGAATTCACATCTTCGAGTGAAGTCAAATATCGAATAACATAAGTATTTTCGCCGCCCAGATCAAACTTGTGTGAAACGGCCATGACGGATTCTCCAGTACCTGGTTGTCTTCCAATCCAGCGTCCCATATCTCCGTTCAGAGCCTGCATAATATCACTGGTTTGCAGTACGGCACGGTCAGATTCAAAAGCAGTTGAACTCGCCAATACGCGCCCGTTCAGATCCAAAATTTCCAATTCAGTATTGGACAATGCCAAGTTCACAAGGAGTCTAGATAGATTATTGCCATCCTCCGTAGTATTCTCACGAGCGATTGGCTCGAAAAAGTCCTTTGAATTAGAAATGTGGGTACTAATCGTATTGTAGATACTCTCATAATAATACCTTTGAACTGCCAACATAAATACGAATTCGACCAACAGCAGAGCGAGAAAAACTACAAAGAAATAATGTAGTACGATCTGCCGAGTAATGCCTTTTTTAATCATTGCTCCCGGCCCTTCCATTTGTACCCGTGACCCCATACTGTCTGCAGGTATTCGGGCTCGGAAGGATTGTTCTCAATTTTCTGACGCAGACGACGAATGTTGACATCCACAATTTTTGGATCACCCATGTACTCTTTTCCCCATACATGATCTAACAATACATCGCGGCTGAGCGGTGTATTTTCTTTTTCCAGGAAAAACTGAATCAAGGAAAACTCCGTTGGAGTCAACTCAATGGCTTCATTCTGTTTCTTGAATTGCTTCGAGATCAGATCCAGTGAAAATGGCCCAGACTGGAACGTAACCTTTGCCGCAGTTTCCCGATGCACGTTCACACGACGTAATAAAGACTGAATACGTGCAATCAACTCTGTTGGGCTGAAAGGCTTGCTGACATGATCATCTGCACCAACGGAGAGAGCATACACTTTATCCTGTTCCTGAACTTTCGCGGTCAAAAAGATGATGCCCAGACGTTCATTAGTTTCACGGATGCGTCGACAGACCTCAAATCCATCAATACCAGGTACCATGACATCCAGTAGAGCCAGATCAATATCCGGTACTGTCTGCAGTATGCGGAGCGCTTCATGGCCGTCACCCGCCTCAAGCACTTCGAATCCGTTTCTCTTTAAATTAATCACTATAAAACTGCGGATGGATTCTTCATCCTCAAGAATAAGTACTTTACTCATTAAGTTCTCCCTTTCTATTCAGCTGAGAAGTATTGCTCAGTGCATCTTTACCCGCCTCTGATTGTGCTACTCGTGAAGCAATAACCCGATCTTTGGTACGCGTAATTTCCTTCCAGCTTTTACCCTTCTCCTGTTCCCACTTGGAAAGGGTGAAATATTTGATCTCTGCCACGGTTTCGTCCGTATCAATCATTTTAAAGCGAATATATTTTTCCTTCTCCGATTTGGTGTCAATAGTAATCTTACCGTACCACTCTGGTTTGAGATTTAGATGAAATAAATCAGCGTCATCCCGGAATTGGAACGAGACAAATTTCTTGCCTTCTTTACCATCCCATTGGTAATAGGTATAGAACCACAACCTGGAGTCAAAAACGTAATGCTCCCAGCCTTTCGGAGTCTCTTTAAGTCCAAACTCAATAATACCATCATTATCGACATCACCGCTTAAAATTTTGTCATCTCTATACGTTTGATCCGGTGATTTAAAAGCATTGACTAACTTGTTATCCTTAACATACATAATTTGCGAAAAGGAACTCCGATCATCCAGCTCGGCATCCAGTACAATGCCCATCTGTCCTTCGGCGATCTCTCCGCCCAGCGCATTATAAACTTCTTTAACGGTATAATCGGTCTGCACCCGATCCACTTCCTTGAAGCTGCCATCTTCGTACTGGTATAACGCAATCGTTGCAAAACCGCTGTTGTTCAGCGAAATGATAACAAAATCACTCTTGCCATCCCCACTTAAATCCAGCGTGTTCCCCTGCGCATTATCAATAATATATTGATTATACGGAACTCCACCCAAGACCTGCTCCAGTGCCCCGCCCTTGTAGGAATATGCAGTCAGGGCCTTCTGCTCCTGCAGACTTACACCAAGAATAATATCGGGATTTCCGTCATTCGTAATATCCAATACTTTAAAGGATTGCAACTCATTTCCCGGCACATCAAATGTAAGCTTTTTAACCCATGTGCCTCCCTGCTCTTCCAAAATCATGCCATGGATTCGCACATTCTCATTCGGTGTCTCATAAAAAACAATCGCTTCCCGAGTTCCATCCCCATTCAGGTCTTCTACTCGAATCATACTGGTGTTATTCATATCCTTGGGACGAATCAACGTGCTCTCTGGCGGCAGTTTAACCTGAACCACGTTGTACAATTTCTCCTTATCGGTGGACATCATTGGTTTTCTCATCAAACCTTTGGGGTCACTTATGACTGTGCATCCGCTTAGAACAGAACCAAGCATGATCGCCATTGTTCCTGCTGCTACAAAGCGTCCCCACCGTGAATTAAACAATCTCATCACTCTTTTCAATAGTTTAAATCTGGTTTTTTTCTTGCTGTGTCAATCTCCGTCCACGAATATCAAAAGCAATCTTGCCGTCTGCCAACCCCCAGATTCGCGTGGCATGTTTCTCAGCAAGTTCAATGGGCAATACTGCAATGACTGTTGCACGTTCTTCTTCACATAATTTGCGCAGCGTTTCCAGCACCGAATCTGCTGTGTGAGGGTCAAGACCAATCACTGGTTCATCAGCCAAAACCACTTTGGCACCATGAGCAAGTGCTCTTGCAATGGCAACACGCTGCTTCTCGCCACCACTGAGCTTCTCTGCTATTTGATGTGCTTTATCAAGTAATCCCAATCCTTCGAGATAATCCATAGCACCCATATAATCATCTGAACGTACCATACCGGTTACCATTCTCCATACAGGAGTCTGACCCGATCGTCCGATTAATACATTTTTAAGAGCCGTACGTCTGGGAAATAGTTCTGGATTCTGTTCCAAGTATGCCCATTCCCGTTTGATTTTCCGTTTTCCGGACCAGCCTTCTTTCAAAATCTCGGCGCCATCCACCGTAAACCGGCCGGAATCCCATTTCTCCATCATAGCCAGACATTTGAGCAGCATGCTTTTACCGCTACCGCTTGAACCAACTACAGCTATCATCTCTCCTTGTTGCATATCAAATCGAATATCCCGTAGAACGGGAACGCGGTCCACGCCAACGGATTTACTCAAGTTCTCTACTCTGATCATCGCGATGTCTCCTCTTGTCCATGTTTTTCCCTACCACTAGTGTACTCGGAAATGGACATCAATTTCCATGCGAACACCAGCTTCTATTTTAACACAGATTCGAACTCCGGTTTACGACGAAATAATATACCTGCCAAGCCGAAAAGAAGATACATGATTCCGAGCAAGGTGAACATGCTTCCGGGTGAAATCCAGTTGATCATCTGACCACCCAGATTCGGTCCAATAATACTTCCAATCGTGAAATGAAAGGAAGCCACAACGTTGGCTGCAGGCAGCAACACTTTAGGCAAAATATCTGCGGCATAGGCCAGGCCCAGCGAAAAAAAGGAACCGACCAGGCCACCTGCGATTGTTAACAATACAAGCGTCCACCAGAAATGCGTACCTGCGACGGGAACCAGCATGAAGATGATCCCCCCACTGATTCCCGCAAACATCAATATCTTTTTACGCCCATACCGGTCACTCAGCATCCCCAGAGGCAATTGAAGGAACAAACCTCCAATCCCAATAAAGGGAAGCAACGACGAAATCTGATCGGTGTCGAACCCAATACGCAGGCCATACACGGGGAAGTTACTATTCATGCCGGCCTCCATATATCCGTATAGAAGAGCAGGTAACAGTGCGTACCAAGCCCATGCCAGACTACGACGGAAGCGCCGTTCAGGAAGCTGGCCATGCTCTGCTTTTTCCGGCTTTGTATTCGGAAGCTTCATTAATACCAGTATAAGTACTGCTGCCATACATACGAACAATACCCAGAAAGGGACAGCATCACCAAAGCCAAGCAGCTTAATTCCCAGCGGACCAATACTGAATCCCAGCCCGTAGGACATGCCATATAGCGATATGTAGCGCCCACGTTTCTCAGGTGCCGTAACAAGCAGTACCCAGAGCTGAGCCGCATAGTGAAGTGCGCTGTCTCCTATTCCAACGATCAGACGCAATATGAACCATATTTTAATATCTGGTAAATACGGAAATAGTATTAAAGGGACCATGACTAATATCAGGCCACCCACAATCAGCTTTTTGAACCCGAATGCACCTAGTAGTCGCTCCGCAACGAGAGTCATGGCAAAAGAGCCAACGTACAACGCGGCGGCGTTTAATCCGTTCAAACCTGGTGAAACCCCTTTTTGCTCCAAAAAAATCGAAAGTACAGGCAGCAAAAGCCCCTGACTAATTCCAGCTACCACAATAACCGTAATCAAAATCAGATAGTTGGCTGTCGAGTGTGATAGTTTGGGGCGAGTAATCGATGACACGAATTCATTCCTCCTGCGAGCACACAAAGAAAAATCGCCATCGCTGACGACTTTCGTATGGTATACATATGGTTTTGAACTGCTATTCATAGTCGGGGCTTTGCCCCGGACTTGAACATTATAGTGGACAACGCCCTGCAAAACAAGCCATAATGGTACTTAAGTCGCTGCGTACACTTAGATGTGACGGGAGGATTCTGCAACAATATGGCTTATCATGTGAAAATTGATGTTTCACCGATATATGAAATGCTCAACAGCTTTCTGGTTTATGTTACGAAAAAATGGATTCAGCATCTGGATATAGGTCCTGAATGGATTCTGGAAGTGGAAGGCAAACTAAGTTCCAATGTACGAGCTGCGCTCGCACCTGCTGCCACTTGGCCTTTTGATGATTTTGATGTCCTGTTTGCATGGGCTGCGTATCAAAATGATACGAAGGAGAATCAAGAGTTTCTGGACATGCTTGCCGGAATGACAGCGGATGACCTGTATGCACGTGTGTCTCCTCTTCTGCCCGCCCTTACCATAGAAGAATCTACGCGTATTCGGAACAGCTATGTCCCATTATTGCGACTATGGGATCAACACTACTGTCAGAATATAAGTGAAGATCAGCGTGTATGGCTCGAAGAAGATGCTGAAGAAAAACGCGTTTTGCTTGAAAAAATGGGATCTGAACTGCTCATTGAATATGCTACAGCTGGCGTTCTTGTTGAACCGATGCCTGGACTAAACGAAGTCATCCTGTTTCCAACGGTGCATAACCGCCCTATTAATATGTACTGCTTCTATGAGGGTATGATGATCATGCAGTATCCCGTAGATGCACCTGAAGAGAACGAAGACCAACCACCAACATGCCTTTTACGTTTCACCCATGCACTGGCTGATCCTGAAAGACTTCGCCTGCTTCGTTACGTATCGGATGAACCCAAATCCCTCGCTGAGATGTGTGAAGAATTGGGTAAAGATGAAGACACGGTCAAAGATCAGGTTATGGCGTTGCGCATCGCAGGTCTGCTTCGAACCCATCTGCTGGGAAGTAATCGTAAAGAGAAATACAGTATTCGTCCGGATGGCGTATCTGAATTGAATATGTTCCTGGAATCCTATATTCGCATATAATTTAGTTGAACCATTGTGGAGTTACTGGCAACAAGGAGTGAGTTAGATCATGAAAATAATGAAACAACATATTATGTTTGACCTTGATGATACACTCGTATATTGCAACAAATACTTCAACCTGGTTTTGGGAGAATTCTTTGAGAATATGCAAGAGTGGTTTGATGGACATTCTCTGACAACACAAGAGATTCGGGAAAAACAACTGGAGATTGATGTAACCGGAGTGAACAAGCTTGGCTTTGCGAGTCATCATTTCCCGCAATCCCTGATTGACACCTATCGTTATTTCTCCGGCAAGTTCGCCAGATTAACCTCTCCCAGAGAAGAGTCTTATCTGAGCAAGTTGGGTATGAGTGTGTACGATCAGGAGGTTGAACCCTACCCTCATATGGTTGAAACGCTTGAGAACCTTAAAGGTGCTGGACATTCCCTTTACTTATATACCGGCGGCGAAACCGTGATTCAGCAGCGCAAGATTGATCAGATGAAGCTCTCGGCTTATTTTGATGATCGGATCTATATCCGACAACACAAAAACGTCGAGGCACTGGAAGGCATTCTGTCTAATGGACCGTTTGATCGTCGTGCAACGTGGATGATCGGTAACTCACTGCGGACAGACATTATGCCCGCGGTAAAAGCCGGAATTCACAGCATTTATATCAAACAACCAAATGAATGGCAATACAACATCGTAGATCTTCAACCTAATCCGGAAACATCGATGTATACCATCACTGCACTGGAAGAGGTACCAAAAGTCATACACGAAAATATACAACAGCAGCAACAGAAAAGGACCCTTGGTTAAGGGTCCTTTTGCTGTATGTTAACTGTTAACTAAGATCAAGCATCCTGCTTCTCACCAGATAATTTGCCTGTTACTACGTCCTGTAAAATAATCCGTGCTTTCACCGTACTCCCGTCTTTTCGTTTGAACGACAGTACTTGTGTACTCCCCTTCTCAATCAGCGATTTTAACATCGTACTGGTGATTTTTTTACCCGCATACTCTTTCCAGACCACGAATGAACAGCCTTCCTTGAAACGTGAGCATCCATAACCCTTCTTGCCCTCTATAATCTGACCTGTACAGCCTGGAGAAGGACAAGGTGCCAGTAACTCTCTCACTCCGGTTGGGCTCGCTGTTGAAGATGATGCCTTGGTGGTCGTGCTTTTCCCACTGCCCGCTCTGGACGAAGATGCCGTAGTCTGACGGGACGTTTTTACAGCGGAACCACCACTAGCCGTCTTGGCAGATGTCCTTGTATTGCCGGCCTGGGTCCTCGCTCCTTTACCTTTCCCCCTGCCTGCCCGTGAATCTTCCCCAAAAGCATCTGCTGGGGCTGGGGCTTGTACACGCACTTTCTCAATGATGGACAAGGTGAATTTCTTGACGTTCTCCATGAACTTGTCCTGACCCGCCTCACCTTTGGAAATCTGATATAACCTTCTTTCCCATTGCCCGGTCATCTCAGGTGAAGTTAACAAGTCTACGCCTGCACGGCGAATCAACTCAATAGCTGTTCTGCCTTTGAGCGTTAACTGCATTTTCTTCCCTTGCAGCGTAATGTAACCTACGTTTTTGAGACGCTCAATTGTAGCCGCACGTGTAGCCGGAGTACCTAGACCACTATCTTTCATCGCGTCTCGCAGCTCTTCATTCTCGATCTGCTTGCCTGCACTTTCCATCGCTTTCAGCAATGTTCCCTCGGTATAACTTTTGGGAGGCTGGGTCGCTTTCTCCTTGAACTCACTCTTCGTACATTGAACAGGCAATTCAGGTTGTACAGCAAAAGCCTTGTCCGTCCACTCTTCGGCTTCTTCTTCCTCATTGCCGTTTTTCTTGCTCTTCTTCTTGCCTGCACCGCCCTGTTCCTGATCTCCAGAACCAAGAACCACTTTCCATCCGAGGGACAGCAGCTCTTTGACAGATGTCTTAAACTGATGTTTCTCCACTTCGGTGAGCACGGTATGTTGCTTATACTCCGCCGGAGGATAAAAGTGAGACAAGAAACGTCTTACAATCAAATCATAGATGTTCTGCTCATCCTTGGATAAGGTACCTGGTCGCTTCAAAGTAGGTAGGATCGCATGGTGATCCTCAACCCTGCTCGGATTACATACCCCTTTATTATTCTTATGAACAAGCTCTGGCTTGGCCCCTTGCGCAAGCTCACTATAGGTACCATTTTTAAGCAGGTTTAGTGTTTTGTGCATACCTTCAATATTCTGTTCTGTAACATAGTTGGAGTTTGTCCGCGGATACGAAATCACCTTGTGTTTTTCATACAAGGCCTGTGCGATATCCAGTGTTTTTTTGGCACCATATCCAAACTTGGCATTGGCTTCACGCTGTAAAAGGGTCAGGTCATACAAACGATACGGATACTCCTTCGTCTGCTTCGCTTCGTATTTGGTAATTTGCCCTGTCTTGCCCTTCACACTGGCTGCAATGGCCTCTGCTGCCTCCGCATCGGTCAACTTATCTCCCTGACGCAGTCCCCGGTACTCGACACCTTCCTGCCGAAACCAGGCGGCTACTTCATAAAAGGTCTGTGACTGGAATGCTTCAATCTCTATTTCCCGATCGTAGATTAGCGCGAGTACCGGCGTCTGAACACGGCCTACAGACAACAATGCATTATGGCGGGTTGTAAACGCCCGTGAGGCATTCATCCCGATCAGCCAATCGGCTTCACTTCTGGCGCGAGCAGCATGGGTCAGATTTTCAAATTCAGAGGCATCCTTCAGACCATCAAAACCACGTCTAATGCTCTCTGCCGTCAAATCCGATATCCATAAACGCTTTACAGGCTGGCGCAGCTTCAATTGCTGTTGTATGAGGGCGAAGATGTACTGACCTTCTCTCCCTGCATCGCAAGCATTAACGATCGCTGAAGCCCGTTTTGCCAGTTCTCCAATCATTTTAAGCTGATCTTTAGTCCTCGGATTGGGTACAATCTTGAACTGATCGGGTATAATCGGCAGATCCGCTATATTCCAGCGTTTGTACTTTGTATCATAGGCATCCGGTTCAGCCAGTCCAAGCAAATGCCCTATCGCCCAAGTGATGATGTAATGCTCACCCTCCAGATATGTGCGATTATTCTTGGCCTTTGGTTCTATGACGGCGGCAATGGTTCGACCCATGTCGGGTTTTTCCGCTATAACCAGTGTCTTCATCCGTCCATCTCTCCTCCTTCACCGTCCGCATGACGGCAAAAAGGGGCATTCCGCCGACGGAAGCCCCTTGCTTCTGAAACTCATTATATCAGATTTTGGATTCGGGAGCACCTTCCCGAAATGAATTATCCTGCTGCCTGTTCCTTTAATACATGTTTTTGTCTGCACTCTTTGCATACACCCTGGAAATCCAGACGATGATCCGTAACAGCAAAGCCATACTGACGCTCGATTTGTTGTTCCAAACGAAGCAGACCATCTTCCATAATCTCTTCCACTTTACCACATTCTGTACAGATCAAATGATGGTGGTGATGGGAACCGTCTGTACTTCGCAGATCAAAGCGCGCAGCGCCGTCACCAAAGTTAATCTTTTCAACGACCTGAAGGTCACTCAGCAGTTCGAGAGTGCGGTATACGGTAGCCAATCCAATCTCAGGGAACTGCTCCTTAACCAGCAGGAATACTTCCTCTGCGCTAAAATGATCCTTCTCATGTTCAAGCAATACACGTACAGTAACTTCTCGTTGTTGTGTTAACTTATATCCTTTTTCAACCAATTGATTTTTAATGTGAAAGATCTGTTCTGAAATGGACTTGTCCCGGTTACTTGCCATAGCAGGTCGCACCTCCGGTTTATATTCATTAAATTTTACTTTTAACGTACGAATTTCTTGGTTTCAGTGAATCCTTATTTATAATCATTATAATATAATAATAAATCTTTATCACTTAAAAAGCAATGCTATTGCTCACACTTACGTGAAATATGTAGTCTTTTCTATTCAATAGACAGCAAACAACCCCCGCTGATCGCGAAGGTTGTCATTGATATCTTGTTCTATACTTTTACACCAGAACCGAAGCACCCATCAAGTATTTGTCCACTTCACGAGCAGCCTCACGGCCTTCATTAATTGCCCATACAACCAAACTTTGACCACGACGCATGTCACCTGCTGCAAATACTTTATCCACATTGGTGTTGTATTTGCCGTAACGTGCCTTAACGTTTGTGCGACGATCTGTTGCAAGTCCCAGTTGCTCGACCAACGTTTGTTCCGGTCCGTCAAAACCAATGGCAATCATGGCCATCTGAGCCGGGAAGACACGCTCTGTACCTGGAATCGGCTGATAAATCTTGCGACCAGTCTCATCCACAATACGCTCGATCTGTACTGTATGCAATTCTTTGAGGTTCCCCTCATCGTCTCCGACAAATTTTGTTGTCATGATGGAGAACTCACGCGGATCTTGACCAAACAACGCTTTGGCTTCCTCTTGCGCATAATCAAGTGTGTATACGTTAGGGAATTGTGGCCAAGGATTATTAATGCGATCACGCTCCATAGGCGCTTGGGTATGCGTACCGAATTGAGTGATCGTACGACAACCATGGCGCAGCGATGTAGCCACACAGTCAGATCCTGTATCACCGCCACCAATGACGATAATATCTTTATCTTTAGCGGACAGATATTGACCATCTTCCAGATTGGAGTCCAGATAACTCTTAATACTGCCATTCAGGAAATCCATTGCGTAATGAACGCCTTTCAAGTCGCTGCCTTCAATATTGAATTCACGCGGCTTCGTTGCACCACCGCACAATACAACAGCGTCATATTCATCCACCAGTTGTTGTGCTGCAATATCTTTACCAATCTCGGTGTTCGTAATGAATTGAATGCCTTCTGCTTCGAGCAGATCAACACGACGTTGAACTACGTTTTTATCCAATTTCATGGTTGGGATACCGTACATCAGCAATCCGCCGACACGGTCCGAACGCTCATATACGGTTACCGAGTGTCCTGCTTTATTCAACTGAGCCGCAGTAGCTAATCCCGCTGGACCTGAGCCTACCACAGCTACACGTTTACCCGTACGTTTTTCAGGAGGTTGGGGAACCACCCATCCTTCTTCGAAACCTTTTTCAATAATTGCTTCTTCAATCGTTTTGATGGTTACAGGCTGACCAATTAAGCCAACTGTACATGATCCTTCGCAAGGAGCTGGACAGACGCGACCTGTAAACTCTGGGAAATTATTCGTTTTGTGAAGGCGCTCAAGTGCTTCTCTCCACAGTCCGCGATATACAAGATTATTCCATTCTGGAATCAGGTTATGCACGGGGCAACCTGACGTGCCACCAATCATATCTATACCTGTATGGCAATACGGGGTACCACAATCCATGCATCGTGCACCTTGTGTTCTGAGCTCTTCTTCAGCCATGTGTTTATGAAACTCTTCCCAATCCTTAATCCGCTCCGCTGGCTCACGATCTGCTGGCAGTTGACGTTTGTATTCCATAAATCCAGTAGGTGTAGACATCTTACGTTTTCCCCCATCCGTTCTTGTCTTAATCCCTTCATGTGCATGGTTCTATATGAAATGGATTACTCATTACTTGAGTTTTTGTCTATTGTATCACAAAATCTTCTCGAAGATATTTCAATTATAGTAGCATTTACTGTGCTGAATATTAAATGGATTATCCGCATAATTATTTGTATTTTATACATCATATCTTTCAAGTCTACCCATGGTCAATACCCTTATTTTGGTGTTTAATGTGGTTTTGAACTGCGAAATCTGTTGTGTGTTAAAGAAATAAACTGTCGAAACGTTAAGTAAATGTCAGATAATTTGTCATCAAATTCAACATATTTTGCTATAAATCGTTCTCAATTCCGAATATCAGACCTGTTTTAGGGCTTCACAACGTTAAAACCCCAAAAATTTTACACTTTTTTACTTTTTAATGCTTGAGCGTATGTATAATATACATAAATACCAATTAATCATGTTATATTAATGTTATATGTACTCCAATTTAAACAAGTGACTCATTTTTTTATAAAAGAAAAGACGCTGTTCACGAATATTTCGCAATCAGCGCCTCTCATCATAAAAATACGACCGAAGTCAGGAATTTCTTATGCCAAATTTACCGTTTACGTTCGTAGAATTCGAATGTATACGCATAAACATTTTTTTCATCCTGTTCGCCTTCAATCTGTTCAATTAGTTCCCATTCGGACCAATCCACTTCAGGGAAAAACGTATCTCCCTCAAAATTCTCATGAATCTTGGTCACCACAAGACGATCTGCAAGTGGCAGGAACTCACGATACACTTGGGAACCCCCAATTACGCACAGTTCCTCACCTTTGGTTACACTCAGCCCTTCTTCAATCGTATGTACGATTTCAGCTTGGTCCACCTTGTAGTTCAGATCTCTAGTCACTACGATATTACGGCGCTGAGGAAGCGGCTTACCACCAAAGGATTCCCACGTATTACGTCCCATGATAATTGTTTTGTTCAGCGTACGTTGTTTGAAAAAGGCCATATCCTTGGGTAAACGCCATGGAATCGAATTATTTAATCCGATCACACCGTTCTCCCCCATTGCCCATACCAGTTCAATACTCAAGGGTAATACACTCCTTCAATCCAAGTCTCTTATCGAGATTGAACACATAATTAGACTGCAATTGGAGCCTTAATGCCCGGATGATGCTGATAGTTCTCAAACTCGAAATCTTCAAACGTATAATCAAAAATAGAATCCGGCTTACGTTTGATTACCAGCTTAGGTAAAGCATAAGGTTCACGCTCCAGCTGAGTTTTAACCTGATCAACATGGTTAGAGTAGATGTGAACATCCCCTCCAGACCAGATGAAATCACCCACCTCAAGATCACATTGCTGGGCGATCATATGAGTCAAGAGCGCATAACTCGCGATGTTAAACGGCAACCCGAGGAACGTATCCACGGAACGCATCGTAAGCATACATGATAATTTACCCTCTGCAACGTAAAACTGAAACGCAAAATGACAAGGTGGAAGTTTCATATTGTTGATCTCAGCCACATTCCATGCACTGACAAGGTGACGACGCGAATCCGGATTATTTTTGATCGAATCAATCACTGCGGCGATCTGATCAATTTTTTCTCCGTTTGGCGCTTCCCATGTACGCCACTGCGAGCCGTATACCGGACCGAGATCCCCATTTTCGTCCGCCCAATCGTCCCAGATCTTCACACCGTTTTCTTTCAAATAAGATATATTGGTATCGCCACTCAAAAACCATAACAGTTCATGAATAACCGATTTGAGATGAATTCGTTTGGTTGTTACCAGCGGAAATCCTTCGGAGAGATCATAACGGAGTTGTCTGCCAAATACAGATTGTGTCCCCGTTCCTGTACGGTCTCCTTTATGCACGCCGTTGTTCAGAATATCCTGCAATAAATCAAGATAGTTTTTCATGTTGATATCCCCTCGCACTTTTATTTCGTACTAAACTAAAAAATATTTACACTTACCACTCCGATGACAGAACAACCTTCCGATCGCTGTTGTCCCCAGATTTTTTTGATTTCCTTTTCCAAAGGTAAAATCCGATGATAAAGGCGAGCACTCCGCTTCTTCAGGTTTTTTCTGTCCTCTACGTTCTCGTGTAAAAGGTTAGTTAACTAAATACATAGACCGTGATTGGCTTGGAGCCACATCATGACTGATCATTACTACAGTGTACCACAATTCAGAAGTTGGATAAAATCAATTCACTGAAACTTATGAGCGTGTAAATTTTCATCATATTACATACACAAGTATCTTAAATTTCTCGGCTCTTGCTCAGAAAAAAGAGACGAATAACGCGTTAACGTTATTCGTCTCTTCTGATATACGTATAATGCCGGACGGATCCGAAGCTTAGATGATCTTAACGGGAGATGATGTGGATCGGGTGACCCATAACCAATTCCGCAGCTTCCATCACGATTTCGCCCAAAGTTGGGTGAGCGTGAATTGTGAGAGCCAGATCTTCCAAAGTAGCGCCCATCTCAATTGCCAAACCAAGCTCAGCAATCAGATTGGAAGCTTCCAGACCAACGATTTGGCAACCCAATACAAGGCCGCTTTCTTCGTCAGCTACGATTTTCACGAAGCCTTCAGCGTGGTTCAAAGATACAGCACGGCCGTTACCCGCATAAGGGAACTTGCCAGCTTTTACTTTGTAACCTTTTTCTTTAGCTTCTTTTTCAGTGTAACCTACGCTGGAACACTCTGGATCTGTGAACACAACAGCTGGCATACATTTGTAGTCAACTACAGATGGTTGTCCTGCGATTGCTTCAGCAGCCACTTTACCTTCATAAGAAGCTTTGTGCGCCAGAGCCAAGCCAGATACGATATCACCGATTGCGAAGATGTGAGGAATGCTTGTGCGACCTTGGTGGTCAACTTTGACAAATCCACGCTCGTCAACGTCAACACCAATCATGTCGAGACCAAGTTCTCCATCCGTGTTTGGACGACGTCCAACAGTCACCAGCAAGTAATCTGCAGTAACTTCTTTGGATTCACCATTTACGGAATATTTAACAGTTACGTCTTTGTCCGTTTGCTCAGCACTTTCTGCTTTTGCACCCGTAACGATTTCGATACCTGTTTTCTTCATGTTTTTAGCCACAAGGCTAGTCATGTCTTTATCGAAACCTGGCAGTACTGTATCCAAACCTTCGATGATTGTTACTTTTGAACCGAATTTGGAGTACATTTGACCAAGCTCAGCACCGATATATCCGCCACCGATAACGATCATGCTTTTTGGTACTTCAGGCAAGTTCAGAGCTTCTGTCGAAGACAGAATGCGTCCGCCAAACGGGAAAGGTTTCAGTTCGATTGGACGGGAACCTGTTGCAATAATTGCATTTTTAAATTTGTAACGTGGAGACTCGTGGTCATTAAATACACGAGCTTCGTTTTCGTTAATGAACATGCACTCACCGTTGAAAACTTCAACTTTGTTGCCTTTGAGCAAACCAGCTACGCCGCCAGTCATTTTCTTAACAACGCCGTTTTTGAACTCTTGAGTTTTGCTGAAGTCCACTTTTACGTTCTCAGCAGAGATACCAAAAGCTTCACCGTGAAGTGCAGACTCATATTGGTGTGCAGCAGAGATCAGGGCTTTGGATGGAATACATCCACGGTTCAAACAAACACCGCCCAGTTCGGATTTGTCTACGATCAATACGCTTTGGCCCAGTTGAGCAGCGCGGATGGCAGCTACATAGCCGCCAGGACCCGCACCAATTACTAATGTGTCGATATTGAGAGAAGCGTCGCCTACTACCATATCTTACACCTCCATAACAAGCAGCTCAGGGTTAGCGAGCAGCTGTTTAATGTAATTCATAAAGTTTTGTGCTGTTGCGCCATCGATGATACGGTGGTCAAAGCTCAGGGAAAGAGCCATTACAGGTGCTGCAACTACTTCGCCGTTCTTGATCACTGCTTTTTCGCTGATGCGTCCTGTTCCGAGAATAGCAACTTCAGGGAAGTTGATGATTGGAGTGAAGAACATACCGCCAGCAGAACCGATGTTACTGATGGAGATTGTGCTTCCTCTCATTTCATTCGCACTCAATTTGCCCTCACGACCACGAGCAGCCAGATCACGGATAGAATCAGCAATCATCCAGATGGATTTACGATCAGCATCTTTGATAACAGGAACGATCAAACCGTTGTCTGTATCTGTAGCGATACCGATGTTGTAGTATTTTTTGTAAACAATTTCGTTAGCTTCTTCATCAATCATAGCGTTCAGAGCCGGGAATTGGCGGGAAGCCGCAACCAGTGCTTTAACGATGAATGGCAGATAAGTAACTTTTGTTCCTTTTTTCTCTGCAATTGGTTTCATGCGAGTACGGAAAGCAACCAATTCAGTTACGTCCACTTCGTCCATGATTGTAACGTGAGGTGCTGTGTAAGCCGATTTAACCATTGCATTAGAGATTGCTTTACGGATACCTTTGAATGGTACGCGCTCTTCTTCAAGGTATTGATCAGCTGCAGCCGCTGCTGGTGCTGCGGATTTTTTCTCTTCTTGAGCCGGAGCTTCGGAAGATGCCGCTGCGGAAGAACCGCCACCGTTTTTGAAGGATTCAACATCTTCTTTGGTTACTTTACCGTTGTTGCCAGTGCCGTTAACCTGAGCGATGTCTACACCTTGTTCGCGAGCAAATTTACGCACGCTTGGTGTTGCCAGAACGTCTTTGGCAGGTACTGCCGGAACGCTGTTGTTGCCGCCTTCTTTAGCTGCATCCGAGCTGGAAGCTGCTGCAGAAGAACCACTTGTATCAGCTCCGCCTTGAGCTGCATCTTTCTCTTGCTCGCCTTGATCGCCAGCAGGAGCGTCGTCTTGCTCAGGAAGTTCGCCTTCTGCATCGATGATCGCTACAACTTCACCAACGTGGCAGACTTGACCGTCTTTAGCGAATACTTCTGTAACTGTTCCGTTAACCGGACAAGGTACTTCTACAACCGCTTTGTCGTTCTGTACTTCCATGATGATGTCGTCGTCAGTTACTTTGTCACCGACTTTGATGTGCATCTTGATGATTTCGCCTTCGTGCAGGCCTTCGCCCAATTCAGGGAATTTATATTCAAATTTAGCCAACTGAAAAACCTCCTTGATTATGTGCTCAATCCTGAAAACAACCCTTAACTCCAAGAAACAACTGTTACTGCTAATGCAAATAACTGTTACTCAAGGGGCTAATGGCTGTTTACAGTGCAGCTTGCGCTGCGGTGTGAATCACCATACTGCGCCTTGCGGCATGTCAGATGATTAAATTAGAAATTTACGACTTTGTTAACCGCAGCAACGATACGTGCCGGGTTAGGCAGCCATGTATCTTCGATTTGTGCAAATGGATATACAGTGTCCGGACCAGCTACACGCAGAACCGGTGCTTCCAAGTGCAGGATTGCTTTTTCATTGATTTGGGCAATGACTTCAGCTGCAACACCTGCGCTCTTTTGAGCTTCCTGTACAACAATTGCACGGTTTGTTTTCTTAACGGAAGCAACGATAGTATCGATGTCGATCGGGCTAACCGTACGAAGGTCGATAACTTCAACTTTGATTCCTTGTTTTTCGAGTTCATCTGCTGCTTTCACAGAAGTGTGAACCATCATACCGTAAGTAATGATCGTTACATCAGAACCTTCACGAACAACGTTCGCTTTACCCAACTCAACAACGTAATCTTCTTCAGGCACTTCTGCACGGAAAGCATGGTACAAGTTCAAGTGCTCCATGAAGAATACAGGATCGTTATCGCGAATAGAAGCGATCATCAGTCCTTTTGCATCGTAAGGGTTGGAAGGAACAACGACTTTGATACCTGGCGTTTGCGTGAGCAGACCTTCCAGGGAATCTGTATGCAATTCTGCCGCTTTTACGCCGCCACCGAATGGTGTACGGAATACGATTGGAGAATTGTATTTTCCACCGGAGCGGAAACGCATACGAGCAGCTTGCACTACCATTTGGTCAAGGGCTTCGAAGATAAAACCAACGAATTGGATCTCAGCAACCGGACGGAAGCCTTGTACACCCAGACCTACAGCCAGACCACCAATAGCGGACTCAGCCAGTGGAGTATCAAATACACGCTCTTCGCCAAACTCTTTTTGCAGACCTTCCGTTACACGGAAAACGCCGCCTACATTACCTACGTCTTCACCGAAAAGCAGAACGTTAGGATCACGTTTCAACTCCACGCGAAGCGCATCACGGATTGCTTCTTTCATGTTCATTTGTGCCATTTGCTTCATTTCCTCCTTAAACATTGACAGTTCACATTTGAATTCGTACATGTATACCGGGACATTAAAGTCGCGGATGTTTATGCTTTATCGGAAAAAACTTATTGGAAATCAGCTTTTTGCTCTTCCAAGTGCTTAGGCGTTTGTTCGAACATGCTGTCGATCAAGCCTGAAATCGTCATTTTCTCGGTTTTTTCCGCTTTTTTGATCTCTTCATTTACTTTAGCTTTAGCTTCTTCTTTCACACGTGCTGTATCTTCTTCAGTCCAAAGACCTTTTTTCTCCAGATATTTAGCGAAACGTGCGATAGGATCTTTAGCAGACCATTCTGCCTCTTCTTCTTTTGTACGATACTTGGAAGCATCATCCGAAAGGGAGTGAGGACGGAAACGGTATGTTACTGCTTCGATCAATGTTGCGCCTTCTCCGTTACGTCCACGCTCAGCAGCTTCCTGAACAGCTTTGATAACAGCGAAGATGTCCATACCGTCAACTTTAACACCTTTGATACCTGCTGCTACCGCTTTGTGAGCGATGGACAGAGCTGCTGTTTGTTTAGCAAAAGGAGTTGTGATGGCATAACCATTGTTTTGTACAAAGAAGATAACAGGCAGTTTGTATACACCAGCGTAGTTCAGACCTTCATAGAAGTCACCTTCAGAAGAACCGCCATCACCTGTGTACGTGATAACAACTTGTTTTTGTTTCTTCAATTTGTAACCCATAGCGATACCCATTGCATGCAGAATTTGTGCACCAATGATGATTTGTGGCATCAATACATTAACGCCATCTGGAATTTGTCCACCATGTTGGTGTCCACGGGAGTACAAGAATGCTTGATAAAGAGGAAGTCCATGCCATACGAGTTGCGGAATGTCACGATAGCCAGGACATACAAAGTCTTCTTTTTCAATTGCAAATTCACTACCAACCATTGTAGCTTCTTGACCAGATACTGGAGCATAGAAACCAAGACGACCTTGACGGCCCAGGTTTACTGCACGGTCATCCCAAGTACGGGTAAATACCATGCGGTACATAATTTCTTTTAATTGATCATCGGAAAGTGTAGGCATCATGTCTTTGTTAACAATTTCGCCGTCAGGAGACAGCACGGACAGAGCTTCTACATCCTCTGTATACACTTCATAAGGAACCTTGCTCATTTTTTTCTTCACCTCAACAAAAAATTTGAATATCAAGTTCCGCTGTTATAATATTATTATACACCTGTTTCACTCCATACGTCAAAGAAATCCGTAATTTTTTTATGTTTCCTGCCGGATTGTATGTATAACAGGGGCTTAATATTGGTATAACAGCATAATACATGATTGCGTGTTTGACCTAACCCCGCACAAGGGTAATCTTACCGTATTGCGCGGTCGAATGCAAAAAATTAACCGAGAAAGGTGACGTTTTATGACGGATTCCCGCTATTTGAAACGCACGATTGTGAAGGAAGAGATTGAAAGTCGCTATCTCGGAGAGAAGCGAACGCTCCGTATTTACCTTCCCCCAGGCTATAACGAATTGCTTAGCTACCCTGTCGTTTATTGTCAGGATGGCGAAGAATTTTTTAATTTCGGACGAATTGCTACAACAGCTAACCAAATTATTCTGGACGAAGGAGCCGAACCTTTCATTATTGTAGGGGTTCAGGTCGATGTGTCTGTGAGAACGCAGGAATATGCTCCATTTGGAGATCGGTTCAAGGCATATACTGCTTGCTTCGCTGAAGAGATTATTCCCTATATAGAAGAGAAATATCCTGTACGCCGTTCTCCGCAGGAACGCATTCTTGCCGGAGATTCGCTCGGTGGCAGTGTTTCGCTTCATCTTGCTCTGTTATATCCGGATCTGATCACACGTGTGATCAGCATGTCTGGCGCCTTCTACTCTGCTTCACAGGAAATCTATGCCGCAGCTGAAGATCTGTCCTGGCTCTCGATCTGGATGATCGTTGGTTTGCAGGAGACTGATTTTGAGGCAGACACGGGTACGTATAATTTTGTTCAATTAAACCGGGATACTCGAGAATTGCTGGAAAAACGTGGTGCCCTCGTCTCCTACCAGGAGAAAGACGGAAAACACCAATGGGGTTTTTGGCAGAAGGAATTGCCCGAAGCATTACTTTATTTTCTCCAGGAAAGATAAAAGGACCACTTTAACAGGCGGCTGAAATGCCGCTATTGTTTTTCATTTTAATGATACCGCTTACAATTGTAATCTGAAAAAGAAGCAGGATATCCTGCTTGCTTTAAGCGCTCTAATCCTGCTTCTTTGTCGAATTACAAATTGAGCATGAATTTCGTTTACTTTTTAGGCTAAGGAATGTTCCGCTTCAATCTTACTCAACAGAACATCGCAGCCTGCGTTAACCAGCTCGTACACCTCTTCAAAATTGCCTGTGTAATATGGGTCAGGTACTTCTCTGAGTTTTTCCTCGGGAAGCATGTCCATGAACTTGATGATGTCCGACTCAGCTCCACCTGGAACGTTGCGCACATTATCTGCATTCGAATTATCCATACATACAATGTAATCAAATTGAGTAAAATCTTCGCTGGCGAATTGTCTCGCTGCCATATTGGCATAGGAAATCTGGTACGAATCCAGCAAATTTCGAGTCCCTTCATGCGGAGGTTTACCAACATGCCAGTCCCCTGTACCCGCAGAGTCCACACGAATCTGGTGTTCAAGCCCCTTCTCCACGACTTTGTGACGCAGAACGGCTTCAGCCATTGGTGATCTACATATATTGCCCAGACATACAAACAAAACATTAATCATATTAATCCCCCTTGCTTAGCGTACCTTGAAGTACCGACGATGTTGGCTGTGTCACAATGCTCTCCGGCTGAGGACTGACGTTCCCGGTCTCAGACGGCACCAACGAACGACGTGGCAGTTTCCATTTATAATGTACAGAACACATCCGGAAAAACACAACGGCCGCGAAACAAAGCAACAATCCGGCATTTGTTGTTAACCAACCCATACCTATAACAAAACCGGCTGTCATTGCCCATACAGCATAGATTTCGTCACGCAATACAAGCGGTTTACGTCCTGCAAGCACATCACGAATCACGCCCCCACCAATACCGGTCATTACTGCTGCAACGATAACTGCGCTAATAGGATGTCCCATGTTCGCCGCGTAGAGAGCCCCTTGAATTGCAAATGCTGCGAGTCCGATTGCATCAAACAGCGCCTCTGTTCGCTTCCAGTGACTAATCCACTTGAGAGGTAATATAAACGCAATCGCTACTGATACTAGGGCTAACATAATAAGTGATCCCTGACTCCACAGTGTCGTTACAGGTATACCTATAAGTACATTCCGGATAATCCCGCCTCCGAATGCCGTGACAAGTCCAAGCACTAGTACACCCAGAATGTCATACTCCTCTTCCATAGCCACGAAGGCACCGGACATTGCAAATGCGATAGTGCCTATAATGCTGAATACTTCAAAAATGTGTAAGTCCAACCTGTTCAAACCTCACTTTTCAAGTCATCTCCATGTCGCTCTACCCATTGTATCCGCGAGCACTGAAATTGTGCAACCACATTTTGTGGATTATACTGGTTTGGTGAATATATTTGTACAGGTTCCAACATTATATTTGAACAATGACCTATTTTGCTCTGAATTAGGAAGGATGAAATAAAATGACGGTGAAACGAGTGGTTATTTTTACAGGCGGAAACTTATCTGTAGAATTACTTCAGGAAATACGAGAAGATGATATGATCATCGCGGCCGATCGTGGTGCATTATTTTTAATTGAACACGGCATTCAGCCTCACATTGCAGTAGGAGACTTCGACTCCATTACTGAAGAGGAATGTATCATTGTAAGCAATAATAGCATTCGGTTCATTACATGTGACCCTGTTCATAAGGATCTTACTGATACAGAAATGGCTTTTGAGACAGCGCTAGATTATGAACCTTCTCACATCTTAATGTTAGGTGCTACAGGTACACGTATGGATCACACACTCGCCAATGTACATATTATGGTTCGCGCGATGCAGCATCATATCTCCTGTGCCATTCAGGACAAGCACAATTACATGACACTGACCACATCCAAAGCTGTGGTTGAGCACCGTGACTATAAATATGTTTCTCTGCTCCCCTTGACTCATGAAGTTGCAGGAATAACTCTGGATGGTTTTATGTATCCGCTAGATCAAGCCACCATTCGCATGGGACAATCCTTGGGTGTAAGCAACAAGCTATTAGGCTCCTCCGGTACAGTCACTATTGATAGTGGCTTATTACTGATTATTCAGAGCAAAGATTGAATCTATTTGTATGCTTCATAATTATTTATTACGTTTTTGTAACCAGTGATTCAATGAAGAAAATAGGTTCACACATAACAAAGACCCTTGATATTCAATGGGTCTTTGTTGTTTCATCTTAATTCTTCATCCGTCAATGATTAATTTTTTGACATTTTTAATCATATTTTAATAAACATACCCAAACCATTGTGGCGCAAGGGATTACACTCCTCTATCCAATTTCTAGGCTGTTACAAAGCTGTTATACTCGCTCTAGCAACTTAACGAAAACGAATTTTGGAGGTACTAACTAACATGAAAACAAACATCTTTGTCCAAAAGGCCGTAACCGTCGGGTTGTGCGCTACACTAGGTTTTGGAGCTGTACTAATGACTAACGCACCTGTTGCACAGGCAGCAACTGCTTCTGTATCCAAAGGTCAACAAATTGTTAACTATGGCAAAAAATTCACTGGAACTCCATATAAATTTGGTGCTTCAACTTCAACAACCAAGGTTTTTGACTGTTCTTCTTTTATGAAATATATTTTCAAAAAGTATGGTGTAGATTTGCCGCGCACTTCCGTGAAACAATCCAAAGAAGGTAAAGCTGTGTCTAAAGCTAATCTGCGTGTCGGAGATCTGGTATTCTTCTCCAGTGGTAGCCGTTCTACCGGCTCCAATGTCACTCACGTAGGCGTTTATGCGGGAAATGGTAAGATTCTGCATACGTACGGATCTCCAGGCGTAACCCTTTCTGATCTGAACTCCGGTACTTGGAAGAGAACGTATGTTAAAGCTCGTCGTGTACTTTAGAATCACATTATAGCTAATCAGTAAGGACCGGAGGTTACTATCCGGTCTTTTATTTTTACCCTCTTTTTGCCACACTCTAAACTGGTGTTTCATGGAACTAACTTCGTAATCTAATTTTTATCATGCAGCATATAACCGATCCCACGCACAGTATGAATCAGTTTCACACTTCTTCCCTTATCTACCTTAACCCTCAAATGTTTGATATACACATCCACAACGTTGGTATCCATCGCATACTCATATCCCCATACTTCCCGCAAAATATCACTCCGGGTACATGCTTCATTCACATGCAGAGCCAAATATTCCAGCAATTCGTATTCTTTTGGCGTTAATGTCAGGTATTCACCCGCACGATTTACCCGTCTTGAACGCAAATTGACTTTAAGATCATGAACTACAATTACTTCCTCACCCTCTGGTGTTGCATTCGCAAAAACACGCAATAAATTTCGTATTCTGGCAAGCATCACGGTCAAGTGGATAGGTTCCTCCATCACGTCATTAGCTCCGTAATCCAGCCATTCCACGATGAACTGAGGAGATGCATTAGAAGTGATAACGAGTAGAGGTATAACATGACCTTTATCTATCCACTGTTTTAACTCTAATTTCTGATCCTGGCCACAATGTTCATTCCCCTCTTCCTCGTCTACCAGGATGATCAGGTTAATATGCAGCAACGAAGGCTCGACGGATTGGTTTAGTTCGGACCACTCCATTCGTTGCACCTCATACCCTTCGCTACATAAAACATCCTGAATAAGGCTGACCTGCTCTCCTGCTCCAATCAGCAAAATGGCTGTTTTCACTCTTTTTCACCCGGCCTGTCTCTATCCCCACTGCTCGCAGCAATGGTTGGTACAGATAGCATGCCGTAAAATGAAAAAGTCCATTCCCTTAAGGGAACAGACTTTGCTTCTTTCTTGCTTTAACCAAAGTAGCGATGGACGAGCGTACGCGCTTCAGCTGTGTCTTTTGTTCCGTGTACGAGGACACGTCCATCTTGGAAAATAACCATTCTATGGACTCCTGTTGTAAAAGAAACCAGAAACGGATTGGATTCCACTTTTCCTTCTTGAAGTCTATCCAGACGTTCCGCTGTATGTTGAAGATCCAGATTCATGCGCCTTGCAGGTCGGATCTGAACGGTATCCCTGCCACACAACACATCTGTTTTCTCCAGATTGGACGCAGAAAGATATGGATACGTTGCCGAAGTACCGCAGGAAGGACAGTCTTGCTTTTTCGCACCATCCACATTGATGGATATGTATTCGTTCCTCCACACGTCAAATGACAATAACTTACGTCTCAATGCATTTGCATTGCCACTAAGTAACTTCATCGCTTCTGCGGTCTGATTCGCCGTTACCATCTGTACGGCTTGAGGTATGATGCCAGACGTATCACAGGTATCTCCACCCAGAGGGACTTCACCCAGCAAACAATTTAAACATGGCGTATCTCCGGGCATAAACGTATAGGTAATACCATAACTACCTACGCATCCACCATAAATCCAGGGAATACCGTGCTTCTGTGCCATATCATTAATAAGTAGTCGGGTATCAAAGTTATCCGTTGCATCCATGATCAAGTCTGTATGCTGAACGAGTTCTTCCAACTCATCTACTCTGACGTCCAACACTTTCCCTTCCACATGAACCGTGGAATTAATGGCAGATAAACGTTTTTCCGCCGCCATTGCCTTCGGTATCCGCTCAAGCGCGTCCTGTTCTACATATAATTGCTGCCGCTGCAGGTTACTCCACTCCACATAATCACGATCCACAATCGTTAAGTGTCCGACTCCTGAACGAACTAACGTTTCTGCAATTCCTGTTCCAAGTGCGCCAGCGCCTACAATTAAAACTCTGCTGCCCTTTAATCTGGCCTGGCCTTCCTTACCAAGTGGCGCGTACCGTTCCTGTCTGGAATAACGATCGGCCTGCTCGAAAGATGTTACTTGATCTGTCATGTATGAACCATTCCTTCCACCGGACTACTGGCTGCTGCATAACGCTTTACGGGAATCATGCCTGCCTCATATGCCAATCTACCCGCTTCTACCCCCAATCGCATCGCTTTAGCCATGCTCACTGGATCCCCTGATCCGGATACGGCTGTATTTAACAATACGCCATCTGCACCAAGTTCCATCGCATAAGCAGCATCTTTTGGGGAGCGCAACCCTGCATCCACAATCACAGGTACAACGGCCTGCTCAATGATGATCTCAAGGTTATAGGGATTGATGATGCCTCTGCCAGCTCCGATGGGAGAAGCGCCAGGCATTACAGCATGTACGCCAAGCAATTGCAGCCTTTTGGCCAGAATGACATCATCCGAAATATAAGGCAATACCGTGAAGCCCTTTTCAAGCAAAATTTCGCAAGCATTGTACGTTTCAATCGGATCTGGGAGTAACGTCATTCCATCTCCTATGACTTCGACTTTTATCATATCACAAAGTCCTGAAGCCCGCGCAAGCTCGGCAATTCGCACCGCCTCTTCCGCAGTGGAAGCCCCAGCCGTATTCGGAAGAAGAGTGTATTTGTCCAGATCCAACGTATCCAGGAAATGCTTCTGGTTGCGTTCCTCCAGATTCAGACGACGAACAGCAAAGGTTAAAACTTCCGTTTCAGATGCTTCCACAGCCTGACTTTGCACTTCCAGATCCGAAAACTTGCCTGTTCCGAGCAACAATCTGGACTCAAACGTATATTTACCAATGTTCAACATCATCAACCGCCTCCTACAAAATGTACAATCTCAATTCGATCGCCTTCTCTTAATGTTGTTGACTCATGGTGTTCACGCGTTAAGATATGCCTGTTCAGCTCAACAACTACAGTCTTAACTTGCAGGTCAAAAGATTGGAGCAATTTATCCACACGATTCAATCTGTCTTCAATCTCCATCCGTTGACCATTAACGATGATATTCACTGCACCACTCCCTTTCTGTTCAATCGCTCAGGGCTCAGCGCCTCAATTCCGAGTTCTTCTGAGCTTTTGCCAGCGACCAACTCCGCGATAAGCCTGCCTGTTATCGCACTAAGCAAGATACCGTTGCGGTAATGCCCAAAGGCGGCGAACAGCCCGGGTATACTCTTGCAAGCACCTATATAAGGCAGCCCATCGGGTGTTGCCGGTCTTACGCCTGCCCACGCTCGTATAAATTGTGCTTCTTTCATCCCCGGCACCCAGTGGGTAGCCGCTGTTAGCAGCTTCTGAACACCCTGTACAGAAACGTTCAAATCCGCTCTTCCTGGCAGACTGGTTGCCCCGAGCCAAACTTCGCCATTGGCTTTGGGAACAATATAGATATCCTCTGCATACACCGTTCTGTCAGGTCTGTACCCTGCATGTTCTTCTGAGAACTGAACGGCGGCTATTTCACCTTTTACCGACCACACAGGCAAGCTCAGATTCACATGTCTCATCAACTCTTCACTCTGTAATCCAGCCGCTATAATGACATGTTTGCATCTCATCTCACCGATCGATGTGGTGATTCCCTGCACACCGTGTTCGTTTGCTTGCACACGTATATCCTGTATGTCCTCCATAACCCGTGCTCCCATTGCTTGAGCGGATTCGGCGTATGCCTTCGTTAGGTGGAGTGGGAGAATTTCACTCTCGTAAGGTCTGTAATAGGCTCCATACGTATCTCTGTTAAGCCATGATGCCTCCTGCTGCACAATGGAACGATCCCACCACACCTCATCAGCAGAAGTAGACAACGCAGACTTCCGATTGTCCTTATAACTACTTAATTCACTGTATGAACGAAAAGGAGTTAGGAATCCCTGGCGTTGCAGACCAGTCTCTACCTCACTGAGTGTAGCCATTAGCATCTGTTGCTCGGTAAGTAACTGTCTACTCTGCCTGGCAAGCTTAGCCATCAAAGGATGAGCAAAATCCTCACTGTCGGCCGCCAGCATTCCAGCTGCTGCGCAAGAAGTGCCTCCTGCAATCGCCGAACGCTCCAGCAACAGCACATCCTGTCCACGGGAAGCAAGTTCATATGCAATGGCACAACCAACAACCCCTCCGCCTACAATAATCGTTTCTGCATGAACCTTATCCGGTCTATCAGTAATGATCTTCTTCATCAGCTCATCTCCTTGATTAGCGGCTCAAACTTTCTGTACCAACGCCAACGATAGCCTGCCTTAACGATGCAGCCGCCTGATCCGGGGAATCGCTCGCCCAGACATTCGAGATCACAGCAACTCCCTGAGCGCCTGCAGAGCGAATAGCGTGAATGTTTCCCGGTTCGATGCCACCGATCGCCATGACAGGAATGGAGACACCGGAGCACACTTCAGCCAGAGCATATAATCCTCTTGGTTCAAGATCAGGCTTACTGTTGGTTGAGAAGACATGCCCGAAGAATAGGTAATCGGCTCCCCGTTCTTCAGCGATTTTTGCCTCATCGAGTGAATGAACAGATACACCCAGACGAAGTCGCTGCACATTGCTTATAACAGCAGGGTTGTAGTTACGTATCACATCTTGCCCCCAGTGTACACCGCCATAGATGTCATTCTGTGGTGGCAGTTCTGAGCCATTGATAACGATGCGACAAGATGGAACACCAACGTTACGCAGACTTTCAGCCCAACCGATCTTGTCTTGCAATGTGAGTTGTTTTTCTCGTATGTGAATATAGTCCACCAAAGGCCAAACGTCCTTTGCAGCTTTTACAAAAGATGCTTGATCCCCTGTACCCGTAGATACAACATGCAATTCAAATGATTCTTGAACATGTTCATGAGAAATTACCGTACTGTTCATCTCCTTCCAGACGTGAATGCTATGAAAACACAAAAAAGCCACTCCCGTAGGGGAGTGGCTGCGTATTATTATAGAACCAGATGACTGACTGATACATACAGTTCATTTCGTGCAATAAAGCTATAGACCCTATAGCCATAACGTTATACACGCAACTGCATGTTTCAATTCGTTAAGCAGACGGTTGAAATCCTTTGAATTGCCGTTTGCTCACGTCATTCACTGAAACGCGCTCGCCACTTCCCTACGCTGGTATGATCCAGATCAGGTGCAAAGGGTCCGGAATCGCATTCTTCCATCTCAGCCGCATCGTGCGGCCCCCCTAGTGTTCATATGAAGTTGTAGCCTATGTTACCATAGACGGTTTTTTTTGTCACCGTCATTTCTGTTAAACATTGTCTTGAATCGCCCTAGTTTGTCTCAGACCATTCTTCTACATTCCATGTTTTGGTGACCCAACCCTCGTAGAAATCAGGTTCATGAGATACCAGTAACACCGTTCCCTTGAATTCTTGCAAAGCACGCTGCAACTCCGCTTTGGCTGTGACATCGAGATGGTTTGTCGGCTCATCGAATAAAATCCAGTTGCTTTCACGCATCAAGAGTTTGCATAAACGAACCTTGGCTTGCTCTCCACCACTCAGCATGTTAAGCGGACGGGTAATGTGCTCATTTTTCAACCCACAGCGTGCGAGATGACCCCGGACCTCATTCTGGGTCAAATGTGAAAACTCATTCCAAACATCCTCAATCGGCGTGATATTTCCAGCACGAACTTCCTGTTCAAAATAGGCCGTTTCGAGATAATCTCCCAAGAAGGTCTTTCCACTCAGTGGAGATATTTTGCCCAGAATAGTTTTCAGCAGTGTCGATTTACCCACACCATTACAACCTACGATGGCAATTTTTTCACCACGTTCAATTGTCATCGTCATTTTGGGCAGCAAAGGATACGTATATCCAATTTCAAAATCAATACCCTCAAAGACCGTTTTGCTGCTCGCACGGGCATCCTTGAATTTAAACGTTGGTTTGGCCGCTTCATCTGGGCGATCAATACGTTCAATTCTGTCCAGCTGCTTCTCCCGGCTCTTCGCTCGACCTGATGTTGAAGCACGTGCCTTGTTACGCTGAATGAAATCTTCCTGCTTCTTGATGTACTCTTGCTGCTTCTCGTATGCATCAATATGCTGGGCTTTATTCATATCAGCCATCTCAAGGAACTTGTTATAGTTCGCTGCATATCTCGTTAATTTGGCAAATTCCAAATGATAAATGACATTTACGACTTCATTCATGAATTCCGTGTCATGGGAGATTAAGAGAAACGCGTGAGGGTAGTCCTTCAGGTAACGTGACAGCCATTCAATATGCTCTACGTCCAGATAGTTGGTCGGCTCATCCAGCAAAAGTGCTGTAGGTTTCTCGAGCAGAAGCTTGGCAAGAAGCACCTTGGTACGTTGTCCACCACTTAGAGCTGCGACATCTCGATCAAGACCAATTGCGGACAAACCAAGACCATTGGCCATCTCTTCCACTTTTACGTCAATCAGATAAAAGTCGCCCTGTTCCAGTTGTTCCTGAATATCGCCCATCTCTTCCAGCAACTGCTCCAACTTATCTGGATCTGCATCTGCCATCTGGTCCGTAATATTCATCATTTCTTTTTCCAATTCAAGCAACGGAAGGAATGCATCCTTAAGAACGTCACGAATGGTTTTGCCTGGCGTAAGCTTTGTATGCTGATCCAGATATCCATAACGAACCTTAGGTGTCCATTCCACTTTTCCACTATCTTTAAGCAATTTACCGGTAAGGATGTTCATTAATGTGGATTTACCCACACCATTGGCACCAACAAGTCCTACGCGCTCTCCGGCAAGTAAACGAAACGATACATTTTTAAATAACGTGCGATCTCCAAAATTGTGACTCACGTTCTCTACTGACAATAAACTCATAAGATGAGGTAGCTCCTATCTATTAGACATTACTTTTGTGATTGTTCCGAAACCCTATTCTAGCACAAGTCCCGTCTTTTCTGAAAGTAATGTAAACAGCTCAGGAACCTCTTCCATGATTTTGTCATACAGGCTCCCTACCGATTAGAGCATTTATATTCGAAATAGCCTTGTGCAGCTGCTTGTCTTGCGTCTGTGAATACCTCTTCAGCACGGTAACCATTACCACATGTGGAGGGATAGTAGTACTTGATACCCGTTAAAGGATCTACCCCACCTACGATGGCCGTTTTCTTCACAAGTCTGCCTCCACCAATTGCGTAATTGTTGATTTTCTGGTCACCCACACCTATACCTTGGATAAAGGCCATAATCCCTGTATCGTTAATGGAGTTGTACCAATCTTCCTGCGCAATCAGGGGCATCGTAAACGTATAGGAAATACCGTTCTTTCTGGCAAACTCATTATGGCGGTTAATCACATCAGCCAGATCATCCTGCACAGCAGTCACAATCTGGCTTTGTCTAACTTGCTCAAATACGCTGGTATTCTGAAGTAAAGGAATCTGTGTGGTTGAAGCCAGTTCTTTTTGAAATCCCTCAATCCATTTCCCTGCGTTTGCGTCATAGGCATATACGTAGTCGTCCAGTGTAAAGTTAATACTGTTACCATTAGAATCTGAATATGTATAAGGTTTCTTGGGGCTCCATACTTGCCTGAAAGAACCTTCAAGGTTACCCGTCATCTCTGTTTCTGTGGACAACATATAATAGCCATCATAATCCAGAATAACCACGGCAGGAATGTAATTAAACATGTTTCGAATAGCAACGGGATCATTCTGAATCCCCATATTCAAAGCCATCGTCTGCGTAAATGTCAACAAGGCGAGCTCCTTGTCCGCTTTAACAAACTTGGTTGAATCATAACCTGCTTCATCATTTTGTTTCTCATTCTGATGCATCACCGCACCTGCATCCATAACTGCGGTTTGAAGTGCAGATCTGTATCGTTGACCAAGATATTGAGCCTCTTCGGCATCTTGGGTATGGAGTGAGATGATCCAGAAGAGCGGGAAGAAGATCAGCACGAATACAATGGACAGCTCAATAGAAATAGGTAAGGATTTGATATAATCACCGCCTTTTCCCCTTCTCCACACCGTGCGTGCGACTTTCATCGCACACGGCGCTCCATCTTTTTAGATTTTTATTACAATAGGTTCCAAGTTACTCATTTTTCGGTACAGGTTGATTTTCTGAATCGTAGAGTCTGAAAATCCAAACGGCGACATGAGTTTGACAATCGTCTCTGATTTTGTAGCATGAACAAGTTTATGGATATCTTTGTGTAGAATACGTAGATTGCTAAAATCGTCTGTCCCACCTAAATGGATTGGCAAAAGATGATGGCAATGCACGTAATCAGCAGTTAGTAAAATGCCAGATATCTCGCATTTGCCACCCTGCATACTATATCTACTCAGTCTGTTATCCAGGTATTCAATGCTACGGTTTGGTATGTTTGACTGCATTAGTTTAATTAGTTCATATCTAATATCCGTCTTTAAATCCCTATGAAGTCTCTTTCTTCCTTCTGATGTATACGGATTTAACGTCTGCTGAAAGCATAGGTTGTTAACCGTTTTTACATCTCTGAACGGAAAGAGATATACACCTGCGACCTTAAAGGTTCTATATCTGTTCCTGTAGAACTTCTTGAAGGTTGGCGGGGCATTATCAGGATATTGGTATTTACCAATAACTTTGAGACGATTGTATGTGAATGCTTTCAGATCAAAGGCAAGTCGTGAGAACTCTACACTAACATGTGTTGCACGTGAAAAGTAATTGTGTAAACCAAGTACAAAGCTATTGAAGAGAAGAGCGTTTTGAGTAATTGGTGCTTTGTGCAGATTCTTAATGCGCTCTCTTGCTTGCTTCTTGATTTCTGCTCTCTTCTTTTCATTTATACCCGTATAGGCGACTCTTCTTTTTCCTTTTTTCTCAGCCCATATTGTGAATCCCAGGAAATCAGATTTACGTTTCCTGAGGTTTACAATCTGTGATTTTTCGGGTGAGATGTCTAGTTTAAGGCGGTCTCTAAGATAGAGTCTTACAGCGTGATACCACTTCTGAGCTGATTTCCAATCCCGACAAAGAATTTTAAAATCATCGGCGTATCGCACAATATATCCTTCTTTAAGATTGGTTTTCTTGAGTGCTCTGATCCTGTGATAGTCTCCTGCATAGGCGTATTGAGTTTCGAAGTTTGTCCATTGTCCTGCAACCCACTGATCCAAGTCATTTAATACTACATTTGACAGGAGAGGAGATAAGATTCCACCTTGTGGTGTGCCTTTCAACGGTATCCCTTCATCTTCAATTTCAGCTTTAAGCATTTTGCTGATGATTCGAAGTACTCTTTTATCCCTAATACCCATATTCCATAGTTGTTTCAAAAGCAATGTGTGGTTCACATTATCGAAGAATCCTTGAATATCAACATCAACGACATAATGGAGATTGGTTGTGTTTATAAGATGTTGTACTCTCGCTAGAGCGTTGTGTGTTGATCTTACCGGTCTAAACCCGTAACTATGTTTATAGAAGTAAGCTTCCGCAATTGGTTCAATAATTTGTTTAAAACATTGCTGAATGATTCTGTCAACTATGCATGGAATGCCTAACGGTCTTTTCTTTCCATTAGGTTTTGGTATAAGGACTCGCCTAACCTTTTTGGGTTGATAATTCAAAAGCTTGTTTCTTACGTGGCTCACAATCTCTTCTTCTGTTAGTGTCTTTATATTCTCTATGGTTTTGCCATCTGTTCCTGGTGTAAGTGAGCCTTTGTTTGATTTAATTGTTCGAAAAGCTAGGAGGATGTTCTGATGTGAGTTTATTAGCCCGTATAAATTATCGAACTTTTTTCTTCCTAGTGCTTTTTCGTGTAAATCAGTAAAAGTACTCGTCATGTCGTAGTAGTCCCAGTATCGAAGAGTTTGCACTGTGGCTTCACCTCCTTACGGTGATTCCCCACGTTCCTACCTGATCGGTGCAATTCACTTTTCGGAAAAATTGTTTATTATCTAAAAAGACTTGAGGCTGTTCCTCCGTAGCCATTACAGCCACTTCATTGGTCGTGCCTCTACTCTCACAAGGATTAGTACATTTCAGCAAATTTCTGCCTTATAGTAGACGTCTAGGATGACAGTCCTGTAAATCGACGTTCCTTGCTTTCCTTGTACCTTGTGACCTAGCTATGCTTGCTAGACCTTAGGTGCCTCCTTTGAGCCTGTGGACTTGATATCGCCATTGTTCGATATAGCGTGTTTCCTAGACTACAATCGTACTCTACGCTATCCACCCTGACTTCTGTCAGTACATATGTTTCCATATGTTATGAATTTAGACCCGTACATTCGGAGGTTCGTCAGGTTTTTTACAACCATTCTCACCATAGTCCGCTTTTCAGCCATCCGGCATATCAGTTAGCATACCTTCTCAATAGAGTGGCTCCAGCTTCCCTTCTGCCGACTTCACCTGTGCTTCATACCCGACACGCTGTCCGTGTCACGCACGCAGGAGATTAACGGAATTGTTTCAGGATACATGGTTCCCTCTTTCCAATTCTCGGTCGCAAAGTTGGACTTATTTAGTTAAGTCCCCGCTTTTCCCGAATTGTTCGGTTATAGCGGAACAAGTCACACGT
>NZ_JBHFJH010000047.1:0-175611 GCF_057334655.1 Paenibacillus sp. AGC31
GCCGTTACCTCACCAACTAGCTAATGCGCCGCAGGCCCATCCCCAAGTGACAGATTGCTCCGTCTTTCCAGTTTCCTTCAGGCGAAGAAAACAATTATTCGGTATTAGCTACCGTTTCCGGTAGTTGTCCCAAACTTGAGGGCAGGTTGCCTACGTGTTACTCACCCGTCCGCCGCTAACTATCAGAGAAGCAAGCTTCTCTTCAAGTCCGCTCGACTTGCATGTATTAGGCATGCCGCCAGCGTTCGTCCTGAGCCAGGATCAAACTCTCCAATAAAGTATTGAAAAGAGCGATAAGCTCATTTTGAATCTGACGAGATTAAAAATCTCATTTGTGCTCCAGTCGATTCAAGCCAAGGCTTGTTTCAAACTTTCGCGTTCATTCTGCAAGCAGAATGTTTACTCACTCGTTGTTCAGTTTTCAAAGATCAAACTTGTTTCATTATCTCTTGTGTTTCCCGTGTCAGCCGTGTGTTTCAGCGGCGACTTAAATAATATATCATACGGCTGAATGTAATGCAACAGTTTTTTTCATTTCTTTTCTTTAGTAGTTTTGCATTAGCTAAAGCTACCATATCCGTTCCCTATCTTGTCCTATCATAATAGCTTACGCTCATAGGGTACAAATATTTTAACACATTTATGAAAGGGTTTACAACAACTTCTCAAAAAAATGCTCTTTATCATTTCCAGAACAGCTGTATCTCCGTAATGCGAAACTCAATGTTTATTAAGGAAAGCGGGAAGCCTCTCTCCATTACAGAGCAGACTTCCCACTAAATAAAACATGCACCTGACTTTTTCATCAATCGCAATCCGCGCTAGGTTAGTTTTGTATCCATGGATTACGACGCTTTTTATCGGATTTCCGTTGGTTAGAAGGAGCTTCACCCTCTCTGGATGTTTTCCCGGACACGGATACTTTGGATTTATTCTTCAGAGGAGCCTTGGTTGTTCTGCGTTTTGCAGCTGCCAGCTTATTCCCTGCTTGCTTGGACTTCCCTTCCGAATCTGATCCAACCTCTTCAATTGCTACCTGACTTAAGTTAGCGTCTTCACGCCCCCCTTTTTTACCACCCCTTCCTTGCCCATGAGGAGGATACATTTCACCAAATGCTCCAAGCGGAGACGGCGGAACCATGTTCTGAGTAGGATACGGATTCTGATAAGCATACTCAATAGGCTGGTTTGGCATCGTGGATGTGGACATTTCAGGCGGCATACCGTACGAAGGACCATACATATTCCAAGCCGGATCCTGATAACCATGAGAAGGATAAGTATACTGAGGCATATGTGTATGTGAGCCACATCCGCATGGAGGGTACGGAAGCATTGAGTATGGAGATATGAAAGGCGGCTGATGATTCATATGACCAGGTGCTGCATACGTCGGAAATGGACTATTCACTTCGGCAGCTGGCGCAATCGGAAATGAGTTGTTTTGCATTGCTGCGGACAGATTCGGCATAACGTTATTGTGGTTATAACCCTGTTCCGCACCAGTCCACGGACTGTTTGGCAGATCACTGCTACTATAAGGACTAACTTCCGGAATCCCCGGAAACGACGTATTGTTACTCGCTCCTGCCGTGTACATGTCTTGCTGCGCACCATACACCTCTTGTGCAGGAACCGGGATTTGAACATAAGGGTGTTCGGCTGGCGCATGATGCAACTTATTACCACAACCACAAGGCTTTTTCGTTGCTGGTGCAACCTCAGTTGGAGACTTTGTATTAGGCATTACAGGCAAAGGCGTAATTTCAGGCGAAAGATTAGGCATTGTATATTTCTTGGATTCTGCTACCGGTTTTACATGAACTTCGGTTTTAACCTCTTCTTTTTTGTGCGTTTCCTTTTCCGGCTTCACTTCAGGAAGCTCTGGTAACTGCGGCAGTACCTCCAGTTCCGGCATTACATTCGGCATTACCGGATTGGTAGGTGGTGGAGCAGGCACCGGGACCGGAACAGGAACCTCTGCTACCGGGGCAGGGGGAGTTGGCGTAACTGGAGCCGGGGGCTCCGGTTCTTTGACTCCCGTATATTCCTTACCTTCAGGTGACAACTTTTCATGAGCAGCAATGTTGCCGGCACCCGGATTAGATGTGCTGTTTCCTTGTGCGTGCATAGATGGAATGTAAACTGTCTCCCCCACCAGCAGAGCGTTCGGATTTTTCAACTGTGGATTGGCATTGACCATATCTTTTAAAGGAACTCCCCAGGCTTGTGCCAACTTCCATAACGAATCTCCTTGCTGCACCTTGTGACTGTGGAGCACACCCTCCGGCTTCGGTGTTACTGGCTCTGCAGGGATTTTGACCTTCATGCCAATATCCAGCTTGTCGGGATTTGTGATTTGCGGATTAGCCGCGATCAATTTGTCCAGCGCTACATTGTATTTTTGGGACAGCAGATATAATGTGTCGCCTTTTTTCACCATGTGTATTTTCACAGGGAACTAACCTCCTAGACGTCATACTTGGGCAGTACATTCGCCCATACCGTTACTACATCCTATGCAGAAACCGGGCTAATGACATCAACTAAACAAAAAAAATCCTCCTGTCTCTAAAATCCCCATACACCAGGTATGCAGAATTTTATCGGACAAGGAGGATTCCTGTTCCCTATGTTATGCAATTCTAACTTAAGATTCCCACACTTTATATCCATCTTTGTCAACAATCTGACGAAATGCTTCCAGCAGTCTCAGCGTTACTGGACCTGCTACCCCCGTGCCAATTGTTCTTCCATCCACTTCATATGCAGCGATAACTTCTGCAGCTGTCCCGGTGAAAAAGACTTCGTCTGCGATATACACATCATGCAGGGTGAATGGCACTTCTTTTAATTCAAGCTCCAGTTCGCCACATAGATCGATAATCGCTTGACGTGTAATCCCTTCAAGTGCTCCGAGATAACAAGGCGGCGTGTACACTACACCATTTTTGATGATGAAGATGTTATCACTTGAACCCTCAGTAACGTAACCTTGGGAGTTCAGCATGATTGCTTCACCAGCACCTGAATAGTTAGACTGGATTTTAACCAGTATGTTATTGAGATAGTTCAACGATTTAATTTTTGGATTCAATGCGTCCGGAATGTTCCGGCGTTGGGATACCGACACGGCTTTCAATCCAGTAAGATACGCTTCCTCGGGATAGATCGCCAATTGCTCCACGATGATGATTACGGATGCCTTAGGGCAACGTAACGGGTCCAACCCCAGATTACCAGGGCCGCGCGATACAATAAGACGAATATAACCATTACGCATATCATTGCGGCGCACCGTTTCAGCCATGACTTCCAGCATCTCATCAATGGACAGCGGAATGTTCAAACTGATGGATTTCGCCGAATCATACAAACGATCCAAGTGGGCCTTACATCTGAAAATATTTCCGTTATAGATCCGAATACCTTCGAAAATCCCGTCTCCATACAAAAATCCATGATCATATACCGAAACGGTTGCGTTCTCCTTGGTCACATACTGACCATCCAAATAGATCCATTGTTCTGCCACCGATGACTGCACCTCCATAAAATATCCATTCACTGTACTCCGAAACGTTATTAACCCGTCCATTGTACACCAAATGACAAGCCATTACTCGCTCATTCTATCCCGACTTATGACAACCTTCTAACATTCCCAAACACCACCAGGTCAATTATCTTGAAGGATATGTATAACAAGGATAGCTACCCAGAACGCGCACCTGACAATTCAATGCTTCAATCTCTGCCATGGCTGCGGTAAGCAATACCGAATCGACCGTTTCCACAACATCAATGTAAAAATAGTAACTGCCCAATCGTTTCTTCGTTGGACGAGATTCGAGACGGGTCAAGTTCAGCTTCCGCCATGCAAAAGCCGACAATACCTGATGCAACGCACCCGGTGCATCTTCTGGCAATGTCACCAGCAAGCTGGTTTTTACATGATCCGGTTCACGTGGAATGTTCACAGGTTCATGGCCGATGAGCACAAAACGGGTGTAGTTGTTGTCATGATCTGTAACCTTTTCAGCCATAATGTCCAATCCATGCTTCTGAGCAGCAAGCTTTGTACCGATCGCCACCCAGCCTTTACCCGGATTTTTTTTCACAATTTCAACAGCTTCAGCCGTACTATTCACACCTTCAAGGTCTGCCCCAGGCGAATGCAGCCGAATAAAATTCTGACACTGCGGAATAGCCACAGGGTGAGACATAATCTTGGTGATTCTACCAAAGTCATACTCGCCACTCTCTGTCTTAAATTCCGAGCCATGTCCAATAACATTCTGGATGGAGGGGTATACCCACTCTGCTTGCATCGGAATATCCACTTCATTCACAAGCCAGTCCATATGAAGACTAACGGAGCCTTCAATGGTATTCTCAATCGGAATAACACTGTATTGTGCCTTCCCGCTATCCGTTGCTCGAAAAACATCCGAAATCAGCTTGGAATGAAGCAACTCTAACGGTTCACCGTTGAAAAGGAAATCAATTGCCTCATGAGAGACTGAGCCTTCAGGTAATACTGCAATTCGTTTCATGCATTAACTTCCCCTTTGATTCTGTCCAGAAAAGGACGTTCGTCTTGATCAGGCAGCACGGTTACACCGTCCAAATCCGGATCGAGCCACAGTGCAGAAGCAGATATGCCCTCCCGCTCCATGGTGTCCAGCAAATATTGTTCCAATCCTGCTTTCCGGGTGTCATGACGATCTACCAAAGTCAATACGGTCGGTCCAGCTCCGCTCAGGGCAGCTCCCAACGCTCCATGATCGACGGCATGTTCCAATATCTCAGCCATGCCTGGCACCAATGATGCCCGATATGGTTGGTGAATTCGATCTGACATCGCCTTCTGAATCATATCCAGTCGTCCACTCGCCATAGCGGCAACGAGCAGCGAGGATCTGCTAATGTTATGCACCACATCAGACATGCCAAATTGCTCTGGAATTACATTCCTTGCTTTTGAAGTAGACAGCTGGAATTCAGGTACAATAACCAAAGCCTGCAGATCCTGGTGTGGTTCAATACGTATATGATCTACCTGTTGACCATTCCATGCAGCCGTAATAATACCGCCATACAGAGATGCTCCAACATTATCAGGATGCTTCTCGAGGGATGTGGCCATATCCAAAAGCTTCGCATCGGATAAAGGAGCACCAATTAATGCATTAGCCGCTGCCAATGCCCCAACGATGGCTGATGCACTGCTCCCGAGTCCCCGCGTAAGCGGAATATCCGAATACATGGAAATCTCCAATTCAGGGACGGATACCCCAGCTTCATTGAATACCATCTGTGCCACTTCGTAAATCAAATTCGATTTATCTGTTGGCAGGCCTGTCAAATGATTGCCGTGAAGATGAAATGACGTCTGCTCGGCAGGTTTCATTTCCAACCAGGCATACAAAGACAATGCCATGCCCAGGGTATCAAACCCCGGACCGAGATTGGCTGTGCTTGCAGGTATTTTTACAGTTACCTTTTCACGCAAACTCATACAGATTGCTGCTCCAGTTGTGCAATGGCCGCCATTACCGCTTCTTCCGTATCTTCAACAACAAGTGGCTCAGTCGCTACTGTTTTGATCGCAATATTAGGATCTTTCAGGCCATTACCTGTCAGTACACAAACTACAGTCTCTCCGCCTTTAAAGTACCCTTCACTCTTCAGTTTGTATACACCAGCAAGGGAAGCCGCAGAAGCAGGTTCAGCAAAAATTCCTTCCCGAGAAGCAAGTGTACGATACGCTGTAAGGATTTGTTCATCCGTTACATAGTTGATCTGTCCACCAGATTCCTCAGCTGCAGCTACTGCCGTTTTCCAGCTCGCCGGATTACCGATTCGAATTGCTGTTGCTACCGTTTCAGGTTCAAGGATCGGCTCACCTTTGACTATGGCCATCGCACCTTCTGCTTCGAAACCAACCATACGTGGAAGCGTGTTGGATTTACCTGCCTCTTTATATTCTTTGAAACCTTTCCAATAAGCCGAGATATTACCCGCATTACCGACTGGAATAGCCAGAACGTCAGGCGCTTCGCCAAGTTGTTCAATTACTTCAAACGCTGCTGTCTTCTGTCCTTCAATCCGGAACGGATTCACAGAGTTTACAAGCGTGATCGGATGTTTGGCTGTGATCTCACGCACAATCTCCAGTGCACGGTCAAAGTTACCATTGATCGCTATCACTTTAGCTCCATAGATCATGGCTTGGGCCAGTTTACCCAGTGCAATGTTGTTATTCGGGATCAGTACGATACAATTGAGGCCACCACGTGCGGCGTAGGCCGCTGCAGCTGCTGACGTATTACCTGTGGATGCACACATGATCGTACGGCTGCCCTCTTCCATAGCTTTGGCAACAGCCATAACCATACCGCGGTCTTTGAAAGATCCCGTAGGGTTCAAACCTTCGTATTTGAAGTAAACATTTAAACCGAGTTCCTCAGACAGATTCTCTGCATGAATCAACGGTGTATTTCCTTCCTGAAGCGTAAGCAGGGGTGTATTTTCATTAACTGGAAGGTGCTCTCTGTACGTTTGCAAAAGTCCTTGATATCTCATTATGGGTAAACTCCTTTATGTTTTATTAATCTGAAATGATGACCTGTTGAACCGGATATGATTAACTTGTACGTTATAACTGAAATAATTGAGATGCCGTATGGGATATAAGAACTATTATCCTTCGACCCGGTAGACACTCTTAATGCGGCGAATGACGCTGAGTGATTCAAAATGTTTTAACACTTTATCCATGCTTGCCTTACTTGCATTATGTGTAACGATAATGATCTCGGCATCCGGGTTGTGCTCATTCGGCTGTTGAACAACCGACGCCAGACTGACATCATACTCTGCGAAAATTTGTGTGATTTGTGCCAACACCCCGGCTTTGTCGTCTACGTGTAGTAAAATAAAGTTTTTCGACACGATCTGCTCGTCGCTTTGTAGTCGCTTAATCTTATAAGGCACAATTGCTTTGAGACCGTTCACGCCAAGTTTAAGGTTTTTGGTAACCGCCACAATGTCAGCTACAACCGAAGTTGCCGTTGGGAGTTCTCCCGCACCCGCACCGTAGAACATTGTCTCCCCTACAGCTTCACCGTGTACATATACTGCGTTGAACACACCGTTGACTGAAGCAATCGGGTGATTCTGTCTAACCATTGTCGGCTGAACGCTGATTGTGATCTCATCGCCAATACGGTCCGCAATACCAAGTAACTTCATCTCATAGCCCAATCTTTTGGCATACATAATGTCTTCACGAGTTACGGAGGATATTCCTTTAACGGTTACATCCTTCAACTCCACATTGGTGCGGAAACCGAGTGTACTCAAGATCGCCATTTTGCGAGCTGCGTCAAGTCCCTCCACATCGGAAGTTGGATCGGATTCGGCGTATCCCAGAGCCTGTGCTTCAGCCAGTACTTCTTCATAGGATGCACCTTCCTGACTCATTTTGGTCAGAATAAAGTTCGTTGTTCCGTTCACAATCCCCATAATGCGGGTAATCCGGTCAGAAGAGAAACCTTCAATCAGCGTACGAATGATCGGAATCCCTCCAGCAACACTCGCCTCATAGAACACGTCACATTGTTTTTCCTGTGCCTTCGCCAAAATCTCTGTACCATGCAGTGCCATGAGATCTTTGTTTGCTGTTACGATATGCTTCCCACGTTCCAACGCTTCAAGAATATACTCCTTCGTCTGATCAATGCCGCCCATGACTTCAACGATGACATCAATATCCGGATGACGAATGACTTCCCAAGGATCTTCCGTAAGCTTGGCACGGTCTACAGCAATAACACGTTCTTTCTCTGTATTTTTCACTGCGATCTTCTCGATGACAATCGGCGATCCAACCTGACTGCTCAGATCCTCCTGATTCCCTTCCACAATGCGAACGACTCCCGTTCCGACAGTTCCCAGACCCAACAATCCGACTTTTACTGGTTTCACTAACGATCTACCCCCTAATGTCTATTCTTGTCTGTCAGTCCTGTATGTTATTAAAGCCTAATTACCCTTGGCCTACTATACGTGTGCGTCTTACTCCAGGCATATCTTGCATTCGATCCAGCATTTCACCAATTTCACCATGAAGATGTGTCGTTTCCACTGAAATGACAACATTGGCTCTTCCCTGAAGCGGGATACTCTGATTAATCGTGAGTACATTAGCTCCATAACCAGCTACATGTCCAAGCACACGAGACAAGATACCCGACTGATGCTCCAAGTCAATGGAGATCGTTACAATTCTCTCGCGCTCAAGCTGGTTGATCAGATGTATTCCATCCTTGTACTTGTAAAAGGCACTCCGGCTTAATCCGACCTGTTCAACCGCCTCATGCACTGTTTTAACATCGCCAGAAGCCAGTAGTTCTTTTACCTGCATGGTCTTCACCACTGCCTCTGGTAAAATATCTTCCCGTACTAAGTAATAGCGTTCGTTCACAGAACGTCCTCTCCTCAAAGACTCATGTATTCATATAGTGGACATTATATAGGATCTATGACAAAAGGGCAATACATGACACGCCTATTTTTTGAAATACGTTCCTCACAGTATACAAGTTTATCCCTCTCCCATGTCAGGAAAAAACAAAAAAACGCAGAGTTGCGGGTCAAATTCCCACTTCTCTGCGTTCCTATATCGATCTGTCTCTCCACGGAAGACAGCTACTTAATAGTAACTGCTGCCTTCCACGAATTCGAATTCAAAGTCTCCAATACGCACGATGGTGCCTTCTACAGCTCCGCGCTTACGCAACTCAGCGTCCACACCCATATAACGAAGTGTACGTGCGAGTTTCAGTATAGCTTCATGTGAGTTCAGTTGCATCCGTTTCATCATGCGGTCAATCTTGGCACTTTCGACAACGAACATTTCATTCTCACGCACAATTTTGAAACCATCGTCTTCTTTTTTGTCCAGACTGTATACTTTACGTTCAGATACATCTGCTACCTCTTCAACCACACGCTCGTCTGGAACCTGATCCAGCAGATCAGCTGCACGATACAGAAGTTCTTGAATCCCTTTCCGGGTCAAGGATGAAATTGGCATCACTTCAATATCAGGTTGAACTTCGCGAACTTGCTGTAAAAATTGCTCCAGGTTCGCTTCAGAGTCTGGCATATCCATCTTGTTAGCTGCTACAATTTGCGTTCTCTCGGCGAGAAGCGGATTGTATAACTTCAATTCGTCATTGATTTTCTGCCAGTCTTCAAAAGGATCGCGTCCTTCTGAACCCGACATATCTACGACATGAACAATAATACGAGTACGCTCAACATGACGCAGGAACTCATGTCCCAGTCCGACTCCTTCATGTGCACCTTCAATCAGTCCAGGCAAATCGGCCATAACAAAGCTTCGGCCTTCTCCTACACCGACTACACCCAGATTCGGTGTAATGGTTGTGAAATGGTAAGCACCGATCTTTGGCTTGGCTGACGAAACGACAGAAAGCAATGTGGATTTCCCTACACTCGGGAAACCAACCAGACCAACATCTGCCATAACTTTCAGTTCGAGTACGATGTAACGCTCTTGTCCTTCTTCACCGTTCTCAGCAAGTTCAGGTGCAGGATTGTTCGGTGTAGCAAAGCGGATGTTACCCCTTCCGCCCCGACCACCACGAGCAATAACAACCTGTTGACCGTGACGTGTCATATCCGCCAGTACTTCTCCACTATCTTCATCCAATATGATAGTTCCTGGTGGAATGCGCACAATCATATTCTCCGCGTTTGCACCATGCTGACTTTTATTACGTCCCTTCTCACCACGTGGGGCCTTGAAGTGACGCTGGTAACGGAAATCCATCAACGTACGCAAACCTTCATCCACGCGGAAAATGATGTCAGCTCCTCTGCCTCCATCGCCCCCGGCAGGTCCGCCGTTTGGTACATACTTCTCACGACGGAAAGAAATAATTCCGTCCCCTCCGTCTCCGGCTTTTACATAAATCTTCGCTTTATCTACAAACATTGGTTAACCCCTTCTTCCTATATTCCACACGGCATTCTGAATTGTATAAACGTATCCTCAGACGGAAACTGCTCCGTTCTGACTTTTTTTCCTTTGAGTACGGCAGTAAGCTGCCGCAGTGTTTCCGGATCGGGTGTTTGATCCCCGTCCAGTCGGACAACCACATCTCCATGATCCTGTCCGAAGTTCAAGGTCAGTTTGCGAACCTCTCCCCAAGAAGACCGGCCCCCGCCATATTGATAGGCCCTGATTGCATCCGCAATCGCCCCGGTAAGTGACTCGCCATCCTCGGGAGAGACCAGAGCACTAAGCTGCAACTCATCTTCTATTTCCACATGCAATTCCAGCGCAATTCCACTGGCACGAAAAGACTGAAGATAAAATACGAGGGAAGGAATGCCTAATCTGGAGATTCGGCTTTCTTCTGTAACCCGCTCTTTTATTCTTTCCACACATTGCAAGGATTTATCAAGTTTGCCCAGCCGAAGATATCCATATAACACCTGAAGGTCGTTCATCCAGTCGTGTCGATGATGATTTAATGAAGCAATTGCCGTTTTTTCCATGGATTGTATGATGGCTCTGCGTTCCGCCTCCGCCTGTTTCTTCATCGCATTCACAGAAATGAGCAATACTGCGACGGACCACAATGCGCACACGACGCTTGAGATCATCGCCGGATACAACATAACGAAAACCAAAGGAATCAGAAGTGAACATGCCGCAATCCACGGCACTCTTTTCCAAGATTTCATGGCTTCTCCCCGTTCTACAAAACTCGGTTGGTCTACACCCACCGTAACCAAGTATAACATGTCTTTTCTGCCAGTTCATTATCGAATAACCGTTGAATACAAAAAACCTTCGGCAAAAATGCCGAAGGCTCCTTAGGCGGAATGCCGATATTACGCTTCTACTGCTGCTGCTACAGGAGCAACATTAACAGGATAGATGCTTACTTTTTTGCGATCGCGTCCCCAACGTTCGAATTTTACAACGCCGTCGATTTTCGCGAACAAAGTGTCATCTTTACCGATGCCAACGTTAGTTCCTGGGTGAATTTTCGTTCCGCGTTGGCGAACGAGAATGCTACCACCAGTTACAGTTTGACCATCAGCACGTTTAACACCCAGACGTTGAGCATTACTGTCACGTCCGTTCTTCGTGGAACCTACACCTTTTTTCGATGCGAATAACTGAAGATTTAATTTCAACATGATTGGTTGTCCTCCTTCTTTGCTTATTTGAATTGCTGTATTTTAATATACTTCCCGTATGACTCTGCAATATTAGAGAGCATAACCACCATGGATTCGAGTAACAATTGCACCTGGGACCAGGTTTCCCCTCTCTCTAACATAGGTAAAGAACCGCTTAAAAAGCCATTCTTCATCCTGGCATCCATTTCGACACCGGTCAATGTTTCAATCGAGTTCACCGTACCCACTGTAACAGCGGATACCCCGGCACATACGATGTCTTCTCCCCGCTTGGCAAAATTAGCATGCCCTTCGATGGAAAAACGCTCGATGTTCCCGTCCTCATCACGAAAGATTTGAACGATAATCACTTATCGCACCTTCTTTACGCTTTGATTGTTTCGATAGTTACTTTAGTGTACGGTTGACGGTGACCTTGCTTCACATGGTAGTTCTTTTTAGGTTTGTATTTGTATACGATAACCTTTTGTCCTTTGCCATGTTTCTCCACTTTAGCCGTTACAGTAGCTCCAGAAATCAATGGTGTACCTGCTGTCAAACCTTGATCGTTAGATACAGCTAGGACACGGTCGAACGTTACGCTTTCGCCATCGTTCGCAGTCAATTTCTCGATGAACAGAACATCGCCCTCTTGGACTTTGTACTGTTTGCCGCCTGTTTCAATAATTGCGTACATTTGCCTTGCACCTCCTCATGTCTCAGACTCGCCCGTTCTCAGGTGACAGTATCCTTGCGGAACTGTTCTTATACCCGGCCAGTGCGGTTACAGCATGTGCAAGACCATTAGGCTAAACACATACTTGAAGATTATATCACGCAATATATCAAAAATCAATGCAAAGGTGAAATATATCTTTTCCCCGTACCATGGCAGGAAGAACACGGCTCCACATAGGGTAACGTACTTTCTTCCCGCACTTTCTTACGGGTAAGTTCGAGCAAACCCAGCTTGGTCCAACCCATTACAAACGCTTTGGTCCGATCCTTCTTAAGCTCACCCTCCAAGGTTGCCGCGACTTCATGCCGATTCGAGGCTTCCTCCATATCAATGAAGTCGACAATAATCATGCCACCAATATCCCGCAGGCGCATCAGACGGGCAATCTCCACTGCTGCCTGTATGTTGGTCTCTGTCACGGTCTCTTCCAGACTGTCACCGCCAGCTCCCGTATATTTGCCTGTGTTCACATCCACTACCGTCAGAGCTTCGGTATGATCTATGACAATGTATCCGCCTCCGGGCAACCACACTTTCCGGGCAAAATCCTTATTCAACTGTTCCTGCACACCATAGGCAGCAAAGATGGATTCTGTTCCCCGATACACCTGTACTTTGGGTTGGTGACCAGGACTAATCTCTTCGAGCAATGCTTTTACCTCACGGGCTTGTCCTTCACTATCAGTGATGACTTCGTCACTCCCTGGCGTATACACATCTCTGATGATTCGCTGTACCATGCTATGATCCCGATGCAAGAGGCTTGGTGAAGGCAAACTGTCCGCTTTTTCACGAATCAGATACCACTGCGCGCGTAATGTTTCCAAGTCCGACTTAATGGCTTCATGCTGCTCTTCTCCAGATACGGTCCGAATAATAAGTCCTTCTTCATCCCGCCTCAGTTGCTCCCCAAGTGCCTTAAGACGGGAACGATCCCCTTCACGGGCAATTTTCTTGGATACCGCTACATAGTCAGCAACAGGCATGTAGACAAGCCAACGGCCCGGGAGTGAATAATGAGTCGTCACCCGGGCTCCCTTGCCTCCTACCGGTTCTTTCAGAACCTGAACAATGACTTCCTGACCCGGACGAAGCAACTCCGAGATGGAAGGCTTCACCTTGGGCTGTTTCTCCAGATGGGGATGCAACACATCGTCCACATAGAGGAACGCATTCTTTTTCTGACCAATATCCACAAAAGCAGCTTGCATACCTGGTAACACATTCACGACCCGTCCCTTGAAAAAGGAACCCAGCAGTCCACGATCACGTGTACGCTCTGCCGTAAATTCCACAGCTTTGCCTTCTTCCAGAAGCGCCATTTGCATGAGGTTATGTTCATTATGTACTATCATTTGTTTCATGGCTTCACCTCTAGAAGACAATTCAAATCATCCACATCCATTTCAGTATCTTTTCAATTCTCATTGTACATATATTAACCCATTTCAGAACAGGTCCACCAGAACACTACAATTTATCACCATTTTGTTGAAAATAGGAACCGATTATCCTTTGCTCAGGCAAGACGGCCATAATTCGCCCCTGTCTGTTCATCACGTATACCATATGGTATCTTTCTCTCTTTAATAGACGCAAAATAGTGTCCAAAGGTTTCGCCGGAAATGAGATTATTGGCTGCGCCAAACTGCCAGTAGCCGCGTGACGAGCGAACGCGCCTTCCCGATTCATGAGAAAACGGATGAAGCGATAGGGCACATTTCGATAATCCGTTACGTTCGAATAGAACAAAAAAAGGCCGATTAACAGAATGTTGAGCGGTAGGCCGTAGTCGCCAGTAAACCATCGGCTGATAGCATATAAAATAACCCCTACGCTACACAGAATGCTAATTCTGTAAGTCCACATTAAAGTTGTGTAGTAGGGTGCCCACAGACTGACAAGCGCCTGAACAATTTTACCTCCGTCCAGAGGAAGTACAGGCAGCAGATTAAAGAGAGCAATGAGCAGGTTCCCCTGAATGATATAGTTGAGAAATACCGGATCGCCCAGATTGCCATACTGCAACAGCATAACCACGCCAACCATCAGGATGTTTTGTAATGGACCAGCCAGAGCAATCATGATTTCCCGGTAGGCCGTGATTGTACCTCCATCTTCGATAACCGCTACTCCTCCAAAAGGGAGCATCTGGATTGACAAAACACGATAGCCCAGAAGGGCAGCAGCCGTAGCATGTCCACATTCATGAATGAATACGATGGCAAACAACGTAATAAGTTCAATGAAATGTCCAGTCAGAAGGGAGGCCATCATAATAATTACAAAAAACGGATGAAACGTAATGCGGACTCCCCACACCCTAATCAAGGGCAACAACTTCCGCTGGGTCTACGTACTCCTCCCCCTCTTTGACTGCAAAATAGAGCGTGGCCGGTTGTTCACCACCCGTAGCCTTGAGACTCCCCACCAGATTCCCTGCTTCCACCCAGTCATTCACGCTCACTTCACTTTCGTTCAGACGACCGTATATTGCCGTGACATTGCCTGTATGCTGGATGACAACTGTGAATCCACTTGCTGCATCGCCGATAACCTCCATGACACGCCCTGCATCAGAACTTGCGACCTGTATAAGTTCTGCACCTGCGGCATCCGGAACGATCTCAATTCCCTTCATGCTCAGCGCGAATGGCTGAACCACTGTGCCTGAGATCGGTTTGCCCAATAACTGCCGAATGCCTGAACCATTGACAGCATCCGTCGTATGTCCGAGGACTGGAAGAAACGAAGGCGTTCCTCCAAAATGCCGTTCATACCAAGCCGCTGCTGAGGCAAAATCCATATCTCGATGGAGTGCATCCGCAATTACTGTTTTGGTTGATGTCGTCCACGATGTATCCAACTGAAACAGACCCCATACTCCGCCAAATATCAAAGCGCTAATGACCGTCCGTTTGAGAAGTGACTTGAACAGGTTGAATCTCGAATGCCCCCCTGGAACAAAATGACCATTCTCTTTTTTCCACAACCATTCCGGATCTCTTTCCTGTATCCCCTCACTAGGCGTAAATGGTTTTGGGTTAATGATCTCATTCTTGTCCAAAAGTGAACCTACTTTTTGCTCCTGTAAGACCTCCACAGTGGCACCATCCATCAATCGCCGGATGCGTTCTTCTCGTCTCTGCTTGATTCTGAGTTTCGTGTTCATGAAATGTCCTCCCGCCGAGGCTTGTTTACTACATCCTATGAAGAGGCGCTTGATAATATGAACAAGCCTGCCCGCAGGTAACAAAAAAAGCCGGGCTATATGCCACGGCTGTCATGTAATTGCTTAATGAATAAGTTCGTTTAACGAGTTAACCCATTCCGAAGAACTTTTTGAACCGAGTGAAAGCTCCCTTTTTCTGCTCCAGCTGCATTAATGGGACCGTATCTCCCAGAATGCGTCGTGCGATATTTCGATACGCAATCGCCGCAAGTGAATCCGGATTCATGACCGTAGGTTCTCCTGAATTGGCAGCTTTGATGACCAGTTCATCATCAGGCACAATGCCGATCAAGTCAATATTAAGTACTTGTAAAATACCATCGATATCTAACATGTCACCCGATTTAACCATATTATTGCGAATTCGATTCACCACCAGCTTTGGTGATTGAATGTGCGAACTCTCCAGTAGGCCGATGACACGATCCGCATCACGTACTGCAGCATTTTCCGGTGTAGTGACCACGATGGCCTGATCTGCTCCTGCTACCGCATTTTTGAAACCCTGCTCTATGCCGGCTGGGCAATCAATAATGACGTACTCAAAATCTTTTTTCAATTCAAGGATAATATCCTTGACCTGTTCTGGCGACACTGAGTTTTTGTCTCTCGTCTGCGCTGCAGGCAACATGTATAATTCTTCGAAACGCTTGTCTTTGACCAAAGCCTGATTCAGACGGCAGCGGCCGTCCGCAACGTCGCACAGATCGTAAATAATACGGTTTTCGAGTCCCATCACGACATCCAAATTACGAAGGCCGATATCGGTATCTACCAGACAAACCTTTTTGCCGAGCAGCGCCAGCGCTGTCCCGATGTTTGCCGAGGTGGTTGTTTTACCCACGCCGCCTTTACCCGAAGTGATCACGATCGCCTCTCCCATGAGCTACACTCCTTTAAACACATTAAAATCTCGGCGTAACCGAACGATATTGCTCATTTTGTCTATCTGCATCTGATTGTCCTGTAAGTAAGCAAATTCCATTCCGGTCTCTCGGCTCTCCCATTCATCGGGAGGACGACTGATGATATCCGCAATCCGTAGCTGCGTCGGTGCAAATACCGAAGCGGCAATGATCGCTTCCTCGTCCCCGCCAATTCCGGCATGAGCCATACCTCTGAGTGAACCCAACACATATATATCTCCGGTACACGTCACTGTGCCCCCCGGATTGATATCCCCAAGAAACAGGAGATTTCCTTCATGATGAAGCACCTGACCTGAACGCACCATACCACACATGGTTACAATCGGCGGTGGTCCTTTAACCTCCGGTTGGAGTGCAGGTGAGTCGATGGATCGAATAAGCAAATTCCCTTTTTGCTTCAATATATCGAGGATTGCTTCTTTCTGGTCCTCTGTCACTTCGCGGGCACCCAACTTGATATCCACATGAACAATCGGTCCGGTCAAAATATTTTGATGGCTGTGTTCCAGCTTATAGCGGAGCTCATAGAGCAATTCCTCGAATTCACATTGATCGTCCAACAGGAAAACCAGGCCGTCTCGGATGCCTTTAATCGTTACGTGATTCGATTTTACCGTCATAAGCCTGTCCCTCCCATCTCATTACATTTCGTGCCCGGGGCCCCAAGTTCCTGCTTTGCGCTCCATAAATGTATTTAGGAAGCTTCTTCTGTCTTGCTCCGTCTCTTGCCGATCCGCTCCAGTTGTTTCCGAAGCGGGACATATATGATCAAGGCAAACACAAAATGAATGAACAAATTAGGAATCATGTATTCAATCAACGCCCAGTCAAAGGTCACGTGGTTAAGTTGGAAGAGCTTGTACAGGAAAAATAGCATGGTGTCATTAAGCAGACTTCCCAAAATGACAACCGATACCATAACCGGCAGTGGTGCACGTGGTGCTTGAAAAATGAGTCCCATCATGTATGCCGATAATCCCATCGAGAATCCATAAGGTCCAATCATCTCGCCGTAGAATACAACGTCATGCAATAGTCCAAAAAATATACCGAGTACTAGTGCCGTGTGACGATGATGATATACAGCGATAAACAAAATTACGATATAGACCAGATTGGCAGAAATACGCATGTGCCAGCCAGAAGGGATGAGCAGCGGCAAAATTGTGCCTTCCGCAATGAACAAAACGAATAGTAACAGGAACAAAACTTGCTTGCGTGTTACCATTATTCTTTTACCTCAGGCGGGATAATGACAATCAGCTCTTTCCAGTCAAGGAAGCTTGCGTATGGTTCGATAATCGCAGTCCTTGTTAAACCGTATTCCCCAACTTCAACCTTCTCCACTTTACCAATCCGCATGTACTTCGGAAAATTGTTAATAATTCCGGAGGAGATAATCTCATCATCCTCTTTGATATTAGAATCCTCTGAGATTTTGGTCATCTTGAGCATGCCCGTCTTCGGATCGTAACTCTCAATCATACCAAACACTTTCTCTTTACCTACTGCCGTTGCTGCAATGGCATTGGATGTTGGATCATTGGCATCCATGGACGTTAACAGATTAACCGTTGATGTATAGGAGCTGACATGACTGATCACGCCGACCAGCCCTTCCTGGGAGGTAACGGCCATCCCCGGCTTGATTCCCGCATTTTCACCGATATCAATGTTAATGGTTCTGCTGTTTGGATCCGAATTGGCACTGATAACCTGAGCAATTCGTGAACCGTAATTATAGCGATTCTTCTGTTCTTCTGTGAAATTGAGCGCTTTCTGAAGTTGCTCATTCACTTGCTCCATATCATTATACTTCAGCCGATCTCGGGTATAGTGACCCATCGCGATGCGGAGCTCTTCATTCTCTTCATATACCGTACGCATGTTCGCTACATCTTTGAAAAAGCCCGCTACATAGGAAGCGGGCTTGTAAAATACGTATTGTACAAATCCAACTGAATCCTTCAGGAATTTCTCCGGCCAGGATAGAGTGGTTCGCGGACTGAGCGTAAAGCCCATTAACGCGATAAATGTAACAAGGCCCACCAGCAAAACAAAAAGTCTTTTGTTGCCTAGCAGTTTAAACAGTTCGAACACCCTCTAACATCCATATTCTCTTCCGAGCCATGCCCGGCGGGGAGACTGTCAGACCTGTAGTCCCTGCGAGAATATCAGCCGATCCTCCCCTGTTAAGCGGGTAATAGCTCATCCCCGGGGTTAACCGGGTCCTCTATAAAGATATCTTGCCACTTGGTCGCTATGCCAAGTTAGGCAAATACCAATTAACGTTTGGAACGAACTGCCGAACTGCTTCTGCTTTTGAACAAATGAATATTCTCTAGCGCTTTACCTGTTCCGATTGCTACACAATCCAGCGGGTTCTCAGCCACAATGACAGGCATTCCTGTCTCACCAGCGAGAAGCTTGTCCAGGTTACGAAGCAATGCCCCACCACCTGTAAGAACGATACCCCGATCCATGATATCGGCAGCAAGTTCAGGCGGGCATTTTTCCAGTGTTACTTTTACCGCTTCAACAATTGCATTCACCGTATCAGCCAGCGCTTCACTGATCTCGTCCGAAGTAATCGTAATGGTCTTCGGCAGACCTGTTACAAGGTCACGTCCACGAATTTCCATCGTTTCTACTTGTTCCAATGGCATAGCTGATCCAATATCCATCTTCAATTGCTCTGATGTACGCTCACCGATCATCAGATTGTATTGGCGTTTGATGTACTGGATAACGGATTCATCCATCTCGTCACCTGCAACACGAACCGAACGGCTCGTAACAATACCACCAAGAGAGATAACAGCCACTTCTGTTGTGCCGCCACCGATATCTACAACCATACTACCCGTTGGTTCCCATACAGGCAGATCTGCACCGATTGCAGCTGCAAAAGGCTCTTCAATTGTATAGGCTTCACGTGCTCCGGCCTGTTTGGTTGCATCTTCAACCGCACGTTGTTCTACTGCCGTGATCCCGGATGGTACACATACCATTACGTTTGGATGACGCTGGAACATGGAGCGTTGTTTCTGAGCTTCACGGATGAAATATTTGATCATCGTTGCCGTTGTATCAAAATCGGCAATAACGCCATCTTTCATTGGACGAATGGCACGAATGTTACCTGGTGTACGTCCAATCATTTTTTTGGCGGCTTCACCTACTGCCTCGATGCTATTTGTATCTGTCCGTATAGCGACAACCGAAGGTTCTCGCACCACAATTCCTTTTCCTCGTACATAAACCAACGTATTTGCTGTCCCCAAGTCAATACCCAAATCTTTCGTAAAACCACCAAACATAACATAATCTCCTTTTCTGCCTCATATAGCCGCTCCATTCTGATCCAGAGCGTAATAATTTTATTCCCACGCAATACGTGGAGCTAATATTCGCATTTGTTTTTTTGCATTTGTAAAGTGAACCTATCTTTTACGGACAACGCCGTTAACATTCATAGGAAAACATCAACGCCAACCATTATATTATACTAAGCCCTTCTCCTTCAAACTTACGTACGTTCCATCTCCGATAATAATATGATCAAGCACGTCAATACCAACAATAGCGCCTGCTTCAATCAGTCTCTTGGTTATTTGGATATCCTCCGGACTGGGCGTAGGATCACCACTCGGATGGTTGTGTGCGCACACAATCGATGCGCTGCTGCATTTGATGGCAGCCCGGAACACTTCACGTGGATGTACAATCGAAGCGTTAAGGCTGCCCATGGAGAGTGTTTCCTGGGCAATAATATGATTTTTGCTATTCAGAAAGAGACACACAAAATGTTCTTTTTGCAAATAACGCAATTGTTCCATCAGGATATCAGCTGCATCACGCGGTGTACGAATTGAAGTCGACTGTGTGAGTCTGCTTTTGGCAATCCGATGACCCAGCTCAATGCCAGCTTTCAATTGCACAGCCTTGGCATTGCCAATCCCTTTCATCGCGGTCAGTTCTTCCAGACTCAAATCCATCAACGAGCGAATGCCACCCGCTTCGGCCAGAATCCGCTGTGCCATATGCACCGCGGATTCCTGTCTTGTGCCTGTTCGAAGTAAAATTGCCAGCAATTCAGCATGGCTTAAGGCGCCCGCCCCGTATTCCATCATGCGTTCTCTCGGGCGTTCTTCCTGGGGGATGTCGCGCATCATGTATTGAGGCGACTCCATATGTTCCCTCTTTTCATTTCACAACATTTGGCTTCATTCATGTTCGTGGCAACACATGTACGCCGAACCCGTCCAACATATCACTTAGCAAAGATAGCGGCAAGCCAACCACATTAAAATAACATCCTTCAATGCGGTCGATCAGTGAAGCACCAATGCCCTGAATGGCATATGATCCTGCCTTATCTGAAGGCTCACCTGTCTGCACATAAGCACGGATGGTCGCATCCGACAGCTCTTTCATCGTTACATCGGTCTGGCGGTAATGAACTAACGACTGTCCATTGCCCGCATCAATACAAGCAACGCCCGTAAACACCCGATGTACGCGGCCCTGCAGCCGGGATAACATACGTTCAGCATCCGCTTCGTCTAAGGGTTTGCCTAGAATCTCACCATCCAGAACAACAACGGTGTCACTACCAACAATAATGGCTTCCTGCTCGCGGCCTTCAAGCCCGCGATACACGGCAAGCGCCTTGCGCAAAGCAAGTTCCTGTACCGTCTGTTCAGGTGTCCACTCTGGTGGTGTATCTTCATTGGCATGACTTGGTATTACATCAAACGCTAGGTGGAGTGATGCGATCAGTTCTTTGCGCCGAGGCGATGTGGAGGCCAGAATAATAGGGCGCTGTTGTGTGTTATCCAAAATGAACGGCTCCTTATGCCACGGCAACATCCTGTCGGGATCACGATAATAGATGTCACTGGTTTAATTTTTTTCGTCATAACTCGTCATTCTCCTACAGTCTGCGATACAGCCACACAGCGGCAATCATACCGATCAGACTCAGAAGGCTCATTTGAAATTGAAGTGAAATATTATAACTGATAATATCCAAATCAGCCTGTGGCGACCAACGTATGGTCGTGGCTTTCGTAAGAAAGGCTACTGCCTTTACAGGCTGCAGTGCCTTGGCGATCCACGCTCCGGCCATCCAGCCGAGCAGCAGAAACAGCAATAACATGCCGAAGTTTTTTTTCATCGGTAATCTTCCCTCGCCATTTTTTGACACCCACATTATTATACGGGGTTTTGTACGTCAATACAAACACAAATCCGGCAAGGGGAACTATTTCCAGTTCCTTGCCGGATGGGTATTTCCAAGCGTTGTTATGGGAAAGAACATGTTACTGCTTTATCGCTTCAAGCCATTTTTTCTGCTGCAGTACATATTCCATCAGATCGGACTGCACGGACCACATGTGTACATCATCCGGGTTTTTGTTGTACTCCGCGATAGCCGTAATTGCATTGTTCATTGATTTCTCCATTCCACCAATAATAGGTTGTACATCTGCGGTCAGGCCAGGTGTAAGACTATTCAATCCCGTCAGCCATGACTCGTGCTTATTTTGGATCGCGGTCATCGTTTCTGAAGAGACTGCTGCCGGAGCAGACTGTCCCAGCTGCTGAATGGACAAGGTAGATAATTGTTCCACCAGTGCAGAACTGTTTGTGAAGAAAAGCTGCACATCCTCTTGTTTGCCACCGAATATAGCCGGATTGATCTCAGGGTTCACAATCTCCTTGACATACAGTTCAACTCCCTGGGCTTTTAGCCTGGAGCTAAGCAGCTTGGCCTCTTCACGATCAGCCGAAATGCCTGCATATACTCGATTGCCATCTTCAGGATCAGAACCTGCGGCTATCCCTGCCTGAGCGAGCTCAAGCTTGGCCTGCTCAGCACGTTCAGGAGAACTGAATACACCGTATTGAAGTGCATAATACGTGCTGCCAGTCGCCGCTGTCTGGAGTTGCTGTTCTGTACCTGCAGCCCCCTCCTGACCCGTCACAGTAGAAACTGCCTGATTGACGGGCAGAAGATCGCCTGGCTTCGCGGCTCCTTCTTTATTAAAAAATGAAAGAATAACCATACCAAAAAGTGCTCCGGTAACAAGTGCCCCAGTGACAGAACCAATCATTTTCCATCCCCTTGGAGGGCGATTGCGTTTATAGGAATAGTTCTCCGAATCTGCAAGCCAGTCGTGGCCTTGATCATCATGGAAATTGGGCAGATCACGACGCTCTTCCTCCGGATTATCGGTGTGATTAACATAACCGGAACTGGAACGGTTCCTAAAATAATGGGCCTCATCCAAGTTCAAGTTCGAATCATGACTCACCCGTTCGTCAGGTTCAGGTACAGTAGAGCTTGTCAGCACCGTCTCTCCCCAGTCTCCGGGGATATCCTCAGGCGTCCATGATGGGGTTGTATCCATCTGCTTAGGCGTTAGCGGTTGATTATGCGGTAATTCTTCACTTAACGTCACCAATGGACTGGACGCAGATATCCTCTTGTTTTCAGGCTTGTCCGACTCATGATCCCCGAAGCGAAACGTCATTCTAGCATTGCTCACCCGTACCCTCTCCTTTGTCCCATTTATATAAGCTATATGCAGAGACTGGAGAATACATTCCATATAACGCAAAAAACGCCTGCTTCGTATCGAAGACAGGCGATTTCTCAATTGATCTATTTCAAACCTTTGGCAAGTGTATCGCCGACTTTCCAAATATCACCTGCACCCATCGTAATCACAAGATCTCCTGGCTGCAGACGATGCTGCAAATCAGCCACAACTTCCTCTTTCGTTGGGAGGTAACGTGCAGAAGCATTACTGTTTTGAACGATCAATTCAACCAGTCTGGCTGAGGTTACCCCTTCGATCTGTTTTTCGCCCGCAGGAGAATAGATATCCGTAATAAGCACCTCATCCGCTTCCGCGAAAGCACGACTGAACGCATCCAGCAGGAAGAAGGTCCGCGTATAACGCTGTGGCTGGAATACTGCAATAATGCGTTTGCCCGTTGCTTTGGCGGCACTGATGGTAGCTTCAATCTCAGTCGGGTGATGAGCATAATCATCGATGATCAGCATATCACGCGCCTCGCCCAATACCTGGAATCTGCGTTTGGCTCCGTGGAACTGGATGATAGCTGCCACAATCTTCTCAAATGGAATGCCTGCCTCCAGACAGGTAATCACAGTAGCCATCGCATTATAAACGTTATGCTTACCCGGCACTGATAATTCCACCGTGCCCATAGCAGCACCCTGATGATTCATCGTAAAGGAGATACGGCGATCGCCCAGTACAATATCCGTTGCCGTATAATCTGCAGCACGATCAATACCATAGGTTGTAATCCGTGACTTGAGTTCTGGCAAAATCGCTTGAACATTCTCGTCGTCAGAACACACAATCGCTGTTCCTTCCGGACGAATCTGGCTCAGGAACTGCACATAAGCCCTTTTGAGCTCCTCAAAATCACTGTTGTAATTCTCCAGATGATCTGCCTCAATATTGGTTACAATACCGAGCCATGGATGGTACTGCAAAAACGAACCATCGCTCTCGTCCGCTTCAGCGACTACCCAATCGCCTTGACCAGCCTTCGCGTTGGTACCCACATTCATGATTTCTCCGCCAATAATGTATGTCGGATCTGTATCACATTTATCCATAACAAGTGCAATCATGGATGAAGTGGTTGTTTTACCATGAGCCCCAGCTACAGCCACACCTTTACGTTCGTTCAACAAACGTGCAAGCATCTGGGAACGATGCAGAATCGGAATGTTCAGCTCTGCAGCTGCTACCCGTTCCACATTATCAGCAGGCGCTGCCGTAGAGTAGACAACAAGGTCTGCTCCAGTGACGTGCTCTGCCGTATGTCCGATATATATTTTCGCTCCCTTGGCTGCCAACTTCTCGGTCAACTCCTGTGAAGCGACATCCGATCCGGTAACGGTGTATCCCATTTCCAACATAACTCTTGCGATGGCACTCATGCCATATCCGCCAATCCCTATAAAATGAACGTGTTCCGATGTATTTAACAAAACTTTCACCAACCTTTTTCAGAATCGGTTTGATGCAAAAGGGCTGCCCGCACATCCGCAATCAGGTACAGTGTGCCGGAGACCACCCCCAGATCTTCCGCTTCCGTCCGTGACTTCAATAGATCAAGTGCCTTTGCCCATTCGGGCTCGACGATGATTTCCAGTTCCTGCTTCGCAATGGCGGGACGTACCCGTTCGACAATCTGCAGCAATTCGGCTGCATCCATTTTGCGTCGGAAATCTGGCTCGGTCAGGATCAGCGTATCCACTAGTGGCAGTATATGCTGCAAATACGCTTCGTGATGCTTATTTGCCAACATACCCATCATCAAAATTAACTTGTTGTGCGGATAGACATCCATAATGCTCTTGGCCAGTGACTCTGCCCCTTCCGGATTATGTGCTCCATCAAGCACAATTCGGGGTTCATCGACGACTTTTTCGAATCTTCCTGCCCAGAAAGCATTCTCCAGTCCAAGTGCAATATCGTTGTCATCCAGCATAAATGCCATGTATTGTCTAAGCAATTCAAGCACCATAAGTGCGGCCGCTGCATTGTCACATTGATGTGAGCCCTGCATACGTATGCGAACGTCCAGGTCACGAAACGGGCCTGTAAAATGAAAAGATTGTCCGTTCTCATTGCTGTCCAGTCTATGATAAGAGAATTGATCTCCAGCCAAATACACGCTTGATTGAAGCTGCTGTGCTTTCTCCTGAATCACCTTCACAGCTTCGGGTTGAGTCGCGCAAGTCACAACGGGTACTCCCGGCTTGATAATACCTGCCTTTTCTCCAGCAATCTGCTCAATCGTATCTCCAAGCACATCCGTATGATCCATACCAATGTTGGTGATGACGGACACAACAGGTGCGACAATATTCGTTACGTCCATCCTTCCCCCTAGCCCCGTCTCCCATACCACAACGTCAGGGTAACACTCCTCTGCATAGTACAGAAGCGCCAGAGCCGTGGACACCTCAAACATCGTGGGTGATCCAAGCGGAGTGGAGGCCATTTCCATGACCAGTGGATGTAATCGATTCGAGAGCTTAAGCAGGATTTCTTCAGGAATATCCTCACCGTTGTATTGAAAACGGTTTGTAAACTTGGTGATATAAGGCGAAGTAAAGGTACCCACATCATATCCAGCCTGAAGAAGCACTGACGTCAAAAAAGCGCAAGTCGAACCTTTGCCGTTCGTTCCCGCGACATGAATAAATTTGAGACGTTGGTGTGGGTTGCCTAACATGGACATCAGACTCTCGATTCGTTCCAATCCAGGTCGGATGCCAAAAGGAATAAGGCCATTGATCCAGTCCACGGCCTCGTTATACGTAAGTAAAGGAGCTGCTGCATCTGTCCCGTCTAATTCCGTCATCTGATTCACCTTCGGTCCCGAGTTTGAGTGAAAAAAGCGGCCGGATGGCATAATGGCTCTCCATCCGACCCAAATATATTAACCTTTAAGTTCCTTGATTCGTGCAATCACTTTATCCCGTTTATCGGAATAATCGGCTTGCTTGGCGCGCTCTTCCTCAATAACTTTGGCAGGAGCTTTGGCAACAAAGCCTTCGTTCGCCAGCTTTTTCTCTACACGGAGAACTTCGCCCTCAAGGTTCTCCAACTCTTTCTCCAAACGAGCCACTTCCTGCTCGATATCAATAAGACCTGCGAGCGGCAAGTATAGTTCTGCCCCCGTAATGATCGCAGTCATTGCCTTGTCCGGTGAGTTTAAATCCAGCCCACTATCGAACTCGGACGTATTACAGAAACGTTTGATGTAGTGACTGTTACGCTCAATGATGCTGGACGTCTCAGGACTGTTTGCTTTGACCATCAACTCGATCTTTTTGCTCATCGGCACGTTCACTTCTGCACGAATGTTTCGAACTGCACGAATGGTATCCATGAGCAGGTTCATCTCGGCAACAGCCTCTGGGTTCTCAAGAGCAGGATCATATACCGGCCATGATGCCAGCGTAATCGTCTCACCTTCATGAGGCAGATGCTGCCAGATCTCTTCGGAGATGTATGGCATAAACGGATGAATCAGGCGCATGGTCTGATCCAGCACATAAGCAAGCACCGATTGTGTTTTCTTCTTGGCAACCGGATCTTCCCCATAGAAGGACAGCTTCGCAAACTCAATGTACCAGTCACACAGGTCATCCCAGATAAAGTTATACAACACACGACCCGTTTCCCCAAATTCATACGCTTCGATTAGACGCGTAATATCGCGGGAAGTTTCGTTCAGACGGTGCAAAATCCAATAATCCGCTGTACCAAGCTCTCCACTGATGTCACGTTCCTCATAAGTGAATCCTTCCAGATTCATCAATGCAAAGCGCGAAGCATTCCAGATCTTGTTGGCGAAATTACGAGCCTGTTCCACCCGTTCCCAACGGAAACGGAGATCCTGACCTGGCGTGCTGCTGGTTGAGATCATGTAACGCATTGCATCTGCGCCGTATTTCTCAATCACATCCAGCGGATCTACACCGTTGCCCAGTGATTTGGACATTTTGCGTCCATCTGCGTCACGAACAAGACCATGCATCAGCACATCCTTGAACGGAATCTCATCCGTGAATTCCAATGCAGTGAAAATCATGCGTGCAACCCAGAAATATATGATGTCATACCCTGTCACAAGTACACTTGTCGGATAATAACGTTGCAGGTCTTCCGTATCTTCCGGCCAGCCTAGTGTGGAGAACGGCCATAAGCCGGAGCTAAACCAAGTATCGAGTACGTCTTCGTCCTGTCTCAGCTTGCGTCCAGCATTCTCCGGCAGCGTTGTTGGATCTTCAGCAGATACGATGATTTCACCCGTTTCCTCATCATACCAGGCAGGAATACGATGTCCCCACCACAGTTGACGGGAAATACACCAGTCACGAACGTTTTCGATCCAGTTCAGATAGGTTTTCTCAAAACGATCTGGAACAAAATTAACCCCTTCGCCGCTCTGTTGTTTCCTGATCGCTCTCTCTGCAAGTGGCTTCATCTCCACGAACCACTGTGTAGACAGATACGGCTCAACAACAGCTCCGGTACGTTCACTGTGTCCAACCTGATGCGTGTGATCCTCGATATTGATCAATACGCCCTGCTCTTTCAAGTCAGCAACAATCTGCTTGCGGCAGTCACTGCGATCCAGTCCCTGATACTTGCCTGCCTCAGCATTCATTGTGCCGCTCTCATCCATTACCGTAATTTGAGGCAGATCATGACGAAGACCTACTTCAAAGTCATTTGGATCATGCGCAGGCGTGATTTTAACTGCACCACTTCCGAACTCTTTATCCACATAATCATCAGCGATAATTGGAATTTCGCGTCCAATGATAGGCAGTACAAGTACTTTACCAATCATATCTGCATAACGCTCATCCTTCGGATGAACAGCAACCGCTGTATCACCCAGCATCGTTTCAGGACGCGTTGTTGCCACTGTAACGTAGCCACTTCCGTCTTTGAGCGGGTAACGCAGATGGTACAAGTGACCCTGAACCTCTTTATATTCAACCTCAATGTCGGACAGAGCTGTCCGGTTCACCGGGTCCCAGTTAATGATGCGTTTCCCTCTGTAAATAAGGCCTTTTTCATACAGTTGAACAAATACTTTGCGAACCGCTTGGGACAGACCTTCATCCAGCGTAAAACGTTCACGTGAGTAGTCAAGCGACAATCCCATTTTGCCCCATTGCTGACGAATGGTAGTGGCATATTGATCTTTCCAGTCCCATACTTTCTCCAGAAACTTCTCACGTCCCAGATCATAACGAGTCAGACCTTCTTCACGCAGCTTCTGCTCCACTTTGGTTTGGGTTGCAATACCTGCATGGTCGGAACCCGGAAGCCACAGTGCATCATAACCTTGCATCCGTTTGGTGCGGATCAGAATATCCTGCAGTGTAAAATCGAGCGCATGCCCAATGTGCAGCATCCCGGTCACATTTGGGGGCGGAATTACAATTGTATACGGCTCGGCATCTTTACGCTGACCGGCTTTGAAATATCCACGCTCCATCCAGGTGGCGTACCATTTATCCTCTGCCGCCTTAGGATCGTAAGTGGTCGGCATTTCTGTTGCAGCTGATTTTTTTTCCTCAGACATGTGTCATTCCTCCGTTACTTCATCATCTTCGCCAAAAAAACAAAAAAAACCTTTCATCCATCAAAGGACGAAAGGTTAGCTTTCGCGGTACCACCTTTGTTTCACGCCTACAGCAAGATAGACTTCACCCTCTGTACATGACGTGACACTTCAAGCAGATAACGGCTGCTACCGGCCCATCCTACCTCAGAAATAAATGACGATAGATCTCATTCATCCCTTGTATTCAAACAGGCAACTCCCGGGCGACTTCGATCAGTTGGTTCCTGCGGAATCTCACAGCGTTGCAATTCCACTCTCTGAAAGGTCATACTGTCTACTACTCCCGTTCCACGTTGTTCTTCAAAAAACCTACACACATCATACCTTGCTCGTGCGCGATAGTCAACCTGACAACAGCGGATAAAGAGCGCTGGAATGCAGGTTTAGGACGAATCATGCAAAAACCCGCAATCCTCAAGGGGATCACGGGTCGTAACGAAGGCTTTAACTACGGATTAAGGGATGTACAATATCTGACCTTCTTCCACAACCTGCTCAGATAATCGGTTATACAACTGAAGTTCCCTCGTGCTCAATTGATATCGATCTGCAATGGCATCCAGTGTATCTTCACGCTGAACGATGCACAGTTTCACCTTGCGGAATGGGGTCTGGTCCACGATTGTTCCCAGGAACAGGTTCTTCCATTCCACATCATCAGCTGGATACGTTTCTTCCTGTACCACCCCCGCAGGAACCTCATCACCTCGCTCCACTTCAGCATCGCGTGCCGCTCTGCCCGAGGATAACAAGGAAGAGATACCTACGCCCTCTTCTTGCCGTGGTGCGGATTCTTTTTTGCTGCCAAAAGCAACCTTCAGCTCCGGCTTGTCTTCCGTCTCAGCCACAGGTTCAGGAACAAATGCTTCGTTCTGTACGAACTCGTCTACCCCAGTCGCTTCAAAAGACGGCCGGTCTTCCTCCGGGTTGCCTGGTTCGGACGAAGCAAATACACCTTGCCAGTTCTCCGCCTGTGATTCGCCCGGGACATCAGCAACCGCCTGATTCTCCTGCTGAGGTACAGATCTCGCTGATTCGAAGTGCCATACCTCTGGTGCGTCCGGTACATCCCGTGCTGCCAACTCATTAGATGATTGAGCAGTAGGCTCTGAGACTGCTTGATCTGCACTTCTCGAGTTCGCAGGCAATACATCCACGGAAGGCTCGGACCAACCCGAAGACTCGTCTTCCAGGGGCAGCAATGGTTCCGACTCAGGGTAAGAAGCTAACCGATCAGCAGTCTCAGCCATAAATGACGAGACCGGAGAAGGTTCGCTATATTGCTCATTAGATGCCAATTCATCTGCATTCGCCGTCAGAGATGCGGGATCTTCGTTTGCATCAGGTTGTCTGTTTTCGTTAGCGTACTCCGCACTTTGCTCCTCGGATTGAAGTGGCTCGGCCAATGACGAATTCGCATATTCCTGCTGCGATTCTTCGCTATTCCCTAATTTCTCTTCCCTTGTGGACAGGTCAGCGAATTCAGGAGCACCATATGCAAGTTCTGCTGCATTCGCAAGTCTCTCTTCCTCACTCCGCTGGAGCAGGTACTCTTGTGCAAATGTGTTGGGGTCGCTGCCTGTCTGGGCTGCTTCATCGGAACGGTTGGATTGCTGCTGAGCATCAGGCGAATGAACAACTGTAAACTCATCTGCTGACCACACTTGTGGCTCTTCAACAGGAAAACCTTCGATGCCTCGCAGCGACAATACACCTGTAATGTTCAGACTGCGATTGGATAACAGATCCACGTCAAAATTTTCGATCTCAATGGAAATATCCTCAATCGATCTGACCCGGTTCAGCGGCACTGTGATCTCCACGGGAATGAAATGTTTGAGCTCCTCTGAAGCCTCATTTTCTCCTCTGTACGCACCTGTAAGTAAAAGATGCCCTCTTAACGTGGCATGATCATCCTGCCCTATGACTTGAATGCGCGGGTATAGTTCAATCTCCTCCAATTCCTCAATCGCAGGGACTCCCTCAGACAAATGAACGCGCTCATAAATATCGAACCGCAAACCATAAGGTTGATTCAACAAAGGTGGCGTCCTCCTTTCGGCATATGTTCACCATGATCCTTCTCATGGGACTGATCCATGGTCCAAATCCTTCGTTACCCCATCTATATGCCTTGAATGAGAGGAGCATGCCACCTTTTGAAAAACCTTGTTATATTAAGCGAAATAGAGAATGTTGCACCTAGCCACTTCGATGACAGAATAACCTTCCGATCACTGTTATCCCCAGATTTTTTTTGATTCCCTTCTTCAAAGGGAAAATGCGGGGATAGCTTATGCTTCCGAAGCAGCTTTCATTCAGAAAGCTTTTAGGCGAACATTCCGCTTTTTCACGTTATCTCTGTCCTCTCCGTTCTCGTGTAACCAGTTAGTCGAACTTATATAGTGTATTAATAATTTTGACGCTCACGCTCTGCCAATTGTGTGAAATCGGACGGCCATGGGTCGTTCACTTCAATCATCGCTCCGGTTAACGGATGACTAAACTTAAGCATCTCTCCGTGAAGTGCTTGTCGTCCAATGGCATCCGCTCTACCTCCATACAACGCATCACCAATAAGCGGATGTCCCACGTAACTCAGGTGTACACGAATTTGGTGTGTGCGTCCTGTATCCAGCTTTAATCGTACAAGGGTTGCTCGTTCCCACACTTCGACGATCTCCACGTGAGTAACAGCTTCCTGTCCACCTTCGGAGACACGTCTGCGCTGTTTGTGATGTCTATCCTTGCCAATCGGAGCATCAATTTTGTGGAGTTCAAGGGGGATTTGTCCACCTGCAATGGCTACATAATGGCGGCCAATCTCTTTGCGACGCATCGCTTCATCCAGTTTGGCGAGGGCAAAAGCATTTTTGGCATACAGGACAGGTCCGGTTGTATCCTCGTCCAGTCGATGAACATGGCGTACGCTCGCCTGGATTCCGTTCATTTCATAATAAGAGGCTACCACATGATCCAGCGTGATGGCCTGATCAACACGGCTTCCATCCGGATGCAGTTTCATGCCTGCCGGTTTGTGCATAACCAGACAAAAATCATCCTCATACAATACATCCACATCAGCCCAGCGTGGCTCAACATCGATTGGCTGGGACGCAAAAAGGGCCAGCCGAAGCCGGTCCCCTGCAAGTTGTATTCCTTGGTTTGCTTTCAGCTGACGAAGCAGTTTCTCCGGAAACTGAAGTTCAGACAATAACCATTGCTCTGCGGCCATCGGTTTGTCTAAACTGCCTGTTACGGCTCTCCCTGGCATCAACTCAAGCCATTCCCCGCGGCGTTTCCAACTTTTGATGGTCATAGCGATTGAAGAGCTTTACGATTCGCCTCAATCGTATCGTCAATATCCTGCTCCGTATGCACACCAGAGACAAACATGCCTTCGTATTGCGAAGGAGCAACACTCACACCTTGATCAATCATGGCCGCAAAATAACGACGGAATTGATCCAGATTACTTTCTTTGGCAATATCATAATTGGTTACGGGAACGGCACCGAAGAATGGACAAACCATGGAACCGACACGGTTAATGGTTATCGCAACACCCGTCTCAGCTGCATTTTTCTCGAATCCGGCTTGCAAACGTGCAGACAATGTCTCCAGACGGTCATAGACCTCTGGTGTTAACAATTTGAGCGTTGTATATCCTGCTGCCATAGCCAGCGGATTTCCGCTCAATGTACCCGCCTGATAGATCGGTCCTGTAGGAGCAATCTGTTCCATCAGATCCCGGCGACCACCATAAGCACCAACCGGGAGTCCGCCACCGATAACTTTACCCAGACAAGTCAGGTCAGGTGTAACCCCATACCGTCCCTGAGCACAGTTCAACCCTACGCGGAAACCAGTCATGACTTCGTCAAAAATAAGCAAACTGCCATATTGGGTCGTCAAACTGCGCAGTCCCTCAAGGAAACCGGAAGCCGGCGGTACAACCCCCATGTTACCCGCCACAGGTTCCACAATAACAGCGGCCAATTCTTCACCATAACGTTCAAAAGCAAGCTTCACGGACTCCAGATCGTTATAAGGTACCGTAATTGTATTCACAGCTACACCTTCAGGTACACCTGGACTGTCCGGTAGACCCAGTGTTGCAACACCTGAACCCGCCTTGATCAGCAAACTGTCCGCATGTCCATGATATGATCCTTCAAACTTCAGAATTTTACTGCGTCCGGTTACCCCGCGTGCCAGTCGAATGGCACTCATCGTTGCTTCCGTACCGGAATTAACCATCCGCACGATATCGATAGAAGGTACACGCTCACAGACCAGTTTTGCCATCTCGGTCTCCAGCAAAGTCGGTGCACCAAAGCTTGTTCCTTTGAGGGCTGTTTCACGCAAAGCTTCTACAACGTCAGGGTGTGCATGTCCCATGATGAGTGGGCCCCACGATCCCACATAGTCAATAAAAACATTGCCATCAATATCGTAGATTTTGGACCCTTCACCGCGTTCTGCATAGATCGGAGTAAGTCCCACCGATTTGAATGCACGTACAGGGCTGTTCACACCCCCGGGTATGTACTGCTTCGCTTCCTCAAACGCGCTGCGTGAGCGCTCATCCTTGCGACGATTACCTTGTTGTGCAGTCATGAATATCCTCCTTAATGTCATTTATTTTATTTCTCAGCCAACCATCGTGAAGCGTCTTTTCCGTAGTAGGTAATGATCATATCTGCACCTGCGCGTTTCATGCTGAGCAGGATTTCCATGGCAACTTTTTTCTCATCGATCCAGCCTTGAATCGCGGCTGCCTTCACCATGGCATACTCGCCACTTACATTATAGGCAACAAGCGGAAGATCAAATTGATCCTTAATCGTGCGCATAACATCCAGATAGGAAAGGGATGGTTTTACCATCAACATGTCCGCTCCTTCGAGCACATCCGTCTCTGCTTCACGCAAGGCTTCACGCGCGTTCGCCGGGTCCATCTGATATGACTTGCGGTCTCCGAATTGTGGTGTGGAATCCGCAGCTTCACGGAATGGACCATAGAATGCGGATGCATATTTAACAGAGTAAGACATAATCGGAATATGACTGAATCCATTCTCATCCAGTCCCGCGCGGATCGCTTGTACAAATCCATCCATCATGTTGGATGGTGCAATAATGTCCGCTCCTGCTTTGGCTTGAGACACTGCCGTTTGCACGAGCAGATCCAGTGATTCATCATTTAATACATCTCCGCAGATATGGCCATCAATCTCCACAGTGTGTACCATACCGCAGTGACCGTGATCCGTGAATTCACACAGACAAGTATCCGCAACAACCAGCAGTTCCGGGTACCAGGATTTGATCAATCTCGTCGCTTCCTGCACAATGCCATCTTCAGCGAAGCCAGACGAACCCACACTGTCCTTCGTCTCCGGAATACCAAACAATAACACGGCTGGAATTCCCAGCTCGGCAATTTCCGTTACTTCCTCCTGAAGACGATCCAAAGAGAAGCGGAATACGCCAGGCATGGATTTGATTTCAGATTTTACATTTTCTCCATACGTCACATAGATCGGTTGAATAAAGTCGTCCACAGTTAGATGGGTCTCTCTGACCATATTGCGAATACCTGTGGATTGGCGTAAACGGCGATGCCGTACAATTGGAAAACTCATACGAGTAAAACCTCCTTGAAAAAAGTTAAATAGAGCAAAAAGGGAAGCGCGCTGGTATCCTATCGAATTCAGCACGCTTCATATGTTGACATGATTACATGTGTATTAATTTCGAAGAGCGCCTTCTTTGGTGCCTGTCCGTTTCCAGTCGCATAGCACTGTGATCAAGCTATCCATCGTTGCTTCCTCTGCCATCAGTGTAACCTTTAGTCCAGCGGCTTCTGCCGTTTTCGCTGTAACAGGCCCGATACACGCAACCTCCACATCTTTCAATAAAGGCAGTGGATCTTGCAACCCCATACGTTTCAACATACTCATGAAATTGGTAACCGTCGAGGAACTTGTAAAGGTCACCGCATGAATACCACCTTCTTCAAGTAGCTTGAGTAGTTCATCATCATCCTCACCAGCGAGGATCGTATCGTAGATGATGGCTTCGGTGACCTGGAGTCCTCGTTCTCTCAACTGGTCACGCAACCACGTACGTGCAAGATCACCGTGCGGAAGCAGTACTCTCTGACCTTCCTTCAGTTCACTTTCAAAAGTCTCAAGCATGCCTTCGGCCTGGAAAGGGCCTTTGACAACCTCTGCAACGATGCCATGTTTGCGCAAAGCATCTGCTGTGGAAGGTCCTACGGCTGCAATTCTTGCTTGATGAATCGAGCGAATGTCCTTGCCTTCCTGTTCCAGATGGCGGAAGAAAAACTCCACGCCGTTCACACTTGTGAAAAACACCCAGTCGTAGGTATTTAAAGCACTGAAGGCGTCTTTGACACTTTGCTGCGCAGATTCACTGGACGGCATGACCGTCTCAATGACCGGAAACTCATACGGTTCGCCGCCGAGTTCCTCAATGCGATTCACCAGTTCACTCGCCTGACTGCGAGCACGGGTTACCAGAATTCGTTTGCCAAACAGCGGCAGCGCTTCTGCCCATTTCAACTGTTCCCGCTGATTGACGACATCCCCCACCACAATAACTGCAGGCGGTTGAAAATTGGCTGCGAGCACTTTCGCTTCTATATCTTCAAGGGTACCTATAAGGGTATCCTGTTCCGCTCGTGTTCCCCAACGAATCAGAGCTACCGGTGTTTGCGTTGGACGACCATGACGAATCAATTGTTCGCTGATATATCCAATTTTGGCAACCCCCATCATAAATACAAGTGTGCCCGTTGCATTCGTCACTTTATCCCAATGGATACTGCGATCAAGCTTGTCCGGACTCTCGTGCCCCGTAATAATAGAGATGGAAGATGCATAGTCACGGTGAGTCACAGGAATTCCGGCATACGCAGGTACACTTATTGCAGCGGTAACCCCAGGTACAATCTCAAACGGAATTCCGTTTTTGTGCAGCAAACCCGCCTCTTCGCCCACGCGTCCAAAGATAGTTGGATCGCCGCCCTTAAGCCGAACCACAACCTTGCCTTCAAGAGCCAGATCAACCAACAGTTGATTGATCTCTTCCTGTTTCATCGTATGCCGATCCGGCCTTTTGCCCACGTAAATCTTGACCGCACCGGGCTTCATTTGTTTCAACAATCTCGGACTTGCCAAACGATCATAGACTACAGCATCGGCTTTACCGATGGATTCCCACCCTTTTACCGTAATCAGCTTTGCATCCCCAGGACCTGCCCCTACCAAAAAGACCTTTCCCACCATGTCTTCATCCCCTAACTTCTGCCAGTATCTGCTCTGCTCCCCGTTCGATCAATCTCCAAGCCACTTCTTCACCCAGACGAACCGGGTCCTTGCCGATCAGAGCTTCCTTAAGAATCAGTCCACCATCCGGCGTGCCGACCATACCTGTTAATTGTAACGTGTTTTCACCATTCAGGGAATCTGCATCTTGCTGAGGTACCCATACCGCATGAGCACCAATCGGAACCTGGCAGCCCCCATTTAATACACTGAGAAAACGGCGTTCCGCCTGTACAGGAAATGCTGTCTCCGGATCATTATACAGCTGCAGCAAGTGCAACAGTTCCTCATCGTCTTCACGACATTCGATACCAAGCGCGCCTTGACCTACTGCCGGAAGGCAAGCTGTTTCCGTCAGGTACTCTGTGATTCGGTCTTCCCAGCCCATACGGTACAATCCTGCAGCTGCCAGAATAATCGCATCGAACCCTTCGGTCTCCAGCTTCCGCAGACGGGAATCAATATTGCCGCGAATCGATTCCAATTGCAAATCTGGACGATAGGCCTTTAATTGGCTCGACCGGCGCAGACTGCTTGTTCCAACTCTAGCTCCTTCTGGCAGTTGATCCAGAGTTAGTCCACCATTAGAGATCAGCGCATCCCGTGGATCTGCACGACGGGGAATAGCACCATTGATTAATCCTTCGGGTAACTCGGAAGGCATATCCTTCATACTATGAACAGCCATATCAATCGTACGATCAAGCATCGCCTGTTCAATCTCTTTGACAAACAAACCTTTGCCTCCCACTTTTGACAACGTTACATCCAGAATGAGATCTCCCTTGGTAACAATCTTATGTACTTCAAAGTCAAAAGCTAATCCTTCCCGCTCACAAATATCGCGTAAATCCTGAATGACATGACCTGTCTGGGTTAGCGCAAGCGCGCTCTGTCTACTTCCAACTTTAATTGTACGCATATCTACACTTCCTCCTGATTATGGGATATCCAGTCCCCGATTTCTTCTTCGGTCCACCACCGAAAATGGCCTGTACGAATATCTTCTAATATGTGCATTTCAGTTAATTGCCGAAGCAACGTACTTCTGAGACTTGAAGAAGATACGCGTGACTTCACCTCAGTCCTCATCTGGTGCAAAAACTCAAGGTACGTCTCATATTCATCACCGAACTGTCGTTCGAGTGTGGCACGTATCTCCGCAGCTGCTGCCGGTCCCGCTCCTGCTGTGGATATTGCTATGCTTAATCTCCCACGCCTTACCACGCTTGGCGTAATAAAGCTGCTGTGCTCCGAAGACATTGCATTATTCACCAATATGCCCGCAGCCTCCGCATCCCGAACCACAGTTGAATTGACCTCGGAATGGTCAGTCGCTGCATATACGAGAAAGGCCCCCCGCAAATCTCCATTGCGGTAGGACCGGTCTATCCATTGAATTCGGGATTCATGATGCAGTTGTTTTAATACGGGAGTAAGCTCCGGACTAATGACCGTAATCTGTGCCTCGGCATGCAGCAATCCCTTAATTTTACGTTCGGCAACACGTCCACCACCAACCACGCAGCACTTCTTGCCTGAAGTATTCACAAATATCGGCGTGTAACGGTCCATCCCCTTCACTCTCCCGTCCAACGATGAAACGCTGAATACGCATTGGATAAAAAACTTATAATGACAAATCCGTACCCGATCAGTGTCCATCTTGCCATGATAATCGTAGAGAACTGTTTCCTTCTCTTGGATACGAAGTAACCTACATAGATGGCTATAGCAAGACCTGTCGAAATAACTTTGAGATCCAAGAGTAGAATCCAGCGTCTTTCCGCCACAATGGATAATACGGCAAGCATCACAGAAACACCAAGTAACGGTGTTCCTATCAACGTAGCACCATCCATATACTTCCCGATCACTTCCAGGCTTGGCAGCCGTCGCATCGTATCATTCCACTTTTTTTTCTTCAACTTACGGTGCAAGAACAGATATAACAAGGCAAATACCGTAGCAACGGTTAACGCCGCAAAACCAAGATTCGCCAAGGTAATATGCATAATGAGTAATCCATGTACCGTTTGCCAGTTATGCAGTGATATCTCTCCGGCCGTAAACCACAGTCGGTTTAATACCGTAACGGAAAAACCTACAACATTCAGCAACAAAATGACAAATTCAGAACGCTGGATGCGAGTCATGACGAGAGACATCAGCACAATACTGAATGAAAATATAAACAAAAAATCAAAGGTGGTATAGATGGGGAAATGACCTTCAGTCCACATGCGCAATATGACATGCGTTACCTGCAATCCCCAAACAACGACAAGAAACCCTGTGCCTGTCCGCTTCGCCCCCGCATTGCGTCGAATGCAGTCCGAGAAATAGAACAGTAGGCTCAGGGCATACATATAGATTAGAGCTTCATAAACTTGTTCAGCAAGGGTCAAGCTGCCCACCCGCCTTATACGCCTGCCGGAGCATAAGCCGGCACGGGGTCTTGCCGGTTTTCGTTAAGGTGAGCGGCTGGCTTCGCCAGAGCTGTGGCATCACTCTGACTCACTTTTTCAGCGGCCATCTCTACTGAATCTTCCAGAGCGAAAATCTGAGTAAACATGCGCAGAGCTTCATCACCTTGCTTCGTGCCTGCCATTTCCTTAATCCGATTAATCGGATCTGTCGTCATTTGGTTCACAATACTCTTGGTCAAACGACGAATGACTTTACGTTGATGTTCATCGAGCTCAGGCAGTTTATTAAACAGGCTATCCATCGTTTCTTCATGAATGGAAACACCTTTTTCCTGCAAAGCGCGAATAACGGGACGCACACCCAACGTTTTGAGCCAAAGGTAATAATCCTCCATCTCAAGCTCAATCATTCTCTCAATCTTGGCAGCTTCCACCTTACGCATCTCGAGGTTGCTCTCCACGATTCCTTCCAGATCATCAATGTCATAGAGAAATACGTTGGATAATTCACCAATCGCTGGGTCAATATCGCGTGGAACCGCAATATCAATCAGGAACAATGGGCGAGATTGACGACGCTTCATGCTCTCCCGTACCACTGCTGCATCCATGACATAACGTTCAGCTCCAGTGGAACTAATCACAATATCAACTTCATTAAGTCGATCTAGTGCCTGTTCCATCGTACAAGGTGTACCCCGGAACTTGGCTGCCAATTCTTCAGCTCTTGCGAGCGTACGATTCGCCACGATGACCTCGGATGCCCCGTTGGCATAGAGATGTTTCACGGTTAGTTCACTCATCTTGCCAGCACCCAAAATGAGCACCTTCTTGTCTGTGAACATGCCAAAAATCCTCTTACCGAGTTCAACAGCAGCATAACTGACAGATACGGCGCTCTCCCCGATGGAAGTCTCCGAATGTGCCCGTTTACCCAGCGTAACGGCCTGTTTAAATAACTTATTAAACCAGGTACCTGTTGATTTTTCTTCCTGCGCTTTAAGAAAAGCCTGTTTCACCTGTCCAAGAATCTGAGTCTCACCAATGACCATGGAATCTAGTCCGCAGATGACACGGAACAAATGGCGCATGGCTTGATCATCTTCATATATATATAAGTGTTGCGTAAATTCTTCCCGTGGTACATTAAACCATTGTTCCATAAATGTTCGAATAAAATAACCACACATGTGAAGACGGTCCACCACAACATACAACTCGGTACGGTTACATGTGGCTACGATTACACCTTCCAATACACTCTTGGTCAGCTTGAGCTGCTGCAGCGCTTCAGACAAGTCCTTTTCTGCAAATGTGAATCGTTCCCTAACCTCTACAGGCGCCGTGCGATAATTCAAACCAACGACAACGATGTGCATTGCAAGTTCACCTGCCTAATAAATTTCCAATCAAAGTGCTTACTGCATATGTCTATCCATTTATGATTGACATGGTTAATTATATCACACATCATAGCCGTGACCGGGTCATTTTTATGAAATGTTTATGAAATCACCATGTTCATCATCATATGCACTGTCATTTATTGTAGTGTCTCACCAAAGTTCACCGTTATGCGTTAAAAAGTGTTGATTATGAATATTCATAACGATACGCATATTAAAACAAATAGCCATGGAATTATTCCATGACTATTAGAGTTTGGGAGGTTATGTGTCCATCCCGATATGTGAACATTGTATGCAATATACTTTTTATTTAAACCCGTTCCGTCTGGTTGTTCATCTCTGGTGTTTCAACTTGCAATTCGCCCAATCCACGTACCAACTTCTTTGCATACGTTTTTTCAGGCTTTAATACGGATACCAGGTAGTCAATAGCAAGCTGTGGATCTACGGTCTCCCCACAAGTGTAACAATCAATCGCTGCAAAACCTCTCTCAGGATACGTATGAATGGAGAGATGGCTCTCAGACAATAGTACAAGTACGGTTGCTCCCTGTGGGTCAAACTGCTTGGACTGCACGGACATTACTGTCGCGCCACATGCCTCCGCTGCTTCAACCATTTGGGCTTCCAGATACTCTGCATTGTTCAGTAGATTAAAGTCGACACCCCAAGTATCAACAGCAACGTGTCTTCCGAAAGTTGAATATTCCATCCTTCGGTTCCCCCTTCCTAGGAATAAAATGTTTGAAAAAATTTCATCCGCTAGGACCTACGTCATTCACTTCCCGAGGGAAAAATCTCTCGCAACATATAATGTCCTGAGTGAATCCTGGTTCCTATATTGTTTTCAACGAGATTAAAAATAACATTGAATCAGAGTGAAATCAACCCTTTTCCAGAAGATTGTAAAATAAATATGTTCAATTCGGAATATTTGATCTCACATCAAAAAATCCCCCTGAAACCTCCACATTGGCGAGTGCCACTGCCCGGAAGATACAAGGGAATTCATTATATACACATACGTTTATAAACATACAATTTTAAGCTAATAGGCTTCAAGCTCAAACAACCGTTTTTGATGACGAGCAAGGGTCTCATCAATCTGATGGAGCTGATCAGCAGTCGCATCTTTTCTAGTGTCCAGCAGTGAATCGATCTCGGCATACACACGGTTGATTTCGCGTTCTACATCTCTGGCCTGGAACAGATGTTGCAATTCAAGCAACGTATTTTTGTATTCATAGATCACTCGGGTGTTCTCCCCGGTCTTCTCCACAATTTTGTGGACAGTGCCTTGAGCATAAACATACGTCATGGTGAACCCTTTATAGATCCGATGAACGACCCCGTCACCCTTAAAAGTCACAAAGAGCTTCCGGACAACGTTGGTCAGATGCAGATTCACCAGGCGGCAAGATAACTCACAGATATAGAACCCTTCTATGCGGTCAAAAGGGAAATGCACTTCTTCTCCACTTACATCCCCCAGCACGACCTCCTGACAACCATTGTCCAACACCTTAACCCGATGATGAAGCCTGCCGTCTTCTGTCATGCGCAAAAACTGATGCATCTGGGGTTCTGACAATTTCATAGTGGCCTTAACATACTCTGTGGCTAACCGCTGAGCCATACAAATCCCTCAATTCTTTCCCGATTGTTTTGTCTTCCTGCACATGTAGCAGTCATCTCAAAATTCTTCAGGCCGGCTAAGCCGGATGTTTGGTACTGTTGGCAATATGCACCTATGCTCATTATACACTACCCTAACGTTATATTTCTCCAGAGCCAGATGATGAATTCTCACGAAATCCCATAAAAAACCGGATTAATCTGGATCTCATCAAAGATTCACTTAGCATGCTCACTTTCCTGCACTAAAACGGTGTACTATCTCGGTTATCCGTTAATTCCGTTGGTTTCTTCCTCATCAGAAGCACCCTCTGCATCCAGCACTGGTGCATACTTATCTATGCGGGCATGGCGGGTAATGATGTCCCATAACTCTTCTTTCCCCAATCCCTCTTCGGATGAAAACGGCACAAACAAATCCCCTGAACGAAGACCCAGTGATTCCTTAATGACTTTGATATATTTGGCTCTGCGTGTTTTTGGAATCTTGTCCATCTTGGTTGCTACAACAACCAAAGGCAGTCCATTATGACGAAGCCATTCGTTCATCATCTTGTCCTCTTTGGACGGTTCATGTCTCATATCCACCATCTGCATAACCAGTTTCAATTCTTCGCGTCCCAACAAGTATTTCTCCATCATTTTACCCCAGGCAAAGCGTTGCTCTTTGGAAACTTTAGCGTAGCCATATCCCGGAAAATCGACGAAGTAGAGATCCTGATTAATTTTATAATAGTTGAGTTGCTGTGTCTTACCCGGTGTTGAGCTCGTCCGAGCCAAATTTTTACGATTGATCAAACGGTTGATCAGGGAAGATTTCCCCACATTGGAGCGTCCCGCCAAAGCAATCTCTGGCAGACCGTCATCGGGGTATTGTTCAGGCCGAACGGCACTGATAATAAATTCAGATTGATTTACTTTCATATTGTATCTTTCCTCTCTTGAACGCCTATGCTATGCATCACCTGTTGAAGGTATTATGCCATGGATTGTTCTATCATACCAAAAAAACCGTTCCAGCGGACGCCGAAGCCTCCGCAGAACGGTCTACTCTTCATACGAACCTTTCGGATGTGTGGATTACAGGTTAATGCCTGTCTGCTCCACAAGTGCATGCTGCAATACCTGATCCATATGGGCTACAGGTACAAACTCCACATCTTCCTTGATGCTGTCTGGAATGTCACGCAGGTCCCGTTCGTTATCCTTAGGCAATAATATTTTTTTATAACCGGCACGATGGGCTGCCAGTGATTTCTCTTTCAGACCACCAATCGGCAGTACACGTCCACGCAGTGTTATTTCACCAGTCATCGCGATATCCTTGGACACATGTTTGTTTGTTAAGGCTGAGATTAACGCTGTTGCCATCGTAATCCCGGCAGATGGACCATCCTTCGGAATCGCTCCTTCCGGAACGTGAATATGAATATCGTTCTTCTCATGGAAGTCAGGCGAAATTCCAAGCTGTGTAGCTTTGGAACGGGTGTAACTGAATGCGGCTTGTGCCGATTCCTTCATGACATCCCCCAGTTTACCTGTGAGAGTCAATTTACCTGTTCCAGGCACAACAGTCACTTCAATGATAAGGGTATCTCCACCCACTTCAGTCCACGCCAGACCCGTTACAGTACCAATCTGATCTTCCAGTTCGGCCATACCATAACGGAATTTGCCAGGTCCAAGGTAGTCTTTGATCTTATCTGATGAGATGTTAATCTGACCTTCCACACCAGATACGACGTTCTTGGCAGCTTTCCGGCACAACGAAGCCATCTGCTGTTCCAGATTACGCACACCTGACTCCCGTGTATATTCACGAATTACACGCAACAACGCGTCATCCGGTATTTCCAATTGCTTTTCTTCCAGACCATGGTCCTGCTTCTGTTTGGGCAACAAATAGTTTTTCGCAATTTGCAGCTTCTCCAGCTCCGTGTAACCAGGGATGTTGAGCATTTCCATCCGATCCAGCAATGGACGCGGAATATTGTGTACCGTGTTGGCAGTTGTTATAAACATAACGTTGGATAAGTCAAACGGCAATTCTACAAAATGATCACTAAACGTATTATTCTGTTCCGGATCAAGTACCTCAAGTAACGCTGCGGAAGGATCTCCGCGGAAGTCTGAAGCCATCTTATCAATCTCGTCCAGCAGGAATACCGGATTCAGAGAACCTGCCGTTTTCATCCCCTGGATGATACGCCCAGGCATGGCCCCTACATAGGTGCGTCGGTGACCACGAATCTCAGCTTCATCCCGCACGCCGCCAAGAGATATTCTTACAAACTCCCGACCCAGCGATCTCGCGATCGAACGAGCAAGTGATGTTTTACCGACCCCTGGAGGTCCAACCAGACAGAGAATGGGCCCTTTGAGCTTCTTGACGAGTTTCTGGACAGCCAGATATTCAAGCACACGCTCTTTGGGCTTTTCCAATCCGTAATGATCTGCATTCAGCACATCTTCGGCTTTTTGGATATCCAGATCATCCGCTGTCATCTGACTCCAAGGAAGGCCAAGCAGCCAATCCACGTAGTTGCGAATGACTCCGCCCTCAGCTGAACTTGCAGGCATTTTCTCCAGTCGATCAATTTCTTTCTCGACCTTTTCTTTCACCTTGTCCGGCAAGCCGAGTTCTTCCATCTGTGTGCGAAGTTCCTCAACCTCACCCGCACGGCCTTCTTTTTCACCCAGTTCTTTCTGGATCGCTTTCATCTGCTCGCGCAAATAATATTCCTTCTGCGTTTTCTCCATCTGTTTCTTCACGCGTTGGCTGATCTTGCGTTCAAGCTCCAGCACTTCGCGCTCATTGTTCAGGATATCCAGTAATTTCTCCAGACGTTCCCGAACATCGATGGTCTCCAGAATTTCCTGTTTATCCTTGATCTTCAAGGACAGGTGACTCGTGATGACATCGGCCAGACGCCCTGGTTCTTCGATGTCAGACACCGCTGCGAGTGTCTCTGGTGTCACTTTTTTGGACAGATTAATATAATTCTCGAACTGGTTCAGAACGGTACGCATCAAGGCATCCGTCTCCGGATGGGTGTTCTCCTCTTCAGGCAGCTCTTTAGCCAGTACTTCATAATATTCCTCGTTGTCCGTATATTCAATAATTTCAGCCCGTTCCAAGCCTTCTACGAGTACACGAATCGTACCGTTTGGAAGCTTCAGCATCTGTCTGACCTTGGCCACGGTTCCGATTCTGAAAATGTCCTCTTGTGTTGGTTCTTCAATATTTACTTCGGCTTGGGAACATAGGAGAATCAGATGTTCTTCTACCATCGCTTTTTCTAAAGCCTTGACCGATTTCTCCCGGCCCACATCGAGATGCAGTACCATACTCGGGTAGACGAGAAGTCCTCTTAAAGGCAGTAAAGGAAAACGACGACCTTTCGCTTTGCTCGGTCCCATCGCTTTCGCACCTCCAATGGCTCTCAGGTTGTAGTCATTCATTATTCTATCAAATGTTCACATAAAAAACCAATGAAGGGAAGCGCTTAGCAGCTTCCCGAATCTGTAACCTGTCCTGGGCGAGGCACGTCCGCACGCAAATAGGAAGCGGATGCCGGCGGAAAAATCTCCGGTGCAGGTGCAACTGTCTCCTCTGCAAGCTTCGTTTGTTCCATCTGTTGTGATTCCGGAACCCAGGCAAACACTTCACGGAATACATCCTCTACGGTATCTACCGGGATAACGCGCAAGCCATCCAGATTCTCAAAAATGGACTGCCAGTTCTCCGCGGGAATAATAACGGTCTTCGCTCCTGCCTGAAAGGCAGCCTCCACCTTGGCTAGCACGCCACCAATAGGCTTAACCCGACCATGAATACTGACCTCGCCAGTCATCGCTGTCTCATGATCCACAGGGCGTCCCTGAATCGCTGATGTAATGGCAGTCGCCATGGCAATCCCGGCGGATGGACCATCAATAGGTGTCCCACCTGGGAAATTCACGTGTAAATCGTAATCATTCGGGCGAATACCCATGGCTTTTAATACGGTTAACACATTTTCAACCGAGCCTTTGGCCATACTTTTTCGCCGGAGTGTACGCGAACCGCCTCCAATCTCTTCTTCATCCACAACGCCTGTAATGTTGATTCGGCCTTGATCTTTAAGAGCCGGAACAGCAGACACTTCGATCTCCAAAATGGTTCCCATATTCGGTCCGTATACCGCCAAGCCGTTAACAAACCCCACCTGCGGCTGTGTAGGGACCTTCCGATCAGGCCGTGGCTGAATCTGGCTGCTACCCGCCACCCACTCCACATCAGACGCCTGAAGCGTCTCACGCTTCTCTGTCAGCGCAAGTCCAGCAGCCAGCTGGATGATATTAACCGCTTCACGTCCATTGGTTGCATATCGCTTGACCACATCAACGGCATCCGGACATGGACTGAACCCTATTTTCTGAACAGCATCCTCTGCAATTCGCCCAATCTCCTCAGGCAACAAAGGACGGAAATAAACTTCCATGCAGCGTGAACGCAAAGCTGGTGGCAGTTCATGAGGGGAACGTGTCGTTGCTCCAACAAGGCGGAAATCGGCCGGTAGGCCATTTTGAAAAATATCGTGGATATAAGCAGGAGTATGCGTGTCTTCCGAGTTATAGTACGCACTCTCCAAAAACACCTTGCGATCCTCCAACACTTTCAACAGCTTATTCATCTGAATCGAATGTAATTCACCAATTTCATCAATAAAAAGCATTCCCCCATGCGCTTTTGTCACAGCTCCCGGTTTTGGTTGGGGAATACCAGCAACGCCCATAGCTCCTGCTCCCTGATATATCGGATCATGAACCGAACCAATTAAGGGGTCAGCAATACCACGTTCATCAAAACGGGCTGTTGTTGCATCCAGCTCCGTGAATTTGGCGTCTGGCTTAAATGGAGAAGATGGATTCTTCTTGGCCTCTTCCAACACAACCCTTGCGGCAGCTGTCTTCCCGACTCCGGGTGGGCCATAAATGATAACATGTTGCGGATTCGCACTGCATAATGCAGCTTTAAGGGCACGCAACCCATCTTTTTGCCCAACAATATCATTAATGGTAGCTGGACGCGTCTTCTCCGACAGCGGCTTGGTGAGTGAGATTGAACGCAGCTTGCGCAGCTTCTCCAGTTCCTTGCGAGATTCACGCTCAACGGCACTGCGGTTCGTTTTCTGGCCACGCAGCAGGTTCCAGAAATACAAACCAATCACCACTCCAAAAAATAACTGAATCAACATGATGACCATACCAAATTCCATGTCTTCACATCCTCCTATTTTGTCGCTATTCTCATATGAGATCATGCTAATACTTGGTAGTATAGCCTTTTCAACGCGACGTAAACGGGCGATGCAGAATTTGTATGCGAGAAAATAAAAAGCCCGCCATCGCTGGCGAGCTTTTGTTGTAACAAGATATGAATCAATCAGTGCGAACGACCAGGAATAACACCTGTCTCTTCGTAGGCTTCGACGATTTTGTCGATCTCTTTTTTTAATTCCTCAACCATGATTTCTTCAGGTACTTTACGAATCATCTTGCCGTGACGGAACAAGAGACCTTCTCCACGAGCACCGGCTATGCCGATATCCGCTTCTTTGGCCTCACCTGGACCATTAACCGCACAACCCAACACCGATACTTTAATCGGCACCTTCAGTTTGGAGATATACTCTTCCACTTCGTTGGCAATGGAGAACAGGTCGATATCCAATCGTCCACACGTTGGGCAGGAGATCAATGTAGCTGCATTTGTAATGAGTCCAAATGTTTTGAGCAGATCACGAGCGACCTTAATTTCTTCTACCGGGTCCGCACTCAGTGAGATCCGCATCGTAGAACCAATACCCATGGACAATAAGGCTCCCATACCTGCGGAGCTTTTGATCGTACCGGAGAACAGTGTACCTGCTTCGGTAATCCCGAGATGCAACGGATACGGAATGATTTGAGCTGCTTTGGTATATGCCTCAATCGCCATCGGCACATCCGATGCTTTGAGTGACACGATGATATCATGGAAATCAAGCTCTTCCAAAATACCAATGTGATACAATGCACTTTCTACCATAGCATCTGCCGTAGGATACCCATACTTCTCAAGGAGATGGTTTTCCAAAGACCCCGCATTTACTCCAATCCGAATCGGAATACCACGGTCTTTACAAGCCTTAACCACTTCTTCCACTTTCGCACGTTTACCGATGTTACCTGGATTAATCCGAACTTTATCGATGCCGTTCTCAATCGCAAGCAAAGCCAGCTTATAGTTGAAATGAATGTCCGCTACGAGCGGTATATGAATGCGTTTCTTGATTTCCTTGATGGCTGCGGCAGCTTCCTCATTATTCACCGTTACACGTACCACTTGACAACCCGCTTCTTCCAGTCGCAGAATCTCTGCAACCGTTGCTTCAACGTCTGCCGTTTTGGTTGTACACATACTTTGGATAATGACTTCGTTACTGCCACCGATCGTTACGTTTCCCACTTTCACGGGACGTGTATCCTGTCTTAAATACATGAGTGATTTCTCTCCCCACAACGTCAAAGCTCCACCCTGACAGAGACATGAATTCGCCTTCTGCCAAAGTGGAGAACTGACAAGTCTATATTTCAGAGTTCAACGGGATTCAGGCCTTTATTAGGCGCTCTCTTCCTGCTTATCGTCCTTCGATTGGCTTAGTTCAGGCACGACTCTTTTCTCAACAACTTCTTCGGTAATGACACAGTTCGTAACATCATCACGTGAAGGCACTTCATACATGATTTCAAGCATGATACCTTCAATGATGGCACGTAATCCACGTGCACCTGTGTTACGTTTAATTGCTTCTTTTGCAATCGCAAGCAATGCAGCTGGTTCAAATACCAGATTCACATTATCCAGCTCAAGCAGTTTTTGGTACTGTTTGGTAAGCGCGTTTTTTGGTTCAGAAAGAATCCGTACCAACGTATCTTCATCCAATGGCTCCAAAGTGGAGATGACTGGCAGACGGCCTACAAATTCCGGAATCAGACCAAATTTCAGCAAATCTTCCGGCAATACCATACCCAGGTATTCACCTGGTTTCAGATCTTTTTGCTCAGAAACGGTATTAAAACCAATGACTTTTTTACCGATCCGGCGTTTGATCATTTGCTCCAGACCATCAAAGGCACCGCCGCAAATGAACAGGATGTTCGTTGTATCGATCTGAATGAATTCTTGATGAGGGTGTTTACGACCACCTTGTGGTGGTACAGAAGCCACAGTTCCTTCAAGAATTTTTAAGAGAGCCTGTTGCACACCTTCGCCCGATACATCACGAGTAATGGATGGGTTTTCGGATTTACGCGCTACTTTATCAATCTCATCGATATAAATAATGCCACGCTCTGCTTTTTCCACATCATAATCAGCAGCTTGAATCAGTTTGAGCAGGATGTTCTCTACATCCTCACCTACATAACCCGCTTCTGTTAATGACGTAGCATCCGCAATAGCAAAAGGAACATTCAAAATTTTTGCCATCGTTTGCGCAAGCAACGTTTTACCAGAACCTGTTGGTCCTAACAGCAAAATGTTACTCTTTGACAATTCAACGTCTTCAATTTTGCTTTGTGTGTTGATCCGTTTGTAGTGATTATACACCGCAACAGACAATGACTTCTTCGCTTGTTCCTGTCCAATAACATATTGATCCAGGATATTACGAATTTCTTTTGGTTTTGGAATATCTTTGAGGTCTACTTCTTCGTCATGACCGAGTTCTTCCTCAACGATTTCGGTGCAAAGTTCGATACATTCATCACAAATGTACACGCCTGGTCCAGCGACCAGCTTACGCACCTGCTCCTGAGATTTACCGCAAAAAGAGCATTTCAGTTGCCCTTTCTCATCGTTAAATTTAAACATGAAACCACCCCTTTAGGAATTGATCGGTCTACTGAGCACCTGGTCAATAATGCCGTACGTCTTAGCCTCTTCAGCGCTCATGAAGAAGTCACGGTCTGTATCCCGCTCAATTTTCTCAAGAGACTGACCCGTACGATCGACGTATATTTGATTCAGTTTCTGACGTGTTTTAATAATCCATTCTGCGTGTATCTTAATATCCGCAGCCTGTCCTTGAATGCCGCCAAGCGGCTGATGAATCATTACTTCGCTATTTGTCAGCGCATATCTCTTGCCAGGTGCACCGGCTGTCAGCAATAACGAGCCCATGCTTGCTGCCATCCCAACGCAAATGGTAGATACATCCGGCTTGATAAATTGCATCGTATCGTATATACCCATCCCTGCGGTGACAGAACCACCAGGTGAGTTAATGTACAAGCTGATATCCTTCTCAGGATCGTCGGCTGCCAAAAACAAAAGCTGTGCTATGACAAGATTGGCTACATCGTCATCAATCGCACTGGTTAGAAAGATAATGCGATCTTTCAGCAAACGTGAATATATATCGTAAGACCGCTCGCCTCGATTGGTTTGTTCTATAACCATTGGCACCAGACTCATGAGACCAACCTCTTTTCTACATGTAATTAGACATAGGCCACCTGTAAAGCAAACCCAAATTCATTCTAACACTTTCCTGTGACAATGTCATTTTTCACAAGAAGGGTCAGACATCCGTTTGTTTACTTTTTTAGCCTGATCATATTTAACCATGTTTTCTATGTATGTGCAAATTGAAGCCATCCTATGCCGTATTGCCTTTTTTTATTTGCATGAAGTACATAGGTATGTAAAAAGTGTACAGGGATCAATAAAATTAGTGTTCATCCATATAATTACTTCATTTTCTATAAAATGGATGTCGTAATTTAAAAATAAGGCACGCAATAATTCACGTGCCTTATCGTTTATTCAACTGACAAGTTGATAATAGCTTGTCTTATTTTTCGTCAGCTTCTGCAACAACTTCTTCAGCTGGAGCTTCAACCGGTTCAACAACTGTGCTGTTCTCAACAAGAACGTCAATCGTTTTACGCAGTTTAACTTCATCGCGAAGGCTGTCCAGGGAACCATTACCTTCGAGGATGCCACGGATCTCATCAGCAGGACGCTTGTAAGATTCAGCCATTTTCTCGAGTTCTTGATTCACTTCTTCGTCAGATACTTCAATGTTTTCCGCTTTACCTACAGCTTCAAGCACAAGGTTGTTGCGAACACGTTTGGAAGCATCTTCTTGCATTTGTCCTCTCAGGTCAGCTTGAGTCTGGCCAGAGAAGCTCAGGAACATTTCAAGGTTCATACCTTGGTTACGCAAACGGTTATCGAAATCGCGCATCATGTTTTGTACTTCGCTCTCAACCATTGCAGCAGGAATGTCCACTTCAGCGTTCTCAGCCACTTTTTCTACAACTGCATTTTCTTGTGCAGCTTTGGCTTCGTCAGCTTTACGGGATTCCAATTGTGTTTTCAGGTCAGCTTTGTACTCTTCAAGAGTGTCGAATTCGCTAACATCTTTAGCAAACTCATCATCCAATGCAGGAAGCTGTTTGCGTTTGATTTCGTGAATTTTCACTTTAAATACCGCTTGTTTGCCAGCAAGTTCTGCTGCATGGTAGCTCTCTGGGAAAGTCACTTCTACGTCTTTGAAGTCACCTGTGGACAGACCCACAACTTGTTCTTCAAATCCAGGAATGAATGTGTTGGAACCCAGTTCCAGGGAATAACGTTCAGCTTGTCCACCTTCGAAAGGTACACCATCAACGGAACCATCGAAGTCGATTACTGCAACGTCGCCGTTAGCAGCGGAACCTTCATCGATTACAACGAGTTCAGCGTGACGTTGTTGAAGACGCTCAAGTTCTTCAGTCACTTCTGCTTCAGTTACTTCACCTTTTGCTACAGCAACTTCGATTCCTTTGTAGTCACCAAGAGTAACTTCAGGTTTCACAGTTACTTTTGCTTTGAACTTGAAAGTTTGTCCTTTAGCGAATTGTTCAACATCTACGTCAGGACGATCAACCGGGAAGATATCCGTTTGGTCGATTGCTTCTGTATAAGCTTCAGGAAGCAAAATGTCGATTGCTTCTTGATAAAGGCTTTCTACACCAAAACGTGCTTCGAAGATGGAACGTGGTACTTTACCTTTACGGAATCCAGGTACGTTTGCTTGTTTAACCACTTTATTAAAAGCTTTGTCGAGCGCTGCAGTTACACGATCTGCATCCACTTCAACCTCAAGAACCCCAAGGTTCTTCTCTATCTTTTCCCAAGTTGCTTTCATTGTATACTTTCCCCTCCAAAATTCACATGTTCACGTAGGCAATCACGTACAAAATAACCATTTTAGTATAAACAAGATTAGATTCTTTTTCAAGGGGAATCCCTTGATACGGTTTAAGGAAAACGTTTCCGGCCTCTATTAACCATCCAATCCGGCAGATACAAACTGCTTCATGGAACGATAAGCCTGCTCCAGCCGAAAGCGCATTGCCCCTGTCACAGCATACATTGAGCGAGTATTTTCCTCATCATGCGAGCCACCCAGACTGTCTGCAACGGTCATATGTAGAGCTGCTGCCCATATATCTGTCATGGAATCATTTTCTTCCAACATGGATACATAATCACGAGTTCCATACACGGCCATGACATATTGTATCCATAACTCCTGAGCAAAATAAAAGAGCGTAGGTTCATGAACCTCCGTCTGATCTGCCACTCGTTCCAAAATCTGAACGATCTGGAGCGGGAATTCCTCTGGTTTAAGAGGCACGGTATCAATCTCGACTTCAACCTGCTCTTCGCCTCTCGTAAACAGGATCATACCTTGAACGCCTCGGCGACGCAAGGTTTGCAGCACCCGAAATTGAAGCAAAGGGTGAAGTGACTTCTCTTTTAACCAACTCGTAAGTGCCTCATCAATCTTCGGCAGATCAAGATAGGCCAGCTGCTCCAAAGCCAGCATTGTCTGTTCAGACAGCGGCTCTTCCATGACTGTGCGAAGCATCTTATCTGCATAGCCATCATCCTGTTCAAGCTTCATTCGGGCATGCTGTCGTGCCATGTCCTCCTCACTAATCTCTTCTTCCTCTTCTCGTTCTTCAAGAACGGCAGGCGAGGTTTCTTCATATTGAGGAAACGCAGCCTGAAGCCATTCGAGCAGGGCCCGCCATTCATCGTAGTGGCGCTCTTCCTGTCCCTGACATTGCAGCAAAAAGTGAAGCAATTTCATCGCTTCACCATACCGTTCATTTTCAAGCATAACTGTCAATTGAATCTGGTAATAGTCCAGCGTCTTAGGAAACAGCACAATATTGTTGTTATGCTCGGTTTCCGGGGTCGTGGATTCCTTAATGGGAGCACCTCCTCTATATCCTGAATCTCCAGTTGGCATCAACCTAAATAGATATATATTAAAACGATTGTTGATCTATTTTTTTGAGTTCTCCTGATATTCTAACATAACCTTAAATATAATGAAAAAAACGTTACTGCCGCCAAATATCATATACGAAAAACAGTTTAAAATAAAATGCTTGATATTCCTGTATGCATATGATAAAATCAATTTTGCTTGAAAAAAATCATGTCTCAGTAGCTCAGCTGGATAGAGCAACGCCCTTCTAAGGCGTCGGTCGGGGGTTCGAATCCCTCCTGGGACGTATTAAAAAGAAGCTTCCTTCGGGAAGCTTTTTTTGCGTTCTGGGGATGAGAACCCCAATGGTTCGTCGGAGCATTCGCTTCGTTAGCACCACTTCGCAGTCTCGACTGCAAGGAGAGTATCCCTCCTGGGACGTATTAAAAAGAAACTTCCTTCGGGAAGTTTTTTTGCGTTCTGGGGATGAGAATCCCAATGGTTCGTCGGAGCATTCGCTTCGTTACGTGCTCTATGTCGCTGCATTGGAGCGTCTGCATTTGCTCACTCTATAAGCAATACGTTGAAGTATCGATGTTCTAACGAACACAGGACAGTTTATTTGCTACAAATTCAGCATAACTGAATTCTAACGAATCTTAGAAAGCTTATTTCACCATTCTGGAATATTAACTCACTTATTTGCACACTTCATAGCCTGATTAACGTCGCTGAGGTTCGTTAGAATCTGAAAATAGCGGTTTTACCCATTATAAGACCTCGTGGATTCGTTAGAGTTCACAGGTTAGTCAAGGCACCCACGGTCCATTGGGTGTTTTTTCATTTCATTGCTCAATATTGACATAGAATGTTATGCTTACGGAGTGGATTATGTAACAATCCATACATATTAACTTCTTAGGACACAGGAGATTTTATCAATGTCATCATCAATACAGCAACACTCATCTATCCATACCGAGGAAGAACATTCTTCAACATCCAAAAGATTCGGCCTGTTGTTAGCAGGCATTATCGTCATCGCCGCTACCATGAGGTCACCGATTACAGCAACCGGACCTGTAGTGGAGATGATCCGCTCAGATACAGGTATCGGCCATACAATGGTCGGGCTTCTGACCTCACTTCCTTTGCTCGCCTTTGCAGCAGTCTCCCCCTTTGCACCACGTCTTGCCAAACGGTTAGGACTCGAATCTGCTCTGCTATTGGCTGTCATGATTGTAACCATTGGGGTGGCCCTACGCTTGTTGCCTTCCGTTCTCTCCTTATATGCTGGAACCGCAATTTTGGGGTGCGGCATTGCATTAAGCAACGTGCTTTTGCCAAGTTTGATCAAACGCGATTTCCCATTGCGAGTAGGTATCGTCACCGGATTATACTCTGTATCCATGAACATATTTGGCGCCATTGCCTCAGGTGTGAGTGTGCCCGTAGCAGGAGCCACATCTATAGGTTGGCGTGCTTCGTTAGCCATGTGGGCCTTGTTGTCCATATTGGCGCTTCTCTTGTGGCTCCCCCAGATCGCCGCAGGACGTCAGCGAATGTTATTCATAGCCACTCAGAGTGAAGGGACGCCTGTACGTCTACGGACCTCTTCTCTGGCCTGGTTCATTACTTTATTTATGGGTCTGCAATCTCTAATATTCTATACAACGATTACCTGGCTTCCCGAGATTCTCGCTGAGCAAGGATTCAGCCCCACCTCAGCAGGGTGGATGCTCTCCCTAATGCAGATGGTTAGTGTACCAGCTACCTTTATCGTTCCAATCCTCGCCGGCCGAACGCGAGATCAGCGTGTTCTAACCGCGATAACGTGCTCTTCTTTAATTATCGGGTATGCTTTATTGTTAAGTGGCATCGCTTCGCTCGTTACCATTGGTGTCACGTTGGCAGGAATAGGTGCTGGAGCTTCATTTGGAATGGTAACCATGTTCTTCGTCCTTCGCACAAAAGATGCCAGACAAGCTGCCAGCCTGTCCGGTATGGCCCAGTCCTTCGGATATATGCTTGCGGCAGTGGGACCTCTACTGTTCGGCATGCTTCATGACTGGACAAAAGGATGGACCCTGCCGTTACTAATACAGGTCATTCTGGCCATCGCTTTGCTAATCGCAGGGATTCAGGCCAGCAAAAATAGAATGATCGGTTAGTCATACATTTCATTTATAAAAAACAAAACGGCCACCATCCTGCAAATCAGGATGGAGGCCGTTTATGCATAGAACAATTCCTTCATTAATTTAATCAATTTTAATCAATTTCAATGAGGGATGAACTTACTTCACTTTTACCTTAATCGTGTCTGTGCTGGTCACTCCAGCTGCGTTAATTAACTCTGCCCGATACGTATACGTGCCCGATGCTTTCCCGGACAGTGTAGTCACAGCACTTTGCGCATTAGGTGTAGCCGAACGGAGTTCTTGCGTATCTATCAACTTATCATTTTCATAGAGACGATACTCTGTAGCGTTGGTCCCCCACCACAGGTTCATGGTCACCTTATAATGGCCGTCGCCATCCCAGTTATCGTGAGAAAGAACCGCTTTGCCTGGCGTTGCGTTGGTAACCCGAACAGTCAATGTCTGACTCCGCGTTGTTCCCTTGTCGTTGGTCAGCTCAGCCACGTACGTATACGTGCCATTGGCTTTGCCCGTGATCTTCGTCTGAGCAAACTGCGCCCAAGGTGCGTTGTAAGTCAGCTTCTGCGTATCAATCAAAACCCCGTCCTCATATAACTTGTAGCTAGTTCCGTTCTCACCCCACCACAGGTTCATGGTAACGATATACGAGCCCTCTGGCAGGCCGTTGCCTACCCAGTTATTGTGAGACAACACAGGCGTACCTGGGGCCTTGGTTGCCGGAGTTTCAGGTTCAGTCTCCACGGCTTCCAATTTCAGTGCCGTATTGGCTGTGCCCGCAAGCCCCTGTTGGTCTTTTACTGTAAGTTCAACAGCATACTCACCGGCTACAATCCCCTCCAAAGGAAGGCTGAAGCTGCCATCAGCTTGTACTTCAAAGACTCCTTCTTTATAAACCGAACCATCCTCTTTTTTCACAACATACGTTGCTTCCAGGGAAGCGGCCGGATCAAACGTGATGTCCCATCCGCTGGCAAGCGCAGGAGCTACACGGAAGTACAAGTCTTCCACGCTACCATTAAGAACAACAGGCTCATCCTCTCTGAACTCCAACGCTTCTGGTGCAGTTACAGCCGGAGCTGTCTTTTTCACCAAAAATGGCGAAGTGTCTTCCTTATAGGTTTTGCCGTCTGTACCAATAGTAGTGATGTCTACCGTATATAAACCATCCGGAATCTCAGTCACTTCATCGGTTGTGTAATCTGCATATGAGCCGTCCCAAGCAAGGTTGTATCTTGCATTGGCATTGAAGTTAAAATAGTTACCAAAGATGGAGCCGATATAACCATCTTGATAATATCCACCTTCCGGATTAAGACCATCATAGATCTCAATCAGGGCAAATGTCATTGGATTATAGAATTCCATCGCTACATTAAGGGTATCCAACGTACCATCAGCCTTCAATGGATAGTGGAATGGATTTTTCTCAGTGCCTTTTACGGTTTCAATATATTTAACCCCGCTCAACGTAACGTTGAAATGAGCAACATATGGCACAGTAAAAGTATTGGTTCCGTTTGAGAATTCAATGTATCCTTGTGCTTCTGTAGTTGCAGTAACCCCTCGTGGAACGGTGATTGTTACTGCAAGTTCTTCTTCACCATTCAGTGTGAAGGAACTCTTGTCTACCGCAACGGATACACCAGCGACATTACGAGTTGGATTCACATTTACGGTGTAATCCCCTCCACTACCATTAAGCGCTTCAACTTTAATCGTTTTGGTAATCGTCTTTTCATCTGTGCTCAGGAAATTACCGTAGTTGATACTTCCCGTGATATTCTCCTTCTCAACAACAGAGCCACTTTCTGTGTATTGAGTTACATCAAGCACTTTGACAAAAGCAGCAGGATCTATGGTATTTACAGCCTGAATACGGCCAGCACCTTGATCAAATACATCAAACTTGGTTGTATCCAGCACCTTACTATTGTTCATCAGTGCAACTTTGATATCAAATGGTGTCCATTCCGGATGTTTCTCGATCAGCAGCGCAATCAAACCAGCTACATGAGGTGTAGCCATACTTGTACCTGATTTACGATCATAAGCTTGTGCATAATCTGCGTCCGGCTCATCCTTGCCGTAGGCAGGAATCGTAGACAAAATGCTTGTACCTGGTGCAACAATATCCGGTTTGATGTCCAGTGTGACCTTTGCAGGTCCACGTGAACTGGATGAATTCATTTCATCGCCCGGAGTTTGGGAACGTTCAAAATCACTAAAGCTCACTTCAACGGCTTGGCCTGCGTCCAGCTCAGCCTTGATCACATCTCCATCTTCCTTGGACATGCTCAGTGTTGGAATGAGTTCAAAGTTATCGCCCAGACTTACACCGATTGGGCCGGGAATGTTGTTATATACAATAACAGCCAAGGCTCCAGCCGCTTTAGCATTGGCGATTTTCTCTACAAATGCGATTTCACCACGCTGTATTAATGCCACTTTACCTGTAAAATCCTTGCCTTCAAAATCAGTTGGCTTACCCAGTGCTGCAAATTCAAGTCCATATTTGCCTGTCAAAACAGTTTCAGGGTCTGCAGACAGGCTCCATCCCATCAGATCCAGACGGTAAACCGACTCTGTAACAGCCAGTGGAGCTTCAGTCGGAGCAATTACAGACTCTTCTTCCACAGGAGCAGCTTCAGGAGAAGCTTCAACCGGTGCAGAAGGTGATACAGATGGAGTATTTTCAGTATTTTCTTCTGTTGTAACTTCTTCTACATTCGGAACTTCAGCTTCGTTAGAAACTGTGTCCTCCACAGCTGCTGCACTTTCCTCATCAGCAGTTGCAGGTACACCTTGCTCCGAACCTTCTGGCTCTTCTGTTCCAGGTGCCGTACCCAGTTCAGGAGATTGTTCAACCTCTGGCACCGGTTGTTGTTCAGGTTGTGCCTCTTCGCCTTCCTCACCAATCCAGAAGTGGGTATCGGCTGTAATCACCTGGCTAGGTCCTGTAGAGTTACCTACTGTAATGGCCATTGCAGACGCACCCGGAGAACCGAGTGTATAACGGTTGGGACCACTGTTACCACTTGCAACAACCGCTGTCACGCCAGACAGCATGGCATTGTTCAGGGCAACTGAAGTAATATAACTCGGATCGTTGGCGGCGTTACCTAACGAGAGATTAATTACGTCCATGCCATCTTGAACAGAACGATCAATTCCGCCGAGTACCCATGAGGTTTGACCACTACCATACGGTCCAAGTACACGGTAAGCATAGATATCTGCTTCAGGAGCCACACCAACAATACCGTAGTCCCCCGCCTCGCGAGCAGCAACGGTACCCGCTACGTGCGTACCGTGGGAGGTATAATAGGCGCTTCCAGTATCATTGAACTCAGGTTCACCCGAAGCTTTCCATTCTTGATATGTCGCTTCATACGGATCATTGTCGTTTCCAACAAAGTCCCATCCGCCTTTGTAAGCTTCCTGCAAATTAGGATGTTCATAGTCAATCCCTGTATCGATGACGCCGACTTTAATGCCATTTCCTTTGTAACCCAGATCCCATACTTCAGGTGCACCAATAAAAGGCGCTGTGTCTTTCATATACGGGTTCACTTCATCTGTCTCAGGCGCTATTGTAACTTCAAGGTCAGGATATACGCTGACCACGCCAGGTATTTGAAGCAATTGTCCCACCTGGTTTCCTTTAAGTTCAATTGCTACACCATTCAGGGCATATGCATATTCTTCCAATACTTCATGTTTGATTTTCTTCTGAGTGAGGCTATGTACAAATGACTGTTGTTGTTGCTCAACTTGAGTCACAGCCTTTGTTTCCATAGAGGAGGTAAAAGATTTTCCAGAGAGGGTTGATTCACCTTGCGCTACTGCAACAGGTTTATTGGAAAGCTCAACGATCACTCGGGTGTTCTCTCCACCCAGACCTTCCAAGCTTTTATCCAAAAATGGATCTGCGGCAAGTTTTGCTTCCCGTCCTGCAAGAATCTCTCTCCATTGTTTGGCTTCGGCTGTACTGGGTAAGTTGTCAAGCTGAATAACTGAATCTGCGGGAGCGGCTCCAGCCGCGGGGAGAATAATGGAAAAGACCATCAGAACACTTAATAACGTGGATATCAATCGTTTACTCAAGGCTTAGCCCCTCCTTTTAAATGTGAATACCTCACCAAATGATGGGTTCCTGCTGTTTGTGCGTACTGCAATACACACTCCAATTTCACCGCCTATCTGCAAGAAGGATTGACCCTTGGTAAATTATTCTATCAAAATACCACATTTTCCTTCTAAATACTTACAAATATGATATAGAAATTACTTATATGGGTCTTGAGTATGATAAAATTACCCATTTGTAATTATTTGTCGTTTGAATATTCCACTTTTAAAATAATGCATCAAAAAAACCAAGAGCCTCTTTATCCGAAAGAGATTCCTGGTGTATAGGTGAAGCGTGGTTAGCATATAAAGGAATTGCGATAATTCGTTTAACATCGATAAAATTGCTACACATCACAAAATTCTACTTTATTCTGACTTCACGGCTTCAATACGCAGGCGCTTGTAATCGGCATACATCGCATCATCTTTCCAAAGGTGAGACATCACGATCTGACTGGTTTCATGACATATTTGTTGTATCTCTTCATGATTGAGCCCTTCAAAATAGTCCCCTCCAAAATGAGTCAACCAGCCTACTATACCTTGCTCACCATCTTCCAATCTGGTTGGACGGTCATAGTGATAGGCATGACGCACCACAAATCCACGTTGCTCTAAAATATGGCTATATTCTCCGATCGAAGGAAAATACCAAGGGTTGCGTTCCGATGCACGAATGCCCGTGTTTCGCTCCATAACCTGCTCTAATGCATTCACAATGGTCTGCACGTTCCCTTTACCACCAAATTCTGCTACAAAACGCCCTCCAGGCTTCAAAGATTCCCATATACTATCCACCACTAATCGCGGGCTTCGCATCCAGTGCAGGGCTGCATTGGAGAAGACGGCATCATACAGTCTATTCGTCTCAAACTGATGACCGTCTCCTTCCACGAACTCAAGTTCAGGGAATTTCTTCCTCGCACGGCGAATCATGTCCGTCGATGCATCCATGCCAATAACTTCAGCTTCGGCCAGAGAAATTTCATGTGTCAAATCCCCCGTCCCGCAACCCAGATCAAGGATGTATTCCCCTTTTTGGGGTTGAAGCCAAGAGATCAGGTTTTTGCCGTATCCGGACACAAAAGCCAGTTTGTTGTCATACTCATCTGCTTGCCATTGATTTAATGATTTCATGAATACCACCGTCGCTTTCGTTATTGATATCCTCATTGTGGCATAGAATTGTTTATTATTTAAATATATAAATTCTATATTGTTTATAGGTATAACCAATAAAGGTGCTAACGAAGCGGATGCTCCGACGAACCATCAGGTACTCTCTTCCCCTGAACGAAAAACAAGAAGCTTCCCGAAGGAAGCTTCTTGTTCTCTACGTCCCAGGAGGGATTCGAACCCCCGACCGACGCCTTAGAAGGGCGTTGCTCTATCCAGCTGAGCTACTGAGACAAATATGTATAATAAATTTTCGGCGCGGTTCTTATTATACTCTGATTTCTATATTTTTCAATAGTTTTATAAAAAAATTAATAATTACACTTATAACTGTACTTTTCCGTGTTATTATCATACTCCAGTACCCTTCGGAATATGATAGCTTGAACCGGGCTATATTGAGGAGATGGGTACTTCTTGAGCAGGATTAACATCAGACATTTTCAATGTCAGGATTGCTGGGTAATCTTTTGCATACATACATTTCAATGTTCCATTGAAGGAGAGAATCGTCATGAGACAACTTTTATCAGCCCTATCCTATTTTAGCATTTTCTTTGCCCCGTTCCTGTTTCCGATCATTATATGGATTATTGCCAAAGATGCTTACATTGAGGGACATGCCAAACGCGCCTTATTCTCTCATGTATTCCCGTTTCTCGCTGCCATTCCGCTATTTTATTTCTTCGTGACAGCGCATAGCCTGGGTTCCGCCGTCGGGTTTGTCATCCTATTCTTTGTGATCTACGGATTAAGCTTTGTATATAACGTGGTCAAAGGGATTCAAGTGCTTCGTGAGTATGCTTGATTACCTCTCCACCTGGATCTGACCTCGCATAACAAACCCCGCCGTTCAACAACGGCGGGGTTTTCTAGTTTAGGTGCATTATAGAAGGTCAATGTGTACGCTGTACAGTTCAACGTCTAGCTCCTATCCCGCAATCACCACATGTTGTTGCAGGTGTCTTCCCTGTTAAGCCTGCCCAATCAGATAGCGCTGAAGTGTTGGACCAAGCAAACCAAAGGCAAACAGTTCACTTTGAAACCGAGCTTTATCTTCTTCGGCAGTAATGCCTTCGCTGTTCTCAAAGGCGGTTTCTGTCGCCTCTTCAAATGCGGTATGCATATTATTGTTATACCAGTCGATCGCCGAATCGGAGTGATTACGTACAATTCGAACAACTTCCAGCGAATTTCCGGGCTGAGTGGAGGCCACGTATACAAGTAATGACGGGTCTCCGGCATTTCCAGGCTGCACTTCAACCTCTGCACAGGACAACCCATCTACCTCAGTTAATCTGCGTATTTTGGCATCTTGAATGGCATACATTCGTATCGCGCTCCTTTTCCTTTGTGCTTATCATGTACTTTGTTCAATCTGGTATCGCGTCTCTGGTGTACCCAATCGATAAATCTCCCGATACACCTGTTGTAATACCGTTTCATACGCCCGGTTTACGGACTCCTCCGGTGTATCTGGCCATGGGAATACCATGCCAGGAAAGGCCTCTTCCTCCTTTTCCTGCATGAGATTGAGCAGTCCCAGTAATTGCTCCGCTTCCTGTGGTGTTGCCTGAATGATCCATTCATACGATGTTACAGACGGATCCGGAATAACGGAGCGGCCCATGACAGACACATAATACTTCATACTGTCCATTGCATGTTCTCTCCTTCACAGGCATGTTGAGGCCGTTGTCCCTAGAACTAGTTTCCGAAGAGGACAGACATTTTATGCCTGCTTTCGGCATATATTTGTTACGACCTCTGACGAAAAGACAACATTTGCTGGTTGCCAGTAACTAAGCAGCCATACGGATGAATGACTCGACCAAGAAAGGATGAACAAACCATGTGCGGTATTACCGGCTTCATACAGTGGAATCGGGATTTGACCCAGGAATCAGAGCTGCTGGTCCGTATGACGGATAGCTTGTCGAACCGGGGGCCTGACGCTTCAGGTACATGGATCTCCAATCCTTGTGCCTTTGGACATCGGCGTCTTAGTGTAATGGACCCCGAGAACGGCGCACAGCCCATGCATGCGTTACAGGGAGATACCTCCTATACCGTCGTGTATAACGGAGAACTATACAATGCACCCGAGTTGAAAAAGGAATTGCTCCAGCGGGGGCATCAGTTCCGCACGCAATGTGATACGGAAGTGTTGCTCGCCTCTTATATTGAGTGGGGACCGGCATGTGTTGACCGGTTTAACGGTATTTTTGCCTTTGCCATATGGGATGGGGGACGCGAACAGGTTTTTATCGCACGAGATCGCCTTGGCGTGAAACCTCTGTTCTACAGTAATGCCAAAGACACTCTCGTATTTGGTTCAGAGCCCAAAGCTCTACTTATTCACCCTGATGTGGAAGCCGCTGTAGGCCCGGAAGGATTGGCCGAAGTGTTTATCGTAGGGCCTGCACGGACACCAGGACACGGCGTATACTCTTCACTGAGCGAACTCAAGCCCGCGCACGCGCTGATCTATAACCGAAACGGTATCCGAACCTATGCCTACTGGAAACTGGAAAGCCAGAACCACGAACATAACCTGGAAGAGACGGCAGCCGAGGTACGCTCTCTCTTGCAAGATACACTGGAGCGCCAGTTGGCTTCGGATGTTCCAGTATGCTCTCTTTTATCAGGAGGACTGGACTCCAGTGCCTTGTCTGCATTAGCCGTGGATTATTACAACCGGACCGGGCAAGGCCAAATCAGTACGTATTCTGTCGATTATGTGGATAACGCCAAGCATTTCCAGGCGCATTCCTTTCAGCCGGGTGCAGATGGTCCCTGGATTAAGCGAATGGTGGATGAACTCAAGACCGACCATCACTGGATTGAGATTGAGAACGGAGAACTGGTTCATGCACTGACACAGGCCATGCTAGTCAGGGACCTGCCAGGTATGGCAGATGTAGACTCCTCGCTCTATTTGTTCTGTAAAGAAATCAAAAAAGGGGCCACCGTTGCCATCTCAGGCGAAGCAGCGGATGAAGTGTTTGGCGGTTACCCCTGGTTCCATCGAGAAGATATGCTGAACTCCGGTACGTTTCCGTGGTCTGTAGCGCCTGATATGCGAGCAGCATTGTTATCCCCGGATATTCGGGAATGGATTCGGCCACTCGATTATTTGGCAGACCGCTATTCGGATGCAGTGGCTGAAGTGCCTCTGTTGGACGGGGAAACGGGTAAAGCTGCACAAATGCGGGTGATGTCATACCTGAACATTACACGTTTCATGCCTACACTTCTGGATCGCAAAGACCGGATGAGCATGGGGGCAGGACTGGAAGTGCGGGTACCTTACTGTGACCATCGTCTGATCCAGTATGTGTTTAACATCCCTTGGGAAATGAAAATAACGGGCGGACGGGAAAAAGGTATTCTGCGTAAAGCACTCGAAGGTGTCCTTCCTGACGATGTGTTATATCGCAAAAAGAGTCCGTATCCGAAAACACATAATCCACAATATCTGGCCGCGGTCAAACAACAGGTACTTGATATCCTGGATGATCCCACTTCGCCGATTTTGCCTTTGATCGACAAAACTCAGATCCGGAATCTTGCGTCTTCACCAGATGCAGCTTCCAATCTTCCCTGGTTCGGACAGTTAATGTCGGGTCCCCAGTTATTTGCTTATCTGACTCAGATCAATACCTGGTTGCGGACATATAAAGTCGCTATTCGTTAAATCATGTTATGCATTGATTCATCAAGGTGAATTATTTAAGGGTGCCCAAACAGTAACTACTGTGTTTGGACACCCTTTATTACTTTTTTATAAGAATCTCTGTACGTATGCGTTCGTTCTTCATCCACATTCCACTCAGTTCAATTTATTGCACTTTGAAACGACTGACGGTCTGTTGCAACTGTTCTGCCATCAAGGAGAGATCATTGGCTGCGGAAGCAATCTCCTGCATCGCAGACAACTGCTCCTCAGAAGATGCACTCACTTCTTCTGTTCCGGCGGCCCCCGTTTCGGTCACTTCCATGATTGTTTTCATAGACCTATTAATCTGTTCTACCCCTGTTGACATTTGCTCAATTGAAGCAGAGACTTCCTGTGTTTGCCCCGCTACGCCCCCAACCGCCTCACGAATTTCATCAAATGTGGCTCCCGCCTGGTGAACAAGTGTAATCCCCTCTTGAACCTCTGCGGATACAACCATCATAGATTCAGCAGCATTTCGCATTCCCTTCTCAATCGATGCCACCAATGGAACAATTTGATTAGCAGAAAGCGCAGACTGCTCAGACAGCTTCCGAACCTCTGTAGCAACAACCTGAAACCCTCTTCCCTGTTCGCCAGCTCGTGCAGCCTCAATAGCAGCATTAAGGGATAGGAGATTCGTCTGTGCTGATATTTCCGAGATGCTGTCCACCATTTTAACAATATCCTGAGAGTGTCTGCTCAGTTCCTGGATCACGACCGACAGATTCGACACCGTCCCTTGTATAGAATTCATTTGACCTATCGCAGACTGAACTGACTCGCTACCCGATATTGTTTTTACGGAGACTTTGGTAGCTTCTTCAGACATATGGAGTGTGTTCTCCGTAACTTGTTGAAAGCCTGTCGTTAACTCATTCATCGTCTGGAATCCATCACTCGCCATTCGAACCTGTGTATCCATACCTGTTGCAATCTCACCCATTGTGATGCCCACTTGCTCTGTGGCGGTTGCTGTCTGTTCGGTGCTTGCCGTCAACTCCTCTGAAGAGGCAGCTACCCGTTCTGCACTGTCTCCTACCTGATGAATGAGTGTACGCAAATTTGCAGACATGATGTTAAAGGCTTGGGCGAGATCACCAATCTCATCCTTGTTACGGACCACAATAGGCTCACCAGTCAGATCTCCGTCTGCAATCCGGCTCGCGGATTGGGCAATAGCAGCAACAGGCAAGGATATCATTCTGCCAATGACATACGTCACAAGTGCCCCGATTAGAAGAGAAGCCACTCCAATAATTGCAATCCACCTAAGGACCTGCACAATCTGAAGATTAGCCTCCACAACGCCTGAGTTCATGGCATCTTGTTGATGCGTTTCCATACCTTCCACAATGCCTTCAAATTCAGAGATCAGACTTGGGGCTGTATCCTTCAGTAATCTTGAGATTTCACTGTTATTCCCCTGTCTTGTCAATGTCATAATCTGCTGCGCAAGTTCATAATATTGGCTCATCGCTTCATCCGATCGTGAAAGGTAATCTTTCATCTTTGAACTTGAAACTGATGATTTTAATTCTTCATTTAATGCTATGTAATCTTCATAAGCTTTATTAAATGCCTGTTCGTTCTCCGCACTGTCTTCCAGAATATAATTTCTCAAAGCAATCTGCTGTGATTTAAGATCAATCGACATATTTTTAATGAGTAATAGTTTGCTTGTTCTATCATTAATTAATTCTGTATACGTTTTCTCAACGGCTATAAACTGCGTATATGTTATAACCGTTATAGCCACCAATAATAACAGCACAGATGAGAAACCCATAAGTAATTTACGGCTAATTGAGATTTTTTTCATGTGTACTCCCCCGAAAGTTCAGATAACGTGCATGATACTCCTACATCCACCCTCCTTTCAATTAAATTGAGACTTTAGACCCAATTAAAAATATAATTCGCGATTATATGTACAAATACTATTCATAAAAGGGTCTTTTTTCCTATTCATACTAACCCATAAAATATAAAAATTGAATCATAAACTTAAAAATATTATTTTTCAAAATTGTCAAGGCCCTTTTAATAAAGAACACAAACACTAACTCTAGTCCCGTAAAACAAAAAAAACACCTTCCAGAAGGCAAGTCCAAACCAAAGGTCTGATCCTGCCTATACTAAAAGATGCGTTTGAAGTTACGCTGATATGTGGTTTAGAAACGAATAACCCTATTCCAGCTCCCCAGTGGAATAGCTAAATATGAAATGCCGGTCAACGAATCAATACCGGATTACGTTCAAGTAGCCCGCTGCCAAAGGTTTCTCTGAACGGGGAATCCTCCATATGGATATAACCGATGTAACAGCCACATTTTTTCATGCGACAGGGCCGATCCGCTGCCAAAGCCTGCAAACCATCGCGGTACAGATGTCCAATGATACGGCGATCCTTATAACACCTTTTCACATGCCCGGACCCCTGTACATAAAATACTTCCGAACCGGCAGAACATCGTTTGCCCAAGCTTTCATAATCCTGCAGATTACCTTCAAAAAGCGGATCAAGCCCACGTAAAAACTGAATCTCTTCCGGTGTGTAATACTTGGGCCGATCTTTGAAGGCATTGACCCACATATACACATCATCCGGTAAAGCCTGTCTCATCGACTCGATTGCGGGGAAAGCACTACGGAGTCCGACAGTACCGACACTAAAAGCAAGTCCCATCTGACGCAAGGTCAGACATTGTTTTACAAAAGAAGCCTCTTTTGTCTCACGAGGATGATACGTCGCCCAAAAGGCTGCTTTATTCGCATCCAGCTCCCTCGCCCAATCCAGTTTGACGGACAGGTTGGTTTGAATTGCAACTTTATCCACATGTGGCATATGTGACAGCTCAACCATCGCTTCCCTGTACCACCGACGCACCAAAGCTTCACCATAGGGATTAAAGAAAATAGAAAATTGGTGTCCCTCAACTTCCTGCTCGCTCACCCAATTCACAAATTGACGCAATTGTTGTTCATCCACTTCCAACGTCTCTTTGGAATCCACGGTTTTGCTAAAAGGACAGTAGGGACAGTCGTAATTACAGGAAGACAACTTCCCCCGATAATACAAAGTCGCTCTCATGAGAAAACAAACCCTTCCATCTGTTCACGAATTTCGGCAGATATAAGCCAATCTCCAATCGCATCGGAGTAACCTAGTCCTTCTTCTGTCAGACGCAGCACCTGCTTGTCCTCATCACTCTCCAACTCCGCCATGCCCTCTGTCAACAGTTCAGCCAACCAGGCATAGTCGGACATCACATCGGTACCAAAGCGCTGTTGGTAGTCAGACAACGTCAATCCCTCGCGATGCAGCAAGGCTTTCAGAATAAAGCGCCGTCTCTGTTCCTCACGGCTTAACACGATGCCATAATCCGCCACATCGTAGCGCTCGGTCGCCACATAATCGGCAATGATGCTTTGTGTGGCCTTGTAACTCACGCCATACTTGGAAGCATAATGTACTTCACTCGTATAAGAGCGTGCGCCACATCCCAGACCAACCATGCCCTCCTCCTGACAGCTATAAGGCAGAAGCACTTTGGAGGACGACTGTTCTTTGGCAAATCTGCGCATCGAATATTGCACATAACCTTTACTTTTTAAAGTCTCACGTGCAGCTTTATACAATTCCATCCGGATGTCAGGTCCCTGACGGCGAATATCATCAGGCTTCACGATTGTATTTTCCCGTGTATACAAGGGATAGATAAAGATCTCGCCCGGTTCGTAGGCCAGAACTCTTTCCAATGAATAGATCCACGATTCCACCGTTTGACCTGGCAAACCATAGATCAGATCCAGATTTAACAACGGGAAATCATACCGAGTAAGCTTCTCAAGCGCTCGTTCGACCTCCTGCGGTTTTTGTGGACGATAGATGGCAGATGCTTCAGCTTCAATAAAACTCTGGATGCCCATACTGATACGATCCACACTTCGTTCCTTCATGATGGCCAGCTTGGCTTCCGTAACGGTATCCGGCGACGTTTCCACCGAAATCGATGCTTGCGCAGGGTCCAGCCCCATCACATGTTCAGCAATTTCAAACAGACGATTTAACTGAACCTCATTTAATAATGTAGGCGTTCCTCCACCAATCGCGAACCGTGAATACGGTTTTCGAGATGTAATAGGTGCCCACTGCTTCGCCTGACGCTCCAGTGCATCCACATAGCGTTCATGTGTATCATCCCGTCGATCCGGCAGTGTGAACAGATTACAGAATCCGCAACGAGCAGCGCAAAAGGGAATGTGCATATATAAAAAATACGTATCGGTATTCTCTCGTTCCCACAGTGGCCCCAACGGTAGTGGTGGGTCAAGCTCCCGATAGGCGGTCTTGTGTGGGTACGAGTATAAGTAAGAACGATAAGGGAATGCCAGTACTTCACTGAGACTTGTAGCTATATTGGATCCGGACTGTGTGGAATGGCCTGTTGTTGTATATTGTATATGTTTCTCCATCGGTTTCCTCCTGTCTCCGGTTGTTGTCCTCATAAGATCAATACATTCTATACTAAAAATTCACGGTAAGGTACCGTCCACACCACATCATGTGCGAGCCGATGTCCTTGATACCCGTCTTCACCGTAAGCTGTACCATGATCGGAAAAAGCCAGGCAATACGCAGGCCGGGCGCGTTTACTCATCGCCTCGAACAATGGTCCAAGAGCCTCATCTACATATCGAAGTGCAGCCCTTTGAGTTTCCACCGAGTCCTCCTTGGCTCCTTCCACAAAGTAACGATTGGGTCCATGAATGGCAGACACGTTCAAAAACATAAATATCTTTTCATCCGGCGCTGTCTGTTCAAGCAACTTTAATGCATGCTGTACCTGATGCTCTGTTGATTTGGGGTTGGTTACCCCAAAGTTCATTCGCCAGTAGCTCTGTTGGAAATAGCCGGGCAATACTTTCGCAAGCGGGTTTTTTTTCGTAAAAAAGATGACACCGCCAATACAGATGGTACGGTAACCTTCAGCTGCGAACCCGGATACGATATCAGGTGTATCAAACAGCCAGGTGTGTGGATGTGTTTTGAGCCCAGAATTCCGGGAATGAAATAGCCTAACATGAGATGCCTTGTCCGTATTAGCAGGAGTCGGCATAAAACCACCAAAAAAAGCATGGTGTGCTGCATATGTAAAACTGCCCGGGGTATGACGTTTCTCCCACGGACCCGAACCACACAGATTAGGACAATTCTCCTCTTCCAGCTTGGCTACGTCATATCGTAACGTATCCAGCGTAATCATTAACAGATCATGGGAGCCCACAATGGTGTTCATATCAGGCATGTTGAATAGGCTCCTTTCGTAAAAGTTCCATTTCCCACTCATAGGTTCCGAGGCCATGATGCTCAACTCTGTATAACAGATCTCCAAACGGATTCACATCCAGCACATAAGCACGCGGATTCGAACCACTAGTAAGCATCACATCAATCCCGGCTGACCACGAGTTGGGAAATGCAGACATGGCTGCTTGCGCTGCCGTCCTAACCAGCGACATCCGCTGTTCATCCAGCTCTGCTTCAGCAGGCAGCATACGTTCATTACGCAGATGCAGATTGGTAATCGGCGTACGGCTCAGCCGCATAATCGCGTGACCTGCCTGTCCACCTGCAACCAGTTGGCGAATATCGTAGGCCCGCTGATCAAGCGTGGCTTTGGGCATCCATCGTTCAATCTGTGCACCTTCTGCACATAACCAGTTCATCAGCGTAGCAATCTCTTCACTGCGGGTATACTTGCGTAGACGTCCTTCATTGAAGAAAATCGTCTTGCCCTGTCTCTGTTCCATCCCCATCGTTGTTACAGCGATTTCATCACCCGTTCGGGGATTGACTTGATAGGCAACAACTCCTGAAGCCCCGGAGCCACACGCAAGCTTCACAAACACACGATGCATCTCGGCAGCCTTCATTGAGCTACGCAGGTCCATATAATTGCGGATTGGCTGCGAAGATGGAAGCGCCGGAGGTACATCAACTCCATGTGAAGATAGATGCTTCTGACATGTTCTCTTGTCAAACATCAATTGGATATCGGCGGGATCATTCATGAATCGGACTTCAGGCCATATTTCCCGAGACTCACGGCCGATTAGATCCAGACATGCTTTCCAGCCACGGAACCACTGAGCAGGAGCGTAGATTCTTCCCCACTCCTGTTCCAGCGCAAGTGCCTGTTCTGCGGAAAATTCTTCTGCTCCCATTTCACCCGTTAATGTTGTCGATGACGTATCGTTCACAGCTCCAAGGAACAGTAGGTCACGCTCCACTTCCCACTCCTCACCAGGAGCATCAATCCGAATCAGGGGTACGGGCAGATTGGAATCTACTGTATCAGCGATGGTTCGACCCTGTCTCCAATTCTGGAGCAATTGAGCATATGGCAGTACAACCGCAGGTTTCAAACCCAATCTATGCCTAGCCTCTTGCAGCCCTTGTGTTCGTCGGTTATCAGGGTTTCCGATCAATAAAAAGGGCTGATCTTGCGTTAGATCATACACATCTATTGGCTGGTGCAGTCTTTCATTCATTCCCTTTACACCTGACATCAACTATTCCGTTAAGGATGGATAACGCCAGTCATCCTCATCACTCTGTTGCTGGTCGCTAACATCTACAGAAATACCCGATTGGTTCCAGCGACTGATCATTTCATTGGTCATGTAATGGTAACTTAGATCAAGATGTTTCAGTTTCTTGATCTTGTCACTGGCAAGCAACGCTTCAGCCCCTTCATCGGACAACGTTCCTTGCGATAGATCCAGTACTTCAAGTTGATCCAGAATAGGTGCTTCAGCTGCTGCTTTGGCAATCTCGTCCTGAATTTCACTGTCTTTCAGACCCAAGTAAACCAGCTTTGGAAATAATCCTTTTTCTAGCAAAGGGAGTACATCTTTAAGTGATCCATCGAAACCATAATTATCCACACCCAGGTACAGTTCCAGTTTACGCAATTCAGGCAACTTGGCATGGGTGATTGAAGATAACACGTCTTTCGGCAGCCCACCACAAATAATAATTAATTCTTCAAGCTTGGCATGCTGGAGTGGTTCCAGACTGAGGCCGCTACTGCCCATTACAGAGAATGATTTTAATTCTGGAAAGGCACCTAACAGTGGTGTGAGATTTGTCTGGATAATCCACGATACTTCACATTCTTCAAATCCCATATCTCCAATAAACAGTTTCTTCAATGACGGAAAGCTTGGAGCCGACTCGACGAGCGTACCCATGAACTCATCAGGCGAATTTTCATAAGCCTGTCCCCAATCTCCGATGACCAGACTTTCCAATGAGCTGGCCTCCGGTTTAGCCGCCAGTTCTTTAATTAACTTTTCCATACGAATGCCGTCCTCGTAATCATCGTAAGATACAACAAGCTTCACTTCTTGCATGAGTGGATCCCTCCGTTTAAGGTCATATGTGATTCGTTAGTTTGAATGTTAACCCATACCACACAAGGCTTGCAACTTCTTCCAACTCCAGTCCCAATGAGATTCCCAATCGTGCAACGTAAACTAATTTTCATATAGGTATAAGAACATACGTTCTATTATATAGTCACAGAAAATAGCCCTCACCATTAGGTATATGGATGGACCTCACCAAACCCGATCAAATACTTCATTTCATACAAAAAGCGTTAATGGCGGATGAACCATCCCATCGGAATGCTTCTGTCCTTCCATTAACGCTTTGATGTTCACATATCATGAAGTTAAATCAAGATGTTCTGTTCCGTTTAATCTCAGCCTTCAAGTCTGGATACAAGCGCTCTCAGCGCGTGACCACGGTGGCTAATCGCCTGCTTTTGCTCAAGCGTCAGCTCTGCCATCGTCAGCTCGTATTCAGGTACATAAAAGAGTGGGTCATATCCAAAACCGCCAGCACCTGCAGCTTGAGCCGTGATCCAGCCTTCCGCAGTGCCTTCCGATTCATACTTATCACCTGTTGTCGGATCGTACAGTACCAACGCACAGACAAAACGAGCCGGACTTAGCAGCGGCTGTTCGGTGTCCTCACCGGATTTTAACGATTCCAGTGTCTCCAGCAACTTTGCATTATTCTGTGCATCCGTTGCTCCTTCGCCTGCATATCTCGCTGAATATACCCCTGGCTCACCATCCAACAGGTCTACGCAAAGTCCTGAATCGTCTGCCAGAACAGGCAATCCAAGCGCATCACCAACCGCCTTGGCTTTCTTCCAGGCATTCTCCGCAAACGTTACGCCATCTTCTACCACATCCGGCAGCTCCGGATAGTCAAACATGCTCTTGACCTCTTTGCCAAGCGGTGCGAAAGCATGAGCGAATTCACGGACTTTACCCGCATTGCGGGTTGCAACAATGAGGATTGGGCTGTCCAAACTCATCTTAAGCTTCCCCTAATCCACGCGCGCCGATCTTGAGCGCAATCGGTCCGAGCACTTCTTTTTGACGCTCGATCATCTCCAGAATTCCCTGTTCGCCCAGTTCCAACATGGCGTTCAGCTCACGGCGATCAAATGGTGCTTCCTCACCTGTTCCCTGAAGCTCAACGTATTTACCGCCGCCTGTCATCACCAGGTTCATATCCACCTTGGCTTTGGAATCTTCATCATAGTTCAGATCCAGTACAGGCTGTTCACCCACAACACCCACACTTACTGCTGCAATGAAATCCGTAATCGGGAACACTTGCAGTTTGTGCTGTTGGGAGATCTTGTTCACGGCAAGCGCCAGCGCTACAAACGCACCGGTAATGGACGTTGTGCGTGTGCCTCCGTCAGCTTGAATGACATCACAGTCCAAGGTAATCGTACGCTCGCCAAGAGCCTGCAGATTAACTACCGAGCGAAGTGCCCGACCAATCAGACGCTGGATTTCCATGGTGCGTCCAGTTAATTTGCCACGATTGGCTTCACGTTGGTTCCGGGTATGTGTTGCACGTGGCAACATGGAATATTCAGCTGTTACCCAGCCTTTACCTTGCCCTTTCATAAAGGGAGGAACACGTTCCTCCACTGTAGCTGTACAGATCACCTTTGTATCTCCAACTTCAATCAGTACAGAGCCCTCGGCGTATTTATTCGTGTTCACTGTTAAATTCAGCGGGCGCAGCTGTTCGCTGGTTCGTCCGTTTGATCTCATATTTTCTGCCTCCTACGACTTAAGCATCCTGTAATGTTGAACTTATTCACACTTTTACGAATCCCTTATATTTTACCAAAGAGTTCGGTTAAAAGCATCCTTAAGCATTTCTTCGTTCATTAAATCGGAATTTCGTTGATATATTCAGGCTTGGAAACCGGCGCACTGTAATCCCTGTTATCGTCACCCATGACCGTTTTTTGGCCATTCCATTCGATCTGCACTTTGGCATCCTTACTGGCTGTGTTCTCCGCAGTGGTTAATACGACAGACTGTAACAGCTCGCTTGGCACGATATCCCCTTCGGCAAACATATCATCTTTCAAGGCAACCGTTACCGTGCCATCCTCTGCCGTTTTGACCGATTGCAGCTCCGTTCCGCCTGTCATGACCTCTTCCAGTTCTCCACCTTTGTCAGGTCCCTTGATCAGCTCATTCAATGCTGCCTGCACCCGATCTTCACCAGGTGTAACCAGACGTGTCACCGGAACATAATATTGGATGCCTGCTGGTGAAGCAGCGGAGAAATAGACCGTGACCGGGCTGCTATTCGTCACAAACGTATCACCCAGATCCAGATTGATTCCCACAGCCCGATTCAGCGGTTCAGGCAGCGGCGTGCTGTTTACCGGCATTTGCGTTAACTTTTTGCCATCCACCCAGATCTGCACATTCTCCACATCAGGTGTTCCCGTCAATGTCCACGTGACAGCTTCTAGCATTTTCCGTTCTTCCTTCGCATCATACTTGGCAAAATTACCCGAGAACTCAACGACCGCCAGCTTGTCATCCGCGTGAATCGTTACATTCTGCACAACCGTTCCCTGTGGGAGAACGCCCTGGAATCCTTCAGGCAGCATACCCGCATAGGCCCCGCCTGTGACAAGTGTATCCAGTGCTGTCTTCGGACTACTTGCGTCTGTTCCGGAAGGAAGTGTCAGGGATACCGGAGCGAGCAGCCCCTGCTGGTCTTGCAGATATACCGTCGTTAATGGGAGCATTGCGAGTGCACCATTTCCTTCGGCTGCCTGAATCATGGCTGCTTCCTGAATGGGCGGTGGTGGATCAACAGCTTCGGAAGACTGTGCTCCAAACATGCCGCAGCCTGACAATACCATAGGAATACTCAGCAGCGCTGCTGCCGATACCGTACGCAAAGATTGGATCTTTCTCATGATCACGTTCCCCCTCATCATTTTTACAGTTTGTACTACCATGTATACGAGCCTTTGTCCAAAAAATAACTAAAAGATAATAAGAAAAATGTCTATCAACGCACTTTCACGGAAGACAGACCGTGTTTAGCTGAAATTTTCCATGTGGTAATCGAATTGTTCAACTTTACTGAAACTTATAATTTTATTATCTTAAAGAAACGTAAACCAGGTTAATAACGTATTAGGAAGCAAGAGTAGGGACATTGCTAACTTCAGAGGAGGAATCGCCCATGGAACATCCTGAGCAAGAAAAAATCCCTTACAGCCTGAATAGCCGCAAGGTGGCGGAGGCCACAAGGGAATGGCTGCATAAGCGGGGCGTCACGATCCCTGAGATCGCAGAGCTGGTCATGTTATTGCAGCAAAAATATTATCCAGGTCTTACGATGGAAGAATGTATCGAAAATGTGGAGATGGTTCTCCGTAAACGTGAGGTACAGAATGCTGTTCTGACCGGGATTCAGCTTGATATTCTGGCAGAACAGGGGCAGCTCATATCTCCTTTGCAGGAGATGATTGAGAACGATGAAGGACTGTATGGCGTGGATGAGATTTTGGCATTCTCCATCGTCAATGTATATGGCAGCATTGGATTTACGAATTATGGTTATGTGGACAAGCTAAAACCAGGGGTGCTTGAACGACTGAATGACAAGAGCCTGGGCCCTGTCCACACGTTCTTCGATGATATTGTCGGTGCGATTGCATCAGCAGCGAGCAGTCGGATCGCCCATCGCAAACAATCCGAGCTTGAAGAAGCACTGGGAGAAAAACCTGTCAGTGATGACGCTGTATAATGCGTAACTCGTTTCATATCTGAAGCCATGTGGAACATTGGACATGCGTATGGATGCTTCGTGAAATAACTGTTCAATAAAATAACTGTTCATGGAAAAAGCGGCCAGATGGCCGCTTCTTTTGCATGTGTAACGATACATATTGGATAACCCACATGTTATTATTTCAGATGTTTAGGTCGTACCGTTCCCACCAAACCAAAACCTTCAACCCAATTCTGCTCGGCAGATGAACCAGATGTTGCCCGTTTCGGTCCAATCGTGATTTCCGGGCCTTTGCGCTCTCGCAACATGCCACGCAGCACGGTGATACCGAGGATGCTGAGTCCGGTAAATACATACATCATCCGCATGATGATATTGCCAGAATCCGTTCCGGTAACCATGCCGTGAACCAGCAGACCAATGAACACTGGATAGGACAACATGTGGAACATGAACCACCATTTACGGCCCAACTTGTTCCGCAGATCACTGGATAACAGGACAATCACTAATCCGTAGAAGGCTAGCGTTCCCAGACCACTGCCGATCGGATGCACGGAGGCGGTAAAAGGAATCAGAAGTTCTCCCCAGCTAAATGGGCTGTAATGATCAATATATAACGTTAATGCGTGCACGAGTCCAAGTCCGAAGGCGAGCCAGGTCGTTCGAGTATGCCATTTGAACATGTCTGCTTTTGGTTTGCCTTTGGCCAGAGGCATCCCTTGCGCAATGCCCAGAAACACACCGGCAAAGAGCAGCACATAAGCAGCAATTCCACTAATTCGAATGATATTCCACGTTGGCAGGTAATCTACAATCCATTGTGCCATAACCGGCTCCCCCATATCTGTTAGACTTGTCCTCGTTTATAATAGACTGAAGCGATGATCCGGATCAAAACCAGGCCAGTGCTCAGCGAGCGTATCCGTATTCCCTCTAAAATAAATACTCCCATCCCGTGTCATCCACAGGACGTCATGCCGATCGTAATGTCGGTTTAACCAGCCCACGGCTTCGGCACTCCCCAAAATGCAGACCGTCTTGGCAATGATCTCGCATTGCGAAGCATGCTGTCCCATAACGGTACACTGCAATACGTCCGTATCTGCAGGCTCCATCGTCCGGGGGTCAATGAGGTGGTGTGCAAAGCTTCCATCCGTATTCTGCCATTGTCTGCGGGAAATACCCGAAGTGGCAACAGCTCCTCGCTGTATACGGATCGCTCCCGACACAGCACCCTGATTCTGCAAAGGATCTGCTACCTGCAAGGTCCACTGGGAATGGTCTGGTGAACCCCATACTTGAATATCTCCACCCGCGTTAATCAACCCCGCTGGAATATGCAATGTTCGCTGCAACCAGTCTGCGATACGCTCCACTGCCCAGCCCTTAACAATGCCTCCCAGGTCTAACTCAGCTCCGGGGTCCAGATGAACCATCCGGCTACCTTCCCGCTGAATCCAGCTCGGACGGCTGTGGTCATGTCGATCTTCCATCCAGCTTGATGATTCAGGTGTTCTCGTTCGCAATATGCGTTCAATTAATGGACGTTGCAATTGTCGTTGCTGCACCTTCTCGAAGCTTAGATCATATCCCGAAGCCTGAAGAGCCTGCGAGATACCCGGTTGAAAAATCCCTTCAGTCAGCCCAATATATCCATAGGCCAGACTCAAAACTTCATCCATCGCAGCGGAGATGGGCATCCATCCGGTTGAAGCATTCAGACGATTTAGTTCACTGTCTGCTACAAATCGGCTGAAACGCTGCTCCTGCGTCTCAAACCAATTCTTCACCACGGTTGCTGCATGTTCAGCTTCTTCCCGTCCAGCGGACAGTTGCACTTCAATATCCGTGTTCATCGCACGGAATTGAAATCGGAGCGGACGAGCAACTTGCTCCGTGCGGCTCATGATGCACCTGTGCGTGACTGATAGTTGCCACTGCTGTATCCGGAGTCTGTACCCTGGTTATTTTGCCCGATACGCTGAGAATCTGAATAATTCCCCTTGTTACCCGTGCTCTGATCTGGCCCAGCTGCTTGTGTGCTATCAGTTGTTCCAATATATTGACTATAATTATTGTCATTGTCCTGCGTGTTCCAGTTGTTGCTGTCCGTTGTACTGTTGATCCATTCATCCATCACATCATCATGCGTATCCACCTGGCTTGAAGCAGTAACACTTGTATCTGTGCCATTCGCTGCTGCATAGGCCACATCAAAGGCATCCGAAGTTCTTACATATTGAAAGAGTGCAGCCACAGTCAACGTTGCTGCCGCTGAAGCTTGCCATTTTCTCCATTGATTCCGTTTTCTTCTGGTCATCGCTCTTCCCTACTTTCTTTAGGGTATGTCTCAAGACACGCCCTAGCGAAGTTCATAGATGTATCATAGGCGCGCTGGCTTAAAAATAGATGAATGAACCGTTAAGAGAGGCTAAAAAGGCCCAGAACAGGTGAATTTCCTGTCCCGAGCCTCTATATAAGATCGTATTATCATTCCATATCGATATCATCATTCCGTTTAGATTTGAAAATAGAACGTGCCATCCGGTTGCTGCTCTTGCTTCACTAGTTCGCGTCGAATTAACTCCTGCAAATGGGCTAACGTCTCACTCATGGCAAACCGCAGTTGATGGGTACCCAGCCGATTGCCAAACATGTGCACACAGATATCGTACGCATTCGCCGGTGACTCCTGAATTCGCTCCGTCATCTTCTGAAGACGTTCCTCGTGATGAGCCAGCAATTGTACTGTCCGTTCGTTGAACTGGGCAAAAGGATTCCGATGCCCCGGATACGCCTGCTTGACGTTCAGCTCCCCGAGACGTTGCAATCCTCCCATATAAGACAATAATGGCTGAGGGTCACTGCCGGGTTGCAGACTGATATTCGGTGAAATCTGTGGCAAAACTGCATCTCCGCACAGAATCTCCATGGACTCCGGCGCATAAAAGGATAAATGGCCTGGGGCATGTCCACCCGTCTCCACAGTAACCCAACGTCTCCCGCCCATATCGAGCCACTCGCCATCTTCAATGGTTGTCACATTTGGAAGTGGCGTGATCTGCGAAGTAAATGCCTTCATATGTTCATGTATCTGCTCAGTCTTGTCTTCCGGCATACCATGACGACGATAAAAATCAGGTAATAATGTATTAATACGTGAATCAGGTCCCCACATATAGTCGGCCTCTTGGCGGGAGCGTGTGGACATTCGAACGGGTGCCCCCGTCATCTGTTGCATCCAACCCGACAACCCAAGATGATCGGGGTGATGGTGGGTGAGTACAATTTGACGAATATCGCTAAAGGTCAGGCCAAGATCTGCCAGCGCTTCACTCCACTCCTGTTCTGTTTCCGAATTACGCGGTCCCGGATCTATAATAGTTATCTTCCCATCCGGTTCTGATAACAGATAACTGTTCACCCATCGTAAGGGAAACGACATGCTGATCTTAACCCGGTGTATGCCCTCTGTCATGGACATCTCTTCTGTGCGCTTCATGTTATCCCCCTTCCAGACTGTCTCTGTTCACTCCACAGGACGACGACCCACAAAAATCATGCGCGGAGAAGTCTGCTCGTCATATTTCTCTTCGTCATAGCCGCCATGTACCTGATCTACCCGGAGTCCGGCGGCACTTAACATCTGACTCAGTTGTTCCCGTGTGTACAACTTCACACGCTCCTGATATACCCGTGGTTCATGCCCGGATGTGGTATCCGTAATACGAATTTCCTTTTGCACAAATCCATCCTCAATCTTGCGGTACTCCTCAATTCGCTGTCCTTCATCCTCTCGGACGGAGTGCGGAACCAGATGACGAGTCACATAAGCCGTATTCATAAAATCAATAATGTAGCTGCCACCCGGCCGAAGCATGCGATGAATGGCACGTAATACTTTCAATTGTTCTCCGTCCTCAAGGAAATAACCAAACGATGTGAACAGATTGACTACGGCGTCGAAGCCACCTTTCAGCGGGAGTTCACGCATGTCCGCAAGACACCACGATACTCGGTGTTCAGTGTCCATTAGTCGGGCTTCGCGCAAAAGCACATCAGAAAGATCGACCCCGGTCACTCGTAATCCCGCATCAGCAAGTGCCAATGAGTGCCGTCCCATACCGCAGCATAGATCCAATACTTCAGAGTTAGGCTCAAGCTTCAACCATTTGATCATTTTATGTACTTCCTGATAGGCACCCTGCACATCCCGGTGCTTGTATACGAGCAGATAATCTTCTCCAAAACTCTTTTCATACCATTCCGTCATCCATTCTCGCCCTCCACTTGGTCACTGGCTCTCTATCTGTAGTACGCTTTGTTCAGGCCTCATCATTTCCCCTAGCTTTAATGTATTGTAACGTCTTTATTCTGCAAACTCAAAAAATTCCAGTAAGTTTCCAACATTGAAGAGCCAAAATGCACACGATATAATGTTAGACATATGCCTGTAAATCGGTTAATTATAAGAGGTTGTTCAAAAAGCAACAGGAGGTGTTCTTATGATTCGCATTGGACTTACCGGATGGGGGGATCAGGGAGATCTCTATCCAAACCGTACCAAAGCCAAAGACAAGCTCAGTCTATACGGACAATACTTCTCCACTGTGGAGGTGGATAGTTCCTTCTACGCCGTTCAGCCGCGGGATCGAATGGCACGGTGGGCTGCAGAGACGCCCGAATCCTTTGCTTTTATCATCAAAGCCTATCAGGGAATGACCGGACATCTGCGAGGCAAACCCTACTTCACCAGCACGTCGGAGATGTATAAGGCTTTTCGAGAATCACTAGAGCCCGTCATTGAAGCTGGCAAGATGCAGGCAGCCTTGTTTCAATATCCGCCCTGGTTTGAGTGCAATAAGGACAATGTCAATGAGCTTCGTGAAGTGAAACTTCGAATGGAGGGTATTCCGTGTGCCCTCGAATTCCGTCATCGTAGCTGGTATGAAGGTGACATGCGAGAGCGCACGCTTGCGTTCCTGAAAGAGCAAGGCTGGATTCACAGCGTCTGTGACGAACCTCAGGCGGGTTCAGGTTCCATTCCCATCGTGCCACAGGCCACGGATTCGGAGATGACGCTCGTGCGCATGCACGGACGCAATGTGTCCGGGTGGCATCAGAATGGTGCGCCCAATTGGCGCGAGACCCGTTACCTGTACCGTTACAACAAGGAAGAGCTGTTGGAGTGGAAAGGGTATCTGGAGCAGTTGCAGGAACAGAGCAAGGATGTCTATGTTATTTTTAATAACAACTCCGGTGGCGATGCAGCAGCGAATGCCCAGATGATGATGGACCTGCTGGATCAGCCGGTGAAGCCTTTCCCTGACCGTTCTGAGCCTGAGCAGGAAGAAGGACCGGAACAGCTGGAATTATTTTGATCGGTATTAACGACGGAGTTATTCACATTATAGGGTGAAGGTACGTGTATGTTATTGCTATCATGCAGATCGGATTCGAAATTGGAATCAACTAAAAGCGGCAAGCCTTGGGGCTTTGCCGCTTTTTCAGCTCGTACCTATTGAAGGCCATCCGCAAATATACGTTCCGTTACGTCAAGCACTAGCGCTGCGCAGCCGTAACCGAAGAATCGATAGACACCTTGGAGAGCTGCTGGTTCATTTTATACACTTCAATGCCTGCCAAGAGCACAATGCCGATCCCATGGGTATCATTCAGATTCCATCCCAGATCATCGCGATAATACAAGGCGGTAAACGAGTAACCGGAACCGCGGCATACCCCGTATATATTGCCTTTATAGTCAATCGACAAGCGCGTCATGCCTTCCCATCCTTTGCGTACGGCCTCCAGATAAGGCTCCGGTTGTTCTAGCCACCCTTCCCGAATTCCACGGGCATAGGCGTAGATGAACATCGATGTACAGGAGGTCTCTTCATACGAATCCGAGCGGTTTAACACCTGATGCCATAGTCCATTTTCCCCTTGCAGCGCCAAATAACCTTGACTTAAATCACGATAGAAACATAACAGTTCCGGCCGTTTCACATGATCATGCGGCAGAATGGACAACAGTTCGGTTAAGGAGAATAGCACCCAGCCGTTACCCCGTCCCCACGGAATACCTGTCGCCCGACCACGCACAAAATCATACACATGGGACATGATCTGTTGTTCGGGAAGGTAGAGATACTTACGGAACATCAGGAACTGATTGACCGCATCATCCCAATACGTCGCATCACCTGTCAACTGACCATAACGCATCAGAAAAGGTGTACTCATGTACAAGTCATCACACCACATCGTCTCCTGACGCATCTCCCCACTGCCTCGTACCCGGTAAAAGGCGCCATCCTCCAGACGTTCCTGCTCATCCGTAATGTAGCCCGCAATTCGATCCGCGGTATCTCTTCCCCCACGAATATCGCCGAATTCCATCGCAGCAAGCAACGTAGATCCGAACGAACCGCAATCATCCAGACTGTCGATGGCAGACAGCTGATTATTGATTCCTGCCGCACCGTACCCTTCCCGATCCCACAGACCATAGCGGTCAAATGAAGTGCTCAGTTCAATATGTTGCCGCACATACTGAATGTAATCATCACGTCCCAATTCCTGTCCCGTTTGGAGAAGTCCAAGCAGGGTGACGCCTAGCGGATAATTCCACTTTCCGTAATGTGTGTTCTCCAGATAGGGACGAACATGCGTATCGGGAAGATCTACTCGCCAATACACACCTTGTGCGCCATCATCAAATACGGTATCTGTTCGCACGATGTCGGCGTAGGATGGCTCAGCGCCGAGAGCAAACACACCTGTGTACAGCCAGGGGTCCGTGCATCCCGCAACCGGATGAGGAGGTTTCAGTCTCCAGCCTGTGGAACCCGAACGCTCGGCATCTTCCAAAGTGAATCCCCAGGAGCCACCAAGTGCTTGAATTTCACCTTTTGCGACCAAATCCGAGGAACCGTAACGTCGCGGGAGTTCAACGTGAAAGTTACCGCTACTTCCAGCAGAGTATATTTCCGTGCCATCCACATTCAAGGTCAAAGCACCATCATGACGGCCTTTTAAAATAACTGGCTTTGATCCTGGCAAGGTTACATCCAGTTTGGACCACGCATAGGCAACAGCCGGTTGTTCCGTACCAAAGATTCGAGCAAATGAACCTGCGCTCTGCTCCTCATCTGTCCAGCCCCTGCGCGGATACCAGGTAAGACCCGTTTCTTCTTCCGTCATGCCGTCACAAGGAAGTGATAATACAGGTTCATCGACGGGTTCCGAATATAACCAGCCTTCCTGACCCTGACGATCTGCCCCAGGAGTGAGGAAGTGCAGCGGGAAATTTTTGAACGAGGCTGTTCCATAGATACCGCCGAATCCCACTTCTGTTTTGACAAAACACAGTAACACATCATTCCAGCCATAGTTAATGGAAATCGGAATCTGGGTTCTTCGCTCAGGGAATAATTCCTGCAACAACTCAGACTTGAATACCTCTTCGCCGTTCACATAGATTGTCACCGGACTATAACAGTTCAGGCCCGTATTTAACGTTGCATTCTGCTCGCTCCATAACTTGCCCCATACATACACGTATTGCCCTGCATGCGCCTCTACGCATTTCTCATTCAGATTCAGGTCGTAGCGATAATCGCCAAGCCTGCGAAAACCTCCCTGATGATAGGCTCTGAGCAAAAATGAATGTTTCGGATGATCGCCAATATAACGCTGAGCCACCGTAGTCAATATATCCGGAATTGAATCGTACACCTTGCCTGCAATCGCCTCGTTCTCATGAAAATAACGAATGATCGTCAGCTCCCTTCCTTATATCTTGATTCGTTCGCTTAGCCGCAATGTCTCTCCGCCCTGCACTTCAACAACCTGCTGATCTGCCGTGAACCAAACCGGGATGGCAGACGGATTATGGATGATGGATCGATCAGCCGAACACTCGAGTCGTTGTACCGCTTTCCAATAGGCAATCACTTCGATGTTCGTGGCATACCAGATATCGTCCCTGCCGCCAATCTGCTCACCGAACTGTTCGATGATCTCCCAATTGTCGTTGTCATTGAACTCATAACTGTGACCCCAGACGTAGAGTAATAGTGGCGTACCTGTTTTGGAATGTTGGATAAAACGTTTGGCATGCCCCGCCAGATCATGGTTATGATGACACGTCGGATGCCATTCAAGCGGGCGCTCTGGCAACGTGTATCTGCCATGTGATTCAACGGTACGGGCATAATCAATGCCAAGCCACTCCAGCTTCGAACTTAACGCACGGTCGTACCCTCCATTGGGATAAGCCATACCTCGTACGGGATAACCGACACGCTTCTCGAGTGCTTTTCGGTCCTCAATAATCTCTTCGGTCAGCAGTTCATTCGGAACATAAGGCAGTGTAGGATGAGTAACGGTGTGAACAGCTACTTCATGTCCAGCGTACAGTTCCGCGACTTCCCCCGGCTCGATGCGGCCTGGATTGCCCAGGGTACCGGAGTTCAGATTAAAGGTTCCCCGTAGGCCATACCGATTACAGATATCCACCAGTCTGCGATCATGCACCACTCCATCGTCATAGCTGAGCGTTAACGCTTTCATCACACCACCTGGATAGCGGTCAAACTGAATACGATGTCCCATCTTGCTCCTCCTTCTGCTTCTTTTCCTGCTCCCTATTTCTGAATTTCCTTCACATTAAAATAGTGAAAAACACCCTGACCTCCACGATTCGCAAACCGTGTGTTTACAGCATAGATACCCATCTTCGCTCCAACCCAAAGGGCTGTTGTTGCGCTAAACGGTGTACCCATCGTCTGAAACTCAGCTCCGTCCGCACTCCAACTAAACTGGCACAAAGCAGGTTCTGTCAGGGTAAGCCGAAGATGAATGGTCCAGCCGGTTGCCTGCGAACCCTGGCCCTCCCAGTCCAGTCCCGTTTCCTCCCATTCTTCGGCATGCAGATGGCTGTCTTCGCGTTTGGCTCCGCGAATCAGCGATAACCGAATGGTTCCGTCTTCTGTCTGTAACAGGCACAGGCTTGCATACGAATCACCAAACATGATGAGACCTGACTGATCCCCTTCCTGTCCAGGCAGGAACGTGAGCCGGGTTGTCGCTTCAAATTCAGAGGCAGGCAGCTTCTGCAAGAGAAGATGAGGTGTACCAAACAAAGACTGAACGCCCTCCGGGTATGGATGACCACGCAATACGATCCCGCTTTCTGTACCTGCCTCAGCCCATTCAGGACGGGAGTTCGCCTGCCATTGCCACTGCAGCCCCAGACGATCAGCCTGAAAATTATCGGATACCTCAGGTACAGTGATCGGATACGCTGCTCCTACATCTGGTTTGATGTGCACATCAACAGGTTCCCCTGTTCCCGTTCCCTCAGAGTCAATTCCAATGACAGGCCAGCTGTCTTCCGTCCACGTCATCGGCTGTAGATGAACAATTCGGCCATACGCATCCCGATCCTGAAAATGAATAAACCAGGACTGCCCCGATTCCAGCTCCACATATCCTCCCTGATGAGGCCCATTCACAGAGGAAGATCCCTGATGCATCACAATTCGATCCTCATATGGCCCAAATACCTGTTGGGAACGCAAAACCGTCTGCCACCCCGGCTTTACACCACCAGCCGGAGCAAAGATATAATAATACCCATTGCGCTTGTAGAACTTAGGTCCTTCAATGGTCGGATGATGTTCGGTCCCATCGAAGACGATCATGCCTTCGTCCAGAAGCTTCCTGCCATTCGTAGCCATCCGGCACACTTGGATTTTGCTCTTGATTCCACTGCGACTATGGACAAAAGCATGCACAAGATAGGCTTGGCCATCCTCATCCCATAAGGGACAAGGGTCGATCCAGCCCTTCACTTCATGAACCAGATGCAGCGGTGACCACTCGGCTTCAGGGTGATCCGCCGTAGTCATGAAGATGCCCTCATCCGGTGTGCTGAAGAAAATCCAATACTTTCCGTCATGATACCGAATGCTGGGTGCCCATACGCCTTTGCCATGAAGAGGTACATCGTATCCTGGCAGTTCAAGCCGTTCTATGGCATATCGGACAAGTTTCCAATTCACCAGATCCTTCGAATGTAGAATAGGTAGGCCCGGTGTATGCGAGAAACTGGAGGCCGTCATATAGAAGTCATCTCCTACACGAATCACATCCGGGTCCGAATAATCTGCATGCAGAATCGGATTGCGGTATGTACCGTCACCCTGATCTGCGACCCAGACCGGGTCCAGTCTTTGTTGGTCAGATTGAGCTGTATTCATACTTCCACTCCTTCATCTGAATTCTTCAACAGGTACATGACCTGCATCCTGTAATCGATGATGTTCCGAATCAAAATACGTACCTTCCAGCAGGCCGATCAATGTGTTGGTAATCCGCACTTCAATGTCGTTGTCTCCCAGACGCAACCAGGAGGGCTCTCCCTTCCAGCGATACGGAGACCAGCATCTTACACCCAGGCTATGTCCGTTTACCCGCACTTCCACCACATCCTGCACACGCCAATCGCCAAATTCCAGTTCAAACGAGGCAACACCTTCCTCTGGTTCATCCAGCCAGAACGTGCGTTTATAACTCATTTCCCCGGCATAATGGGGATACAGAGGCTGAGGTTCAGGCCCGATACGAAGGGCCGTATCCGACTCTCGCACAAGCGAAACCATGCCTTCATGATGGAATTCCACACCGAATCTTCCCTGTAGATACAAGGGATCCACGATGCCATCCTCATCTTTCGTCACCTGCACAATCACCGTCATTTCGTTGAGACCGCTGTGCAGCAACTCCGTGATATCACAAGCGATGTTATTGTGGTCGGTTATTTCGATTGGATCGAATTGTTCTTTTTCAAGCAAATGCCCATTAATCTCCATCGACCAAATGCCTGAGATCGCCGCTCTGTCCATGAATAGAAGGCATGCAGGCAATACCGTTCTCAGCTCAAATGTGGTCGTATATCGGCATTCGATGGGATAGGCTACGGATGCTTTCTTGGGTGTGCCAAATACCTGATTAAACTGGACTGGCAGATGCTGCTGCTCCGATAATTCTGCCGCCTGATCAATAAACGGTTTTACAGCTACATGCTGACTCTCCAGAATCACTCCATTAGCATTGGAAGCCTGAAGATGGAATTGTCCCATTCGCAAAATGTTAGACTGCACCGTTTCCAGTCGCCATGGCCCTTCCGAAGGAACTTTGATCTTACAGGCTTGATTCGCCCCTGCCGAAACATCCGCTCTGAACGTCGAACCCGTTTTGTCTGCTACATCCACCTTCGTTGGTACTGCCTCTTTCTTCGCAGCTTGTAAAGTAAGGCGTACAGCATGCGCTTCATAAGGCGCCAGCGTTAGTGAAATGCACCATTCCCCGCCACTGCTCGTATACGGTAATGCCTGAAGCTGCCCTGTCTCCAGATCGAGTCGTTCTGCCACGAGACAAGTGTTCTCTGTCAGCTCCGTTCCATCCCACAGCTGTCTGGCGACCAGCTTTAATTGGCCCTTTAGGTCCTGCCCCTCCTGATTGGTCAAAAAAACCATACGCTCCCCATCGGACAATTGACGGGTGTGCATCAGCAGGGATGCACTTTCTTCCTCCATGATCCAGCAGATGGGTTCCGGCAATACCTGATCGAGCAGGAGGGAGATTAGCTCCAGCGAAAAGTCATCTCCCTGCCCCGTTCCTGCGGGTAGAAAATAGGCATTCCCCTCACCCTGATGCCACATGGTTTCACGGTTATCATGATCTGTTGACCCGCTACGGCCCCAGTACACCTCTTGCGGCTGCTCGCCTGCACCAAAGAACTGGGCAGCTTCATCCCCCTCCGGACTTCCCGGCTGGATCGCAATATACGGAGGCATCCCAACAGAGATGACAGTTCCTCCCTGCCGAACAAATCGCTTCACCTGTTCCCAGGCCGCGGCCTCCAGATTCAGCATCGGTGGCAGAATCAGTACGTCATAACGGGCAACGCCGATCTGAATGATGCCATCCGTTAAGTCAGCTTCAGCCAACAATTCGGGGTCAAGGTGATCATAGTCACGTCTGTTTTCGAGCAGATGTGTCGTAATCCTCATCCAGTCCTTCGTTAGACGATCCAATTGTCCCCGTTCTGCTTCGTCTTCGCCGCTATATTCAAATCCATGCAGCGGATTACCCATCAGACTCCAGAATGTCGTCGTTGGGTCAAGCACGGCAATACGAATGTCTGCTGCTCCGGTGCTCATGAGATAGCTCAAACGTCCGGTGTAATCCCCCAACTGCCCGAAATGCTTCCAATAGGGATTCTGCAAAAATTGAGATGGCGGTGCATCATGCTTTGCCAGCCCACCAATCGTATAGAAAAAGGCGTGAAAGTTATAAAAATTGGTACCCATGGCGGCCATTCGATCGATCATCCACTTGGCATCCTGTAGCGTCATCGACCAGCCCACACTGTGAAAACATTCAATCAGATTGCGGCTTCGGCCCAATTGCCGGGCAAGCGAACTGACCATCTTGGGATTGTCACGCATCTTTTGACCGTATCGTTCCAGAATCCACGATAAGGATCGTCCGATTTTCTCATGTGCCGAATCCCCCCCTGGCATATGGCTGAACAACTGGGTCGTCATCCGTACGCCAGGCACTTCAGCCGCATATTGGATTCCTGCTTCCTCACACCAATCATGCACCTGTTTGTGATAGGACTCCCGGAGAAGCAGGTGCAGCGACTGGTAATAGTCATACCGAATTCGATGCGCGTCCGGAACATCACCATACAGCAGGGCCGGTAGCGAATCGATCAGACTATAACCACAACGCTCATTGAAATAACGGGGAAGCTGTCGTGACCAGGGGATACGGCCCAGCGGTGCGATCTCATCCGAAAACATACCTTTGATTACGCTTTCAAATCGATCTCCAACCGCTGACTTATAACGCTCATGTGTCAGTTCAATAAAACGGCTCATCGCTTCCTTGTGGCAAGGATCAACAAAGTTGCCGTAATATTTGAAATCATCGATCTCTTTTTCCTGAAATATAATCAACTCCCAATCACCTGCCGGAACTTCCCACAACATATGGAACGCTGTGCGATAGGTGAAGAAACGCTTACGATTATACGAAGTGAGTCCGGTCTCCTGATAGACTTGATCGGTCTGGATATTGCCGATTTTACTGCGCAAGTCAATGGATTCATGCCATAACCGTTTGCCCTGCGCATCCTTGGGAATCGCCTTGGCAACCAACACTCGTCCCCATGGCAACTGCAGATCCACAGCTTCTCCACCCTGAACCACCAGTTGATGATGCACGAGCTGTCGCTGCTTCGCTTCAGGGAAATCAAGGGTCACTTCTCCGCCAGCCATCCCGCTTGGATATGGATATTCGTCATATAACCATACCTGCATGCCGTGAGCAGCCGCCGCTTCCACTGCAATCCGCACCTTATCAAACCATGCTTCAGAGAGATAGGGAATCTGTAGTCCCTGACGCGGACAGATGAAGAATCCGCCTACACCTTGCGTGGCCATCTCAGCCACCTGCCGCTTAACCTGCTCTTCTTCCATATCCCCGTTCCAGAACCAAAAGGGATGGACCCTGTACTGCGCCTCGGGATTTTCAAAAGCATCCCCGTTCCACATATTGCCTTCCTCCCTGCATGTTCAAGAGTGGTCGTTTAACTTTACCAATAACGTTCATTTCAGTTCATATAGGTTTGTTTCGTTATGATTATACATCAAAAACCATATTCAGGAAGTCATAATTTCCAACTACTTCAGTGCTGCGTACAGTTCATTGACTTCTTTCACATAATCGTCTCCGCCGTTGTTCTTCCACAGAGCAACAGCATCTTCAAATCCTTTCTCATCAATCTGACCTACGATATATTTGATTCGTGCATCGTTAATGATATTGTCCAGCTGCGGTCCTTTCTGAGCATAAACATCAGAGATCAGCGGTTCGCCAGGATTGGCGATGACAATCTCTTCGTTGGCTTTCTGCACTTGTGCAACCTTTTCACGGACAGGTGTCTGTTGTACACGAAGCGTTCTGTCTTCCGGCACAAACATCAAAATCTGATTTAAGCCCTGCAGGTCGCGGAGCGCAAGCTTGTCAGTGCTCGGTACGATGTAGTCTTCTTTTTTCTCGTATTGCTTACCTTCCAGTCCGTTGTACAACAATGCCTGCAATTCCGGTTCATTCAGCTGATCCAGGAAGCTCAGTACCTTCTTTAGGTCTTCTTCCGTTTTGACACTGCTTTTGGAGATCGCAATCAGGCCGGAGTAGCCAGACGTTGGCATATCACGCAATCCCTTTGGACCTTCCATCGCTTGCAGCACGTCTACACGTCCTGTCGCATTTGGGTCTTTATCGAGTATTTTCTGATCCATGCGCTGGGCATTATCTGCTACATCCACCATGACACCGGCTTGCCCATTCACAAATGGATCAGGCAGTTTGGTCGCATCCATCACGGCAAAGTCCTTGTTGACCAGACCCTCACTATAAATTTGACGGAAAAATTTCAGGGCTTCCATGTATTCTGGTGTCTCATGCGCCGGGATCAGGCCTCCACTGCCATCATCTCCCCATTTGTTCGGTGCACCGAACCATACCTGCATGTTATCCCACGGGCCTGTGAATTTGCTGGCAACCAGACCATAGGTATCATCCTTGCCGTTACCGTCTGGATCATCCTTCGTGAACGCTTTCAATACATTGTAAAATTCGTCAATCGTCTTTGGCTCTTCCAGCCCCAACTTCTCCAGCCAATCTTTGCGGATTGTGACCCCATTACGTCCTAAGGCGCGTGCCCGATAGATCCCATAGGTTTTGCCATCGATTGACGCATTGTTGGTGATGATCTCATTCATTTGACTCAGATTCGGATAGTCTTTCAGATAAGGACCAAGCTCCCAGAATGCTCCGGTTCGTGCCGCATTAATGAAACTTGGGGACTTCCCTAACACCACCATAATCTGAGGCAGCTTTCCCGAGGCCAGTGTAATGTTGAATTTGTCTTCGTACGAGCTGCTCGGCACCCATTGCAGATTCACATCCACCTTGGTCAATTCCTCAAGCTTCTGGATGACTGGGCTATTCTCCGGCGGATTCTCCGCTTCAAAGTTCGGCAGCATGATTGTAATCTGATCAGTGCCACCCGCAGCGGTTCCTGAACCTTCTTTGTCGGTGGAGCATGCGCCCAGAATTGTACTTAGTACCAGTGAAGCAGAGAGTAGCAGTGCACCTTTTTTGAATCCCGTCTTTTGTCCCATACGTTCTCCCCCTTGGCTTTAGCCTTTGATTGAACCTAACATGACACCTTTGGCAAAATGCTTCTGCAAAAACGGATACACCAGCAAAATCGGAATGGTACCTACAACGATCACCGCCATTTTGATCGACTGCTCTGGTGGCTGTACAAAATTGGGGTCCATGTTCGCCATATCTCCGACACTGGCTTGCGAGAGTAACACGATCTGTCTCAGCATGACTTGTAACGGCCATTTGTCACTGTCGGAAATGTACAGAAGTGCCGAGAAAAAATTGTTCCAGTGGCCTACGGCGTAGAACAGGGCAAACGTGGCAATGACCGGTTTGGATAAAGGTAGAACGATTCGCCACAGCACGCCTAGATCCGAACAGCCGTCGATGCGGGCCGCTTCCTCCAGCCCGGGCGGCATTTGCTGAAAAAAGTTTTTGACAACTATTAAGTTAAAAGCGCTGATCGCGCCAGGAAGCATAAGGGCCCAGTAGGAATCAAGCAGTCCCAGTCCACGAATGACGAGATACGTCGGGATCATGCCACCGCCGAATAACATCGAGAGAATCACCATGTTCATCATGACGTTACGGCCCCAGAAGTCACTTCTGGATAGTGGATAGGCCATCGTTAGGGTGAAGAACAGATTGACCAGTGTACCTGCCACCGTGATGAAAATGGAAACACCAATGCTGCGGAAGATCGTGGACGAGGAGAAAATATACTCATATGCACTGAAGGAAAACACCTTCGGAATGAGGAAAAAACTGCGTTCGGTGATCTCGGCTTCCGTTGCGAAAGAATTCCCTATAATATACAGGAAAGGAAGGACGGTTAATATGCCCAGAATCCCCAGCATGACGTAATTGAAGATATCAAATACCTTGCCGGCAGGGCTGTTGTATAGACGGCTGTTCATGGGCGCTCCTCCTTAATAAATTCCGGGGTGACCGAATTTTTTCGCAAGTTTATTACTGCCAAGCACCAGGATAATCCCCACCACAGACTTGAATAGTCCAACAGCAGTACTGTAACTGAATGCACCTTGCGTAATCCCCACCGTGTACACATACGTATCAAACACATCTGCGACATCCCGGTTGAGGGAGTTGGTCATCAGATAAATCTGCTCAAATCCGGTATCGAGGAAGTTCCCCAATCGGAGAATAAGCAAAATGACTATGGTCGTACGAATCGCTGGAAGCGTAATATGCCACATCCGCCGTAATCGTCCTGCGCCATCCACAATGGAGGCTTCATATTGTTCCGTATCGACACCTGCGAGGGCCGCCAGGAAGATAATTGTGCCCCATCCCATCTCTTTCCACATCATCTGCACAATAATGAGCGGACGGAACGAACCTGGACTGGAGAGCACATCAATGGGCTTGCCCGTAATCCATGCGATCAGATCGTATAACACTCCGCCTTGCGGGGTCAGGAACACATACGTGATACTGGCGATAATAACCATGGATACAAAATGGGGTACGTAGACCAGCGTTTGAATCGTTATTTTTAAAAACGCGACCCGAATTTCATTTAATAATAAGGCGATAATGATCGGTGCCGGGAAAAAGAAGATGAGATCATACAGGGCAAGGACCAGCGTATTACGTAATAGTCGGAAGAAGTCCGGATTGGAGAAGAAGTTCGTAAAATTCTCCAGCCCCACCCAATTGCTCTCACGGATACCCAGGAAAGGCTGATAGTCCTGAAAAGCAATGACGATCCCCCACATGGGCAAGTATTTAAAGATCACAAAGTACAAAAAGCCGGGAAGCACAAGCACATATAACCATTTGTTTCGTTTAATCTGCCTTTTCCAATTGGACTCCTGTTTTAATGGTCTTGTTGTCATATCCGCTTGAGCAGTTGCAGTGGCGTTGGTATTCCAGTCCGTCTTCCCGTTCATCATGTCTCCCCTCCCTCAACTATGTAAGCGTTATCAATTAACCTGATACTCAGCCTATACAGCCGATCTTTTTCCGGCAACCTTCATTTTTTGCATTGCTACGACATGATGGCCGAAAAGCCCGCTATAACGCCATTTTCACAAGAAACTGAACATAACGTAGCAGGTAGAATTGCACATTTTTGCGGGTTTATCCTTCTTTGTATCACGGTAAAAAAAGAAACAACCGGCATCCGCTAAAGCTGAATGCCGGGCTGAAATGACAAAGATTTAAAAGGTTATTGTCCAAACCATTGATCGCGATACTGACTCGGGGTAACTCCCTCCTGTTTCTTGAAGATCCGATTAAAATAACTATGCTGATATCCCACAGCCGCCGCAACATCATTGATTTTCATCGTTGTCTCCCGTAACAATTGCTTCGCCGCATCCATTCTCACACGTGTCAGATAATCAATAAAATTGATGCCCGATACCTGTTTGAAAGCCTTACTCAGTGCATAGGGTGTCATCTGCTCCTCGTCAGCACAGTTTTCCAGCGAAATGTCGCTGCGGTAATGTGTATCGATATACAACATCGTTCGTTCCACCACCAGCTTCAGCGGTTCCTGCGATCGGACTTCAACCTCTTGTATATACGGTATGAACACCTCATTCATCATCCATTGCCTCATCTGTACAGGTTCACGAATACCGGATAGTTGCTCATACATGTTGTAACCACCAAACAGCTTATAAGGTGTGACCCCCGTTTGCAGCATCATGTGCTGAATGCTACCGAGCAATTGAAGCATCATCTGTTGCACCTGAAATTCGGTACTACCCATCCGCGTAATTTCACTCATGAATTGTTCCAGCACACGTTCGGCTTCGGCTCGTTTGCCCAGCCTGACCGCCTGTAACAACTCCCGTTCCAGCCCAAGCGGATAGGAAGCTGCTTCATTTCTGCGGAAACACTCCTCATCCTCCAGATCGAGAATCTGACTTCCTTCCTCCACACTGCGATAAGCCACGGCCTGTTCCATCTCGACGAATCGTCCGGGCAGTTCCTGAAGTGAAGCTGCCGGGCGACTGACCATCAAGGTCACCTTCATTTTGAGCGTACGTCCAATGACTTCCACCAGTTCCTGTCCCCATAACAGCGCTTGTGACTTCACAGGTTCGTCCTGAGGAGCAATCACAAGCATGGCGGAAGACAGGTCATGAAAGTTCATGACACTGATCTGTCTGAAATAATTTTTCGCCACTTCCTGTGTAATATTCACTGCTGCAAAGGTGACTAATCCCGTGTCCTGGCTTCCAAATCTGCCTTGCAGCTGCTCGTACCCCGTAAAATACATCTGCACCAGCAGATACTGCTGACCCTCCAGCTCAAATCCGAGATGACGCATCCGCTGCTGAAGATCCTGCTCGTTATAGGCATATAGATGGCCCTGTACAAGTTGTAAGACAAAACTGTCGCGCAGATGGGGAAGCTGCTCCTGCAATTGGCGATGTGCCGTGACACTCCGGGAGGTCAGTTCGTTCCACTGTTGCTCCAGCAGCTCAAACTCGTCCAGCTTGGCATCCGTTGGTGTTGTTTCATTTCTGCCAGGCGTAAGCAGATGCAGCATCCGTGCTACAGGCGAATAGATGCGGCGGGAAGCAAACCAGGATAACAATAATCCCAGGATGAGACTGCCTGCACTGGCAATGACGATGATTTTGGATACCAGTTTTACTGGCGAAGTGACTGAGGTCAAAGGTGCTGCGGAGACGTAAGTCCAGTCTGAATCGATCCGGCTCAATGAACCGTATGAGACAGAATAGGTCTGATCCTCATATCGGAACAGGAATGAGCGGCTGCCCGCATGCATGGCTACTTCTTCTTTTAGCTGCTGCTCAAAAGCAGAAGTCTCTCCCGCCGTTCCCGGATTCCCGGTAACCAGTGTGTTTCCTTCCTGATCCATAAGGAACGTTAAACCTTCGTCATACGGAGTAAGCGTTTTCAATAAACTGGCGACTTTCTCGTTATCCAGCGTGATGATCAGTGCACCAAACGGATTAATGCTCTCCCCCGGTATCTTATGTACTAGAACAAGTGCATTGCCTGCATCCGTATGCAGTGGACTATCGTTGGTCGAAGGTTCGGTATCACTGTTGATGCTGGAAACCCAGTCTGTCCAGTACACGTGGTTCCCCATGGAAAGGTATCGGTCATAGGCTTGTACTTTCGCTTCATCGTTCAATTCGGTATAATCCCGATTAAACAAGATTGGCTTAGGTTCCTGCAAATACAGCTGTGCTGACTTGATCAATGGGTGGGAACCTTGTAATACGTATAAGGTAGTCACAATCTCCTGTGTTTCATTGAAATAATACACAAAATCCAGCGTTCGCAGTGCATTACCAAACCTCGGTTCAAAAGCCCAATGGGATAAGTTCATCTCCAGATAAGCCAGCTGGTCATCCACATTGCGTGCCCGGTTCTCGATCTGGTTCTGATGCATCTGATTGAACTCGGTTTCCATCCGGCCAACAACCTGTTGATACATGACGATACCTGTGATTAGTCCGGGAATGCTGGCAATGAGTAAAATAAGCATGAGGCTGTTTCGATAAAATCGTCCTTTATGCCTTCCAGCCTTCAAATCGGATAACCGCTTGAATCTGCCAAATATTCGATCGCTCCTAGTCGGTTCCATCGCTGCTCACCTGCCTGCTTGCATCGGGTCTGACTGTCATGGAAACTTCCTCAACTCCCCTGAGAATATATGGATGAAATCCTTTTCTTGTATTATACGCACAATCCTCAGGTGAATGAAACGATCTGTAACCGATCATTTTTTTAACCAATGTTTTATTAACATGACAAAATGGATTACAATGAGATATAGCAAACATGAAGGAGGCCTTTTTAATGAAAGAACAGACTTATTTTGAACAAAATAGAGAAAAACACCTGGCAGAACTGAATGAATGGTTGTCCATTCCAAGTATCTCTGCCATTTCAGAGCATAAAGAGGATATTAATCGTGCAGCACAATGGGCAGCAGATGCGCTCACACGTGCAGGCATGGAAAACGTTGAGGTCATTCAAACGGCTGGACATCCGATTGTCTATGCAGATCACCTGCATGCACCCGGCAAACCAACGGCTCTGATCTATGGACACTATGATGTACAACCTGTTGATCCGCTTCACCTGTGGGAGACGCCTCCGTTCGAACCTACCGTTCGTGATGGCAAGCTGTATGCCCGCGGCGCGACGGATGACAAAGGACAGATCTTCCTACATATCAAGGCAGTTGAAGCCATTCTCGCTGAAAACAAGGAACTTCCAGTTAATATCAAGTTCTGTATCGAAGGTGAAGAGGAGATCTCCAGCCCGAACCTGCCCATCTATCTGAATGAACATACAGACAAGCTGCGTGCAGACATGGTACTGATCTCGGATACGTCCCTGCTTGAAAAAGGAAAACCGGCAATCTCCACTGGCCTGCGTGGCCTATGCTCACTTCACGTCGATCTGAACACAGCCAATACCGACTTGCACTCCGGTTCATTTGGTGGCGGAGTACCCAACGCACTGCATGCACTCGTATCCCTGCTCGCTTCGTTGCATGATGAGCAAGGCCGTGTAAGTGTAGATGGTTTCTATGACGGCGTACTGCCACTGTCTCCTGAGATGAGAGAAGAATTTGTAAAACAGGGCTTCAATGAGGAACAGCTTCGTCAAGACCTCGGGCTGGAGCAATTATACGGCGAAGAAGGTTACTCATTCGTGGAACGTGTTGGCGCTCGTCCAACATTGGAACTGAACGGCGTATGGGGTGGTTTCCAAGGCGAAGGCAGCAAAACGGTTATTCCAAAGGAAGCTCATGCCAAAATTACATGCCGCCTTGTCGCGGATCAAGATCCACAACATGTATTGGATCGTATCGAAGCACATCTGCGCGCTCACGTTCAACCGGGTGCAACGCTGCATGTGAAACAGATCGAGAAAGCTTTTGCTTTCAACACCGATCCTTCCAATCCAATTCTGCAAAAAGCAGCAGACGCGTATGAGCACGTGTATGGCGTTCGTGCCCTCTTTACCAAAGATGGCGGCTCCATTCCGATTGTTGAGAAGCTCTCACGTGTACTCGAAATCCCTGCTGTCATGATGGGCTTTGGCTTGCCGGATGAGAACCTCCATGCTCCGAACGAGCACTTCAACCTGGAGAACTTTGATAAAGGGTTGTTGACGATTGTTCAGTTCTTGAAGAGTTTGTAATCATCGTGTTTAAAACCAGTTCATGAGAGCGTGCTGAGTGGACGTTCCGGGGCCGAATCGTTCTTTAGATCGCTGTTATCGTCGGATTTTTTGGATTCCCCTTCTCAAAGGGTAAAATCCGACGATAAAGGCGAACGCTCCGCTTCTTCAGAATCGATTTCGTCCCCTCCACTACGTTGCAGCTTCTCGCATGACTGATTTTAAAGATTGAGCCTAACTATTGATTGGTTAGTGTAATGGGGAAAACAAAGAACGGCCTTCGGGTCGTTTTTTTGTTATTTATTTTGTTTCTTTATTCTTTGTTCTTTGGTTCTTTGGTGAAATTGTAGTTTTTTTTCATGGTCTCTTTTTATGATGGAGACGATGGAGACTTACTTTTAAATGGGTTAGTGTATTAGTGATAACAACATGGCAGCCCTATAGGACGTTTCTTGATTTTGTCTCGATCATTACGTACAGCTTGCTTTATCATGGCTGCTTCGAAGGATTGAGTCTCACTTTGATGGGTTAGTGTGATAGATTACCTTAACGATGGGCTACTGAACACTTTTTCGATTTTTTTCTCGATAACTTCGTTATCGTTGTTCCTATGACTGATTTTATAGACGGGGTCTCGGTTTTAATGGTTTAGTATATTAGAGATAACATAAGCGACCTTATAGTCCTTTTTTTTTGATTCGGTCTCCTTCACTAGGTTTCAGGCTCTTACCGTGGTTGCTTTATTGTGACTGGTTTTTGACGACGATTAATTTTTAAGGATTTGTGATAGAGACAAGACAAGCGGTGCCTTTTGAAGCTTTGGTTGAAACGATTGATATTTAGAATGCACCCTTATGGAGTATGTTGCGGATCGGGTAACGAAGATGTTGATAGCTAAAGGGGTTTTGTGGAGGGGAGGATCTTTAGGGATTCCTGCGTTTTGACTTGCTTATGTTCGGCGACTTCGGCGCGGGGCTTTTGCCATGAGTGTTTACCTGCTGTTATGCCCCAGCAAGCTAATCCAAAATGATGAGGTGAATGTTGTGTCTGCTTCTCACCTGACCAAAAATGCGTTGGCTCACTCGCTTAAATCACTGATGGAGCACACCCCGCTGAACAAGATTACAGTCAAACATCTGGTTGACCATTGCTGCGTGAACCGGCAAACCTTTTATTATCATTTTCAGGATATTTACGCACTACTTGGGTGGATCTATCAGACTGAAGCGGTGGAGAGTCTTACGGCGTACCGAAGCTACAGCACATGGACGGACGGATTCAATAAATTTTTTTGTTACATCGAGAACAACAAAACGTTCTGCTGCAACACGCTCAACTCGCTCGGGCGCACCCACTTGGATGTATACCTCTATGAAGTAACTCATGATCTGATCATGGGTGTTATTGATGAGCTGGCCTGTGGGATTAAGGTCCGCAGTGAAGACAAAGAGTTTGTCGCCAACTTCTATACCCTGGCCTTTACTGGGCTGATCATTCAGTGGATGAGAGGCGACATGCAAGAACCGCCAAAACAGATTATTGAGAAGCTCAGCGAGCTGATCGAAGGCAATGTCCTGAGGGCACTGCACAAGTATGAGAATAAGCTGCCATCTGATTAGGATGCGCGGCTTTTTTCGTATGTGATCTAAGCCTAGGTTTTAGACACCTTTCCAAAAGTGACCAAAAACTGGACACTCCCTTTCTTTTGATCATACCTTACGGGACCTGCAAGGTTTACATTAGGGATGTGATTACAGTAACTTTTGGAGGCGAATGATCGTGAAGAAAGAACATGGTAATAAACAGGTCTATTTTGTAGGCGGCGGCATTGCATCTTTGGCGGGTGCAGCTTATCTGGTCAGAGATTGTGGCTTTCCTGGAGAACACATTCACATTATCGAAGAAATGCCGATTCTCGGCGGCAGCAATGACGGAGCTGGTAATCCCGATCAAGGATATATCATCCGCGGCGGGCGGATGCTCAATGACGAGGCCTATGAGAATCTCTGGGAGTTGCTGGCTTCCATTCCTTCCATCGACCGTCCGGGCATATCTGTCCGACAGGAAATTACCGAATTTGACGAAACCAATCCCACACATTCCAATGCGCGGCTCGTCAACCGTGACGGCAAGGTCGAAGATGTGCTCTCCATGGGTTTTGATATGGCGGACAGGTTGGCGATGGGCAAACTGATTATTACTCCTGAAGACACGCTGGGGAAATTGCGAATCAACGACTGGTTTGGCCATCATTTTTTCAAAACGAACTTCTGGTATATGTGGGCGACCACCTTCGCCTTCCAACCTTGGCATAGCGCCGTGGAATTCAAAAGATACATGCTTCGCTTTTTTCACGAATTCCCGAGAATCCAAACGCTGGAAGGTGTTACCCGAACGCCTTTCAACCAATATGACTCAATCATCCTTCCATTGCATAACTACCTGGAACCGTTTGGCGTAGATTTCACGCTGAAATGTACCGTCACAGATCTGGATTTCAAAGACGGCGACGGCATTACGGTAATTCGGATGCATGTAAGACGCGACGGTACCGAGGAGATCATCGACATTCATGAAGGCGATCTGGTCATTGTCACGAACGGTTCGATGACCGAAGGTGCCGACATCGGCTCCATGACTTCCGCCCCAAAACTGAATGGCAAGGGCAGCTCATGGAAGCTGTGGGAGAACATTGCCGCCAAGAAACCGTTGCTAGGCAACCCTTCTTCTTTTAATGATCATGTGGATGAGTCCAAATGGGAATCGTTTACGGTCACCTTCCAGGATTCGGTTTTCTTTGATCTGATGGAGAAATTCACACGTAACCGGGCAGGTACCGGCGCTCTGGTTACTTTCAAGGATTCCAGCTGGTTCATGTCTGTCGTTCTGGCCTTCCAACCGCATTTCCGTGGTCAGCCTGAGCATGTCAACGTATTCTGGGGATACGGATTATACCCGGATAACGTGGGCGACTACGTGAAAAAAAGAATGTGCGATTGTACCGGGGAAGAGATTATGCAGGAGTTAATCGGCCATCTTCATTTCCAGGAACATCAAGAGGCCATCATGGCTACCGCCAACTGTATTCCATGCATGATGCCTTACATTACAGCGCAATTCATGCCAAGACTGAACAGCGATCGACCAAAGGTTGTGCCTGATGGCTCCACTAACCTGGCCTTCATTAGCCAATTCTGCGAAATTCCCGATGACGTGGTATTCACCGAAGAATATTCAGTCCGGGCAGCACGGATCGCCGTCTACACTCTTCTCGGAGAGAACCGGCCGATTGAGCCGATCAACAAGTATCAGTATGATGTTCGGACGCTGTTCAGCAGTTTTGTAACTTCGTTTAGATAACTGCTTTTAATGACGATTCAGACATAAGATGAATGAAGGAATGTTGGATGGATCTGTGGATGCGGATAGATCTTTGGAGATATCTGTAGGATTCGGTGAGTAACTTTGTGATCTTTTAGGAAGCTTTGTTATCATAATTCTATTGATTGTGCCAAACTAGTAAGATAAGAGTTAATACATGAGTTAGCTTCAGAAGCTTGCATCCCCGTTGAACGATTCCATGAGTGAATATGGTTGTTGCTGAACTGAAGAGTCGTTGTATAAAGAAAATAAAGAGAGTTCCGTCAGCGATGACAGGACTCTCTCTTTCATTTACTGTTTACTATCTAGGACTGACACATAACACACATAACCTTAATCGAGAATGCACAACAGTCGTCTAAAAAACCTCACAAGCCTTATTACTTGAAATTTCGCAGGTTTGAAAATCTAACGAATCATAGACACTTTATTTGTGCTGTAAGCATGTTTGGGTAGCAGAATATCACTAAATTGTACTAAATGCGTATCTGAGATTCGTTACATTTTGTATGACAGCAAAATCATTGGAAATAAGGCTTCACAGGTTCGTTAGCGCTACTCACGCCACTTATGTGCGGAAACTCGTAAATTTCAGCATGTGCACAAGCTTGGATAAATGCGCGATCTCCTGCTGGACTCCAGAGGTGTCCGTGCCCGCCATTGCCTGGTTCGCTCGCAGAATTCTGCGCGTGTTCAGCATACCTTCGATCAGTTTCATGACCGTGTTGCGTCCACGATGGTCCACAATCATATACTTTTTGCGTGCATCCAGCTCTACCCATACGATGTTGCTGAATGATGTGAACAGATGCCTGCGGTACTGCTCCATATCGGTCTCATTGTAATGCTCGCCATAAAAGGCATAATATCCGTGTATGTGCAACTTCTCCGCCAACACTGTGATGAACGGATCATGTTCGAGCATAGCGTTACGTTCCATGTTTCACGCCTCCGTTATGCGTGATCCGCAGATCCCGTCTTTTTGAGATCTATTTTAACATATTGTGCAAGGGGTTGTCTGTTATCAGCAGTATGTTCAGAGTCAAGTCTACACAATAATAAGCTACTTGTTCTTCTTACCAATTCTATTAAAACATACATCAATGATAATTATTTAAAATAGTTCAACGCTCTAGTGACGATCCCACTCAGCTAGAACAGATTGAGCTTGCATGGAATACAACTCCATTAAATTATCGAAAGTATCCATTGCTCGATTCTGAAGTTCTTCATCAGATAATGGATCAGTATAAATATTTAAAACTGCATACACCAAGTCTTTAATATTCATAATTCCTCTTTCCTCTTTATTTCGAACATGTTCATTCATTAACAACTTTTTAATGACGGTCAATGCCCACTCTGGATAATCAAGTGCACTCTCCCATATAATTTTACCCAATTGATATCCGATGTGAGTCACGGATTTTGATTGAACCAAGACCAAAATCAAATCACGAAGAGTTTTACTAAGATTTCGATTTTTCTTCTTAATGTCATACAAGAAAAAAGTTGCCTGACGACGTACCTCTTCGTCTTCATCATTCATAAACTTGTATAACCCATTTATAAGAAACTCATCTGGTGAATCATCTAGTACATTATAAGAAAATATCCTAGCAACCCCTCGACGGTGAGCAACATTCCCAACGATTACTTGTTTCAATAATTTTTCCATTTGTTTATTAATCAATTGACTCTCGAACAAATCATTTGAAATATAAGATAAAGCAACGAGTTCCGCTCCTCGTTGTTGGCTATCCTCATTCTCTTCAACTAGGAATCCATTCAGAAACGGAATCAAACGTTCAAACGGTTTTCCCATTGCCCAGTAAACGAATTCGTGTGTATCTGACATCTGATATAATTGAGTGTATCCATCAACAGTTTGCTCAAATAAATCTATTGTACGCTCACGATCATAACGAATCATATAGGGTAATTCTTCAATAGCACCAGCCCTTAAAGATATATCGCTACTACGAGCTGCATAATTAAGGATACCCCACTTCTCACATTCCTGATCTTTGTAAATCTTCATTAAAGCATACATTGCAGAACCTCGAACTGTATTAAGATATGCTGATGAAGGTTTTTTAATATATTCAGTTTCTGTTAATGTCTCATCATACAAATATTTGTTCATCAGTTTTATGGTTAAACTCGGCACATTTTGATTTGTGTGTTTTTGGACAGCCCATGCAATGGTGCGTTGTACATTTCTATCATTATGATCTTCAAAACGAACAATTGCTTGAAATAACAAGTTAGAGGAACTACTTGATTCTGCAAAACCATTTATGAAGGCAATTACATAGTGCTGGTCAAGATCAATTTCTATCAAATTAAATAATTCAAAAAATCGCTGAGGTTCCTCTTTCACAAACTCTTGTAGCACTGATGACAAGGACCCTGCCCCACCTTTTAACCATTCCGAGTGTCTAACCTTTCCTTGATATTTAGACATTGCTCTCATCCATTGTAGGTCAGTCATTTTCCGAGCCGACTCTCTGTTAATTGGAGAACCTATTGCTCCACTTCTCATTCGACGAGGGTTATCGTTTATAGAGTAATCAGGAAATTTCCTTCCCAGTTCCTGAAATCGTTTTTTACCTTTAGAACTAAGTTTCTCCCAAGACATAGCCTCCAGTAATCCCAATTGGCTACGATCATGAAACCGATATCCATCTCGTTTCCATTCCTTTATTATAGGCAATCTGGTTAATATAAAATTCTCTAAAGCTCGACACTCAGATTCTTTTAAATACGGAACTATAGCTATAATTAAATGTCTACTCTCAAAATCCTCATGACCAATGCTTAACCTACGAGGATCACCTAACAGAAATTGCAGTGAAAGAGCTAGATATTGACCTGGTACTTGACGCAATATATGAGCAACTAAAAACTGTATTGATTCATAAGGCATTTCGGACAAGGATTCGATTCTTTCAATAAATGCTTGAGGCGCATCATGTGCTACTTTTAATAACGCTTTTACACATACATCCTGCAGTACACTATCGAATTCGACTAAAACCCTATCATACCAATGCCTAAATAGTGAATCTGAAATGAAAGTTTCATTGAATACCGGACGATCATAGTAATCTACTTTAACCGCTTCATTAAGCCAAGGAATGAAGCTGTCTAAAAAATATAACGCCTCCTTATTCACTACAACTTGAAAAGCCTCCTCAAGTGTCGTTGAAACCAGTTTGTTCATTTCTCCCTTTAGAGAAATAAAACTGAACTCATGAGTGGAACTCTGCGCTTGCTTACGTTCGTGTCTCTTCTTTTTATAAGCTTCTAAAGCCCCAAACATAAAATTGCGAATAATCCGGCATACTGCTTTTGGATCATAATGTACAAGTTCCTCCCAACCAAAGTATGAATAATTGTTATCCAGCTCTATCTTTTTCATGATTACAGTTTCCAAAAATTTCACAGCTTCAGGACTCTTCCATACGCGAATTTGTAGGATAATATCACAAACAATCTTCTCCAAATGCTGACACTTTGTATAATAAGGATGTAGAAACTTCATGACCTCTTCTTGTCTTATGTTCACCATCGAACATAGATAATGGAAGGCTTCAATTTCTTTATCTTCTTCATTACTATCCAATAACTCCGATAGTACGTCGACCCTCCAATAATCAAACCATCCTGGGTTTCCATATGAAAATTGTAATAATTGGGAGCGTATGCTCAAATCAACAGACATTCGCTTGAGTAATCTCCATTCCTGTTCCGTTGGATTAGAAATACTTGCAAACCATCGATACAAATGATTTTTTAGATGATAGCGTAAATTATCAGTCTTCAGAAGCTCGTTAAGTTGTAAAAGGTAAGGGCGTTGGTTCTGCTGTCCTCGTAGGTACGATAACACTTGTACCAACTGAGGGCGCTGAAACAAGCCTTGAGGGGATGCTATTAAAGTGTCCACCAACGAACAACCCTGCTGATTAAAATCTCTTGCATAGCAGTAATCAAAGAAAGTTTGATGAAAAAAACTAAGTAGGTTTCCTTCGCTAAATATTATGCCTTCACTTAGCAACCAGTTGAGAGCGCCTTCCAACTCATTTGTCTCCCTCTGAGTGAAAAAAGATTTGGGCATAGTAATCTTCTGTTCACGATCCATATATTGTGCCATATGAGTTAGAACTTGTTCTCGCTCCCAAGAACGTGGTGAATCAGATTGTTGCTTCATAATAACCTGTTCCCACAATAGCTGATACAGCTCTTGAAGACTTGACAAGCCTCTATCTTGTAGTACTAATTTATCTTCTACAGTTTCATAGGCCATAAGAAAAAGATTTAAATGTAACGGGATCTTTAACAACTTTTGGGTTGAAGGCAGCAATAAAGTGTACTCTAAACCTACTTTGCCGAGAGCTACCTTGACCTCATTTTCGGAAAATTCTCCAATAGAGAATACTTTGTTATTCTCTATATTTTTCAATCTAGGATCACTCTCAAAATCGAATTTTCGACAACTAATGAGAATTCGTACGTTTGGAATCGAACGCAATCTTGAAATTAGGTCTAACGTCATATTTAATGCCTGCTGATCATGAGCAATGGACAAAGAAAGGGCATCAATTTGGTCTATCAACACAACAAATGGTTTACTGACCGATAGATTACTTACAAGCCGTTCTACACGAAAAGGGAGATCAAGCTTGGTCTGTATATCTTCCATACTTTTTACACCTGAGAGCTGCTGGTCTGCTTTAATTGCGAGAACATTTACTTCTTGATTTTGCATTTCCATAAGGATTTCTTGAAGGAGTACGCTTTTTCCAGTACCGGCCAGATCCAGAAGAACCCCGAGAGGATTCTCATCAGTTGTTTTAAGAAGCCATTCAGAAATATCTTTGTGAATCTCCCTCGAAACAGTTATACCCGTTTTCCCTAACGTGTTTTTTTGATATCTCAAAATAGAACTACATGAATAAATGGAAGAACGTAACTCTGCATGAGACACTGGTTCTGATATTAAAATATTGTTTTCTCCAAGCCAATCCTTCAGGTTTTCAGATGTGTGTGTACCGCGAATTCGAGCAACATCTCCCACTCTGTCTCGTAAGAGTGAGAACAATACAGAAGCCGTATGGTTAGACTCTGGCATCCGAAGCAATATTAAATCGGCTTCTACAACCTCTCTAGTGTAAATGCTTACATCTATACTCGAAAAGAACAGAAGTAAGAGGTCGTTGTTATTGTTTAATTCAGTTGACAGAAAGGCTCTCAAGTGGTCAAGTAATGCTACATCTGCTCCGTTAAGTCTACCTTGCCACTCCTCAAAGCTTTTGCATGAGCATGCTCGTTTAGCCAGATGCTGAGTTAAAACAATCTCATCCTTGTGTAAACCACAGTATAGAATTAATTTGTCTCTTCCTTTTGAAAAAGAACTACTATTAAATTGGGCTTCAAAATCAGTCCACATCTTACCCCAAGGGCTATCTATTTTATTACTCTTCTTTACTGACTCTTTTACTTGAATATATCTCTTTGTACCATTCGCATAGGTAATAACAATATCATCCACATGTTCAGGAGCTTCTACTCTAACTTCGACAATTTTTTTAGACGTTTTACCCCGTCTTGAATCAAGCATTTTCCCAATGTACAAAGCAGCTATTCCATTTTGATACAAAATTCCAGATTGGGTTGTTGGACCTCCCGATTCAGCGATAGCCATATAGATTTCCCCCATAAAATTTCTACTGTTTATTCCTAATACAGTCTCTACATAATTTGATTATACTATGTGGGAAACAATGCTGAAATTATAAATAGCCCATGTACGCATTCATTTATAATGAAAGTTCGTAGATAACAAACATTCATACAAAATAAAGCACCATGAGCTTTTAACATCTTAGCATGAGTACACGTCCAATGGAAAAATTTAAGCCTAACAACAAATATTATTCTAACACTAAAAAATTATCTTTTCCTTATTCCTCACATCTTAAACAAATTAGCTTACTCACTAATCCGTCTGCCCTTCACCCACACACCTTCAATATCCAGCTCCGCATTCAGCAAAATAATATCTGCCTGCTTTCCTTGAGCCAGGGAACCTGTCCGGTGATCAATACCCAGCAGTCGTGCCGGGGTCAGACTTGCTGCGCGTGATGCAGCGTTCAGACTCAAGCCCACTTCCTGCACCAGGTAACGGAAACCGCGAATCATCGTCAGTGTACTTCCCGCCAGTGCGCCGCCGTCCTTCAGTCTGGCTTCGCCATGCTTGACGATGACGGGTAGATCGCCGATTTTGTACTCCCCATTATCCAATCCCGCAGCAGACATGGCATCTGTGATCAACACGAGCTGATGGTCATGTTGCTTCAACTGAGCGAGGATCGAGATCGCCGCAGGGTGTACGTGAATACCATCGGCAATCACCTCGGCACTGATGCGTGGATCACTCAGCACGGCTCCCGTAGCCCCGGGTAACCGGTGATGCAGCGGTGTCATGGCATTGAACGTATGTACCGCATGATGCAGTCCGGCTTCCACTGCCCGCTCCACTTCTTCATAGGTCGCATCGGTGTGGCCGAGTGCCGCTGTAATCCGCTGTTCCCGCAGCCATGAGATGACTTCCAGTGCTCCCTCACGTTCCGGTGCCAACGTAACTTGACGGATTAGGCCCGGATATTGCTTTTCCCATGCTTCAAGCCAGGATACATCAGGCAGCATGATATGTTCCGGATTTTGCGCACCAGGCCATTTCGGACTGAAAAAGGGACCTTCCAGGTGCACACCCTCAAGCTGTGCATATGGCATGTCAACAGAACGGTAGCGGTTAACCTCAGCAAGTACGTTATCCAGTCTCTCTTTCGGAGCCGTCATCGAAGTCGCAAGCATCGCTGTCGTGCCCTGCGTACTATGAAAAGATGTGATCTTGTCCAGCACCTCCGGGCTTGCATCCATAAAGTCTTCTCCGTTCCCACCATGCACATGGATATCGATGAATCCAGGCACAATGAGGCCGCGTTCCGGTACAGGTATAGACACTGCCTCTCTCCGAATCTGTTCGGGCAGACCTTCTGGTACTCCAGCATAGAGGATTTTGCCATCCCTCCAGGCTAATAAACCGTCTTCCAATATCTCATCTGCAAGGAGCAGTCTGCCTCGGAGAAGCGAAATATTTTCATCATGCTGGCTCACAGGTTCACGGCTATTCGTTCCGATCATCTCACCAGCCTCCCAGCGGCACGATCCAGCAATACCACCACATTCGGATGACATTGCAAAAGTGATGCAGGACAGGCCGTTGTGATTGGACCCATAAACGCCTCGCGAATAATCTCGGCTTTTTCCTCGCCACGGGCAATGAGCAGAATCTGTTTGGCTTTCAAAATGGTACCGACGCCCATCGTGATCGCCTGAGCCGGAACCTCATCGATGCTATCGAAGAAACGTGCATTTGCTTTTCGCGTTTCTTCTTTCAGGTCCACAACATGTGTGCGTCCAGTTAATTCAGTTCCCGGTTCATTGAAACCAATATGACCATTATGTCCAATGCCCAATAGTTGTAAGTCTACCGGTCCACGATCGTCCAGCCGCTGTTCATAGGATTTACATTCCTGTTCCAGATCGGCAGCCTGACCATCAGGCACATGCGTTCTGGCCAGATCCATATCAATATGATGGAATAATTGTTCGTTCATAAAACTGCGGTAACTTTCGCGATGCTCTGTTGGAAGCCCTACATACTCATCCAGATTGAATGAAGAAGCCTGCGAGAAGCTGACCAGTCCCTTTTGATACAACGTTATAAGCTGTTTATATATGCCTACAGGCGAACTTCCCGTTGCAAGTCCGAGGACTGCACGTGGTTTGGTCTGCAATAAACTGGCGATGACTCCTGCACCCGTGGCATTCAAATCTTCTTCATTTTCAAAAATACGTATATTCATCTGTTTAAGCACCTCCGTTGTGTTGTACGCGATAGGACTGCACGTTGTGATAGGATTGTTCCAATCTGGGGATAAAACGGTCGAAGTCGGCACTTACCATGCCTGTGAACAAAATATCGACTACATGCAGCAGTGCAATGCGTGAAGCCATATCTCCACGTCTCATGCCTTCCTCCAGAGAAGAGGTGAACAGTGGAATGTCGGATTCCGTTGCGAGCGTGTTACTGCCATAGGAAGTCAGTGAAATCGTAGAAGCTCCGGCCTGTTTGGCACAATGCAGAGCATCGATGGTTTCGGGTGTTTCGCCTGAATAGGATACGGCCATCGCCACATCTCCCTCGGCGAGCGAAGATGCGGATGTAATCTGCATATGGGAGTCTGAGAAAGCAGTACAATTTTTTCCAATCCGCACCAATTTCTGATAGAAATCCTGTGTAACAATCGACGAGGTAGCCACACCGTACAGATCAATGCGGCGAGCCTGGCACAATAATTGCACTGCGTGCTCCAATCTGCCCAGATCCAGCAAACGGGTCGTATCTGCAATAGACGCGAGGTGATTGGCTTCAATAGCTTCGACAATTTTGGAGAGCGGGTTGCCCGCGACAATATCCTGATACGCCGTTTCCTCTGAAGCGTGGGACAATTCTGCCGCGAGCTTCATTTTGAAATCGGGAAAACCTTTGAAATGAAACGACTTGCAAAAGCGGGTAACCGTCGCCGCACTCGTTCCACTCTGCTCTGCCAGATGACTAATCGTCCAGCCGGGAATATCCGATGGAGATTGCATAATGACTTCCGCAATACGGCGCTCCTGAGACGGAAGATTATTCAGTTCTTGCTGCAACGCACGTAATATAGCTGCCATAAGGACCTCACTTGCATGAAAATTATTTTTATTTATTTTAAATAAATCAAGAAAATTATTTTTATATCTTCATTTTAATGAAGACGATCCTGCAAATCAAGAGGAATTTCACACGACTTTTTGCAATTATGCTGAACGTGTATAGACACTCAACCTGCTTGATACATATAGTGGGTATCCTTTATATTAAGAATCGAGATATGATCGTGTTCAAAGAAGGAGCCATTCGATGAATCGAAGACAACGGGAAAAGCTTATTCCTTCCATCTGGATTATTGCTACCAAACAAACAGAAGCACATGCTTATTATGCCCTCTATGCCATCGACTGGAAACGCGGAGGTAGGCTCAGTTGGGAAGGCTGGAATCAGCTCGAAGATCTGCTGCAATTTCATATTCCAATCAAACGAAAAGCTGGAGGACGGAAATCTTCTTCCACGCCTGCCGCCAAAATAGCGAAAAGAGCGCTCCATCTCCATCTGAATGAAGCACAGTTCGAGGAATTGGAGCAGCTCTTTTATCAGCCATTTTCGAAAAAAAGATGGAGGACGTTCCTTCAAATGCATAGGAATCCACAAGTGATAAAGTGATAGGAATTCGTTATTTCATTTTTTCACGCTAAAAAAAGCCTCTTCTCTTCTTTGGATAAAGAAAAGGAACGACTTCCGCGGTATTAAAATTCAATTCGTTTTCATTCAATTTGCAATTAACTCAAATCTCAACTCAAGTTAACTCGTTCTTATTCATGTCATCATATCGTGTTAAAAACTTGCTGGCCAAGCTGGGAACAGTCATTTGATGAACCGATTGATTTTCGATCTCCTCCGCCAGATCGTCATCTGTGAGAGAAACGAAGAACGTAATGTCTGCTTTGGATAGTCCATACCGGGCAAAAACGTCATCTGTTGTCTCATTCACAACTTTGGCGATGATTCGAATGATCTCATCTTTATACTCCCGGACCTCTTCTGTTGCATACAACAATCGGCTGATGTGGTTAAAGTGTGTATCCTCGCCATATTGATATTCGGAGCAGCCCCATCTGTAATAGATCTCATCCTCCTCACTATCACACAGTCCTTGCTCTTTCATATTCGAAATATGCCTCGCCAGGGATTCTTCTGTATTTACCGCCATAAACAGCGTTACCCAATCACTGTCCGTTCCAAATGCACAAGCATATACTTTTTCATGCTGAACCTTAGTCAGCGTTTGTTCCAAATCGGGGAGAAATCCTGCTCTAAAGTGTTCTTCGAATTCATTTAAGAAACGGTCCATTCAGTTCGTCCTTTCATTATTAATGCAGATTTAATTGGTTGGTACTATGTAGTCTCTCAATAACTATAAGGTACCACATAATTACAATTAATGCGCTTACTTCCTACATTCTTAAACAACTATGCTATAATAAAAATACGACTATCCAAGCGAGGTGATGCCGATGAAATGGGAAGAGATTACTGAATTACACCCAGATCGTTTTGTACTTGTGGAAGCAATCAAGGCAAGCTCCAGCAACCATGTACGTCAACTAGAGGATATCGCTGTAATTCAAAATTATGATAATCCTCAAGAAGCCTGGAGCGGTTATAAAGAATTGCACAAGCTCCATCCGACACGCGAGTTATACGTATTTCATACGAGCAGAAACGATGTTGAGGTAGTAGAGGAATTTTTCTCAGGAGCCCCATGCAAAATTGACTTTGAATTAATGAATGTTCAATTCTCAACATAAGCCATGTCATGATAACCTTTGGATGGTTGTCATTACGTGGCTTATTTTTGTACAAGATGGTTAGGTGACTCAATCCCGTAACAGCAGATCATTTGATGTAATAAACTATAAATCAACAACAAAAAAGCCTTGCCCCATTCTTCATGACAAAGAATAGAGAAAGGCTTTCATGCTGTTACTTCATCCTAACTGCAATTCGCAACTAAATCTTCAGTTCTCCAAGCTTAATCAGCTCGACAACTGCCTGCGAACGACCCTTAACATTGAGTTTCTGCATCACATTGGAGATGTGGTTTGAAGTACGTCGGTTTTATACTTATTGTACTTCAGTGTTCATCATATCAATCAGTCCTTAGCTTCCTAAACGTACTTTATTTGTTTCAATTTCAGTGATTACATTGTTCATGTTTAGTTTGTCTTTAATTAAATCCTTTACAGATTCAATGATACAGTTTAATAAGGCTGATGCGTGTTCTAGATCAAACTGTTTATTTTTAAAATACGTATAATATATTGTACCTTGTTCAGAAAACTTAATCGTTTCTTTACAAGCATTTTCATAATAGATTCTAGGTATTCGTTTTTTCGTAACCCCACTGCTCCAAAAATTATAAGCATCCCACTTAGACAATAACCCCAAAGTATCATAAAACACATTCTTTAGTATAAACAAATATTCAGATAGATTAATATCTGATAAATTATTTCTATTCTCCCGAACCTCTGTGATTGCATCTTCAATCAAGTTAGCAGCTTCGTAAGTCACAATATTACAAATGTATTCGTTCTCTATCCAATCCGAGGAATTCGAGTAAAAAAACAAGTTCTCAATATGACTAGTTATTTTACCGCTTTGAGGCTTTGGTGTTAAGTGACCCCCTGCTCCTAACACAGCGTTATGACATCTTTCACCATATTTTTTGAAGAGATTTAAATCTCTACCTAAAACAACTGAATCAATTAATGTTTTCTTATAATCAGGGTTTTTACTTTGTTCAATAATATATTTAATTGATTCTTCCTCTTTACTTTTCAAGTCAAGCACTTTGTTAAAAAGCATAAAAATAATATCATCGTATTTATCATTATTATTTTTATCTTCCTCAACTGTAAGCTCATTATCTTCTCTAATAGGTATTTCAGGCAAAATTGTACCTATGTTTTCACGTAATCTTATATTAAACGGAGTTTCACCTTCAAGAACATTCTTAGAATTTAACTGTTCCAAAATTGTTTGAAATTTACTTGAGAATGATTTATGTTGACTCGGGTTAATACAATTTTCAACTGTCGCACTTTTTGCACCTACATGTGTTGCGGTCCGGATACAAATTTCAAATGATTTACCAAACATAGGTCCTATTTCTTTAAAAACTTGCTCAAATAAGTGATCTGTCATACCCTTTTCATTAAACATCAAAATATTAATATCAGGTATGTAATCTTCTGTAAATGTTCGTTTTAGCTTATCGGTATTATCAAATACCCCTCTTGTATCTATTAAAATCAAATAATCCAAATTATATTTAGCTAGGACCTTCTTAATTTTATCAGAACCATCTAGTTCAATATATAAATCAAATAGATCATTATAACTTAGATCACTCTCAAATTTATTACAAATATCTATGAGTATATCTGTATTTGTTTTTCCAACTGATTCTTCTAAATTAGAAATTATATCTTTCTTAACTTCTATTTGAAATCTACTTACCCACTCTTTTAAATCACTAATTTTATCCATTTCCTGATTAAAAGAGTAAATACCATCAAAACCAATTGTTGCAGCAATCGATTTAAAATGGTTTTGAAACTCAATAAAATTGAAAATATATTTTATTTCTCCATCAATTTCTTTCTTTTTCAAAAAAGTGGATAAAAAGTCTTTTTCTTTCAATGAATAACTGTTTCCTTGATGTGCGTTTATTCGATATATAATATTTGTTTTTGTTTTCCCAATTTTGTTACCATGATGGATGTAATTTGCAAGTTCTTCACTAGCAATACATGCACTTATTAATCGCGATTTCCCAATTGTCGATGGTCCCATAAATCCAATGTTATAATGATTTTTCTCCACACTCAATTTCTCCTCTATCCATATATTTTCAATATAAACCACCTGAATAGAATAAGAATAATTCTACTAAGTAACGTCCATTCTTTTTCTAAGCAGATTCTCTAGAAAATAGTTTGTCGATATTTTTAACTCTAACCTTAAAGGAAGTATCTTGTCCATTTGATTTATCATCCCTTGCAGTACCATAAACACTAAAATCCCATTCACCCTTTACATACTTAATTTTTATGCTTTGCGTTTTATACTTGCGTTCCCTATGAATATCTATACACCGTAATGCAATATCTGCGGGAATAACTGCTATTTTACTGTTTTTCAACTCAGATTGCCCGCATACAAAGGCAAAGTACAGCTGCTTATTTGTAACATAAAGTGTTCTCAATTCATCTATTTGAGCATCTGTGAATGGAAAATTCCATATGGAACTGTTTTTCATATCACTTTTACTTGCTGGATTTTCACTACTTTTAACATACACACGAAAGTCACCCTTATCAGTGGTAAAATCATATACTTTTCTGTTTAATGCTGCTCGGTCTTCAAATAATGCTGGTACGATACCATTGTTAAGAAGATATGAGAGAAAAGCACCACAATAGAAATCTTCTTGAGTTAGTTTCATTTTAATTTTACCTCCTGTAGAAATTTTTGTATAAATGATGCTTTCGACATTTTCTCTTAATTTTCCTCCATTTTCAATCTCAAGTTGTTACTTGCACATGTTTAAGAGCTAAGATTAAGTAAAGAAGTTTCTTATTTTTAGACTTCCATAAGAAAATAACTCTTGGCTTGGTTCATTTGGTCAACTGTTATTTTTATTTATTATTTTTATGCACAGTAAAAAGCTTGATCATTGCTAATGAAATAGAAACTAATTGGCATCTGTGCATTAAAGCGATAAACCAAACTTTCTGTATCGTACTATAAGTTATTCATCATGCTCTTTGCTTGTTGTTTCCAACTCCTGCAACGACAACCCAAATGTAACGGTATTCTCTGCCTTCACGGTCTGTCTTCTTACTTTTCAATAACTCCAGATTGTAGTGCTTGACTTTACGTTTAATTTCTCTTGAGCCTTCAGTTTGAACTTGTAAGTATTCCTTACAAGTTGATTCAGATGCTAGCTCACTTTCCTGATAAATGTTTCTGATATGAAGAGTGATATTCTGAGGGGTTGTCTGGAACAACTCAGCAATAGCTTTCTGACTCATCCATACCGTTCCATTCTCCAGCTTAACGTCAATTTTGGTATTCCCATCCTGAGTTTGATACATTAAGATATCTGTAAGATTATCCATTTTATCATATCTCGATCCTTCTCCTTAGTCTTTCCAGGCTTATCAAATGCCATATAAACCACAGCAAAAAAGCCTTGCCCCATTCTTTATCACAAAGAATAGAGAAAGGCTTTCATGCTGCTACTTAATCCTAACTGTAATTCGCAACTAAATCTTCAGTTCTCCAAGCTTAATCAGCTCGACAACTGCCTGCGAACGACCCTTAACATTGAGTTTCTGCATCACATTCGAAATATGGTTACGCACCGTTTTCTCGCTGATGAATAACTGCCCTGCGATGTCACGCGTTGTTTTGTCTTGAACCAGTAATTCGAATACTTCGCGTTCACGGTGGGTCAACAAAAATTTGCTTTTATGATCGATACCCTTCAATGTTCACCCCTCCTTGCTCGGGTTGTGTTGGTGTAACAAGGTTAAGGGGATACAGTCAACTCATCTTATGTCAGGTCAAGGGCGTTGGTTCAGTTTTATAAGAAAAATGGGCAGGATATTATGTGATTCATTGTCCAAATAGAACTTGTGCAGTTGTATATGTAATAGATCATGTAAAACAAACACGCCTTTGCAGCTGGTGTTGCCACCCGCGCAAAGGCACATTGGTTCATTTGTTGATTCTAAACTACCGATTCATTCGGTTCATCATGCCATCGTTATTATTACGGTTCATCAGGCCATCGTCAAGGATTCCATCACGGTGATTCGTATCTGTTCCGTTCGTTGGGAAAATGCGCTCCACCATCGATTGGAACGTGTCGATCATGCCACTAACCGGCTTACCGTTACGAATATCTGTGGCATAGTTCTCGACATGCTCCACAAACTCCGGATTGGCTGATACATATACATTCTCGATGTTTGGTGCAAACTGCTTGATTTTGGCTGAAATCTTACCCTTTATCTCAGCTGATGTGTTATCGTCCGTGCTATCTACACGTTGTCCTTCACTTTTCATACCATAATGCCCATCGTCCGTCCCACGTGCTTTGCCGCTATTTGTCAGACCACGCATCATGCCAATCGTGCCTGTGCCCATGGTTCCATAAATGCTACGGTCATTCCCCATATGGCTGCGATCCGTTGCTGAATTTGTGTTCAATCCTGGAGCAATTCCGCTAGTGCTGTACGGAGACATTGTGCCCGTACCGCCATTCACACGCATACCACCCATATCGTGATTCATGTTGCCCCCACGCATGGTATCACTGGCATGATTACGCATCGTTCCATTCAGCATGCTCGTACGACCATTGGACTTGCTTTCCAACTTACCTGCATGACCATCTGCCAAACGAACCGCCACATAAGCATTACGATCCGTTAACATGACACGGGCGGATTTAACTTCCTTCATCTCCGTGATGCGTTTTGCCAGTTCTTCACTGGATTTCAGGTCAGTGACATTATGCATGCGATAACTTTTCGCACGGATGCCATCCATGCCATTTGTTTCCACACCATAACGGTTAATCCCGTTGGCTTGCTGACGAACACTTTGCGTATGCATATTGTTGGTATCCCGATTCGTGCCACAACCTGTCAAACCGGCCATTACAAAGATTGCAGTAGATAATGATAACGTAATAGCTGTTGCCTTTTTGACTGCTGGCATGTACTCATCCTCCAATGTTTGTTGGTTTTGGTCACAAAGATAGGATGCGCTTCTGTACGTACCGATATGCTGAAAGGATATGGTACCTTACCCTGTAAATTTGGGTTTTCTTGTTTTGTTCTTGGGCTTGCTTATTGATCTTTGGTTTTGATCAGTGGACCGAGTTTCTTCGCTATTTAAAATAAAAAAAAACAGTGCTGCTTGTTCACAGCACTGCCTCGAAATAATATTTGCATCTCAACACAATAATATCACTTATCTTGCGCGCCGCTCATTTCCCGTCTGTTGATGAGGAAGTCGTTTCGTCATTTGCAGAACTCGATGACTCTTCCGAAGAAGTTGTGGATGCTTTAATTGTATCCGGCAATTTCTCTGTTTCCGTTAAACTGGTTGCATCCATGCTATATGCCCATTGACCATCCGGGGTAATGACCCAGATCTGATCCGGTTCGGATGGCACCGTAATTCCTCGATACACATCTCGAACTTGTTGCCCATTGACCGTCTGTTCAACAGACAGGGTGAATCGGGGAACGGAATTCTTCAGCTCGGACGCTTTACGAACATCATCTGCTGTCGACAGGTTTTTGATTTTGCCGATAAGAGATATGGCATCTGTGGCTTCAATCGTTTTTCCATTCAATGTCCAAGTCTGCTCTGCCGCATCGTTCTTCGATGTCGATGTTAACATCCAGGTAGCTGCTTCACCTTCCCACTCCAGAGACCCAACATTTGTCTCATCCATGTTAAAAGGTGTAGTGTCCAACAAATCACGACGAGACAAAGCTATGCTGGTAATCGCCTCTGTTTGCACAGCAACCACAGGACCCGAATCCACACGCACATAACGTGCATCATCTGCTGGAAGCTGGCCGCCAATAGCCAGTTTGATCTCCCGATTATCTTTGAGTTTGATATCCATACGTGTAGCATCTGTTCCCAATCCGTACTTATCCAGATCCGTCGGCGCTTCTTCCACTACCAGTTCCTGATTCGCACCACTCAGAGCATCCAGCCAACTGCTAACACTGTAACCGTTCAGGGGATAGGCTTTTGGCTCAACCATCTGCCATACACCATTTTCAAGCGTCAGGGTTGAAGATGCTGCTGTACCGGATGTCTCCTCCGTTGTGTCATGAATTGTAATAGATTGGATATCCCCGGATTGAATACCGAGCAATTTGGCTTGCACCGCTTCTTCTTCTCGAAAATAATTTTGACTGGCTGCGTACACCCAGCCCACAATCAGTACGATGACCACCAGAATCGTTGGGACCCATTTTCTCATACGCGTCTGCGCCTCCACCATAAGAGTACACCAATGATAACAAAGAGAAGTGGGAATGCTACTATAGCCACGAAGAAAATCGTTCTGGCCTGTTCGCCATTCAGGTATGCCATCTCATACCCGGCTTGTACCCGTGGGCGAATCGTCAATCCATTTTCTTTCTCACTCAGATAGTTTACCGTATTCAAAATAAAGTCCCGATTGCCGCCATTTGCAATTTCCGAATCCTGCATGAAAATGGACGAGCCCAGAATAACAGCCTTCGGTTTGCCATCCTTCGTATCGGCTGCATACCCTAGTTCCACTGGACCCTGAATGTCCTCTTCGACATCATTGGTTGTTTCATTCTGCAGTAAACCGCCGATGTTCGTCTCCCCATAACTGTCATTCGAAGAATGCATTAACGGTGAAAGGGTATATTTATCCTGTTCTTTGCTGGTCAACGCAATCGACAACGACAACATCGGATACAATTGGCTCGCAGCGAGTTTGTCCGTAATTGCATGTGTACCATACTCCGGCACCACCCAGAGTGGCCCCATCGTACTGGCTTGCTGATTATCCACCATGACCGCATGCTCATCAACGACGCCATAATCAGCCATGAGGGCATCGATGTTTTTCCAACTGGATTTCATATCTTCTACAAATCCGAGGGATAATAAAAGCTTGCCTCCATTACTAAGATATGTGCGAATGGCTTTCATTTCCGTATCACTGAGGTCGCGTTGTGGGCCAATAATGGCGAGCACATCTGCATCTTCCGGAACCTTCCCTGCTTGATTCAGCTGCAACTCTTCTGTCTGCACATTATTTTGTTCCAAGGAGGATTGCAGCGTAGTCATCTGATCGAGACTCAGCTCTTCATGTCCAGTCAAAAACACCATTTTGTGCATCTCCGTGGATGACATATTCATGAGCGCCTGCGTAAGCTTTTCCTCACCTGTGAACTGGTATGATCCGTCACTGCCGTCACCTGTCGCGGTGAACAAACTGGCGATATCAATCACTTTGTGTTGATCTCCCTGCTCCAGCACAATGGAGCTGCCTGTTATGCCGTATTTGGATGCAAGCGCAGGTTCCTGCGTCAGATTATACTGTTTTATTTTCAACTTGCTATTGCGTTTCGTATATTCCTCGACCATATCCGTGACCTCACGGTTCAGGACGGTGTTGTTAGCATTTTCGACGGTTAACACCAGAATGTTGACGTCATCCTTCACATTTTTGATCGCAGTAAGGGACTGGTCAGATAACGTGTATTGTTTGTTCGAGGTCAGATCCAGCTGGAAGCCGCCAAGTGAATTCAGGAACAGTGTTAGCAAAATAAAGATGCCAATCACCGCTACGGACAGCACGGTACTGTTGGTATGACTTAACCATTTTTTCATCTTCTCACCTCCACCGCTTCCGTTCCACAATTTGAATGCTTAACAGCAGAAACACACCCGAAAGGGTGACATAATACAAGATATCCGGCCCACTAAGCACACCTTTCATGAAGCTGTCGAACCGGTTGGTCAGAGCAAACGGATCCAACCACTGTTGCAAAGCAGATCCTGTATTGCCTGCGAATGAATCAAGCATCCACAAAACGAGCAAAATAATAAAGCCCGCCACCGCAGACACCATCTGATGCTGGGATAATGTAGAAGCGAACAGTCCAATCGCCATCATGCTTCCGCCCAGGAAAAATAACCCCAGCGCAGACATCCATACCGTCGTCATATCCAGTGTCCCATAGAACGACATGATGAATGGATACACCAGACTACACAGGATGAGCACGACCAGAATGGCCAGAGAAGCAAGATATTTGCCAAAAATAATTTCTGTTACTCGTGCCGGAGAAGTCAGCAACAATTCATCCGTTCCTTGTCTGAATTCCTCTGCAACCAGTCGCATCGTTAACAATGGCACAACAAACAGCAGCATGGACAACGTATCGCCCAACACGAGACGATAATCGACAATACTCGGCTGGTAATACACAAAGCTTGAATAGAACAGCAAACTGGTCATCAGTACATATACGGCAAAAGCAAAATAGGACGTTGGTGACAGAAAATAAGCTTGCAGCTCTTTATTGCATACCGCCATCATTCGTCTCATTTGGACTCCTCCCCTTTGCGAGCTTGGGGCAAAGCATCGGCTGCTGTATTAACTGATGTTCCCGATATACTCGACGAGTCGATGTCCGAAGTTACGTCGTGATCCATCTCTGCCCCAGCAACCTTATCCACATCTTCGGAATTTGCGTCTGTGTCTGTTGCCTCGGTTGTGGTCAGCTTCAGGAAGATTTGCTCCAGACTCAGGTTCTCCTTCTTCATCTCCAGTATCGGTAATCCTGCACCTGACAAAAGGTAGAACAGCTCCTCCCGGAAATCTTCCGAGTTTTCTCCAGTGAGCAACATTTTAACCGTATCCGCTGAATCTGACGGAAGTGAATTGTCTTTGGCGGTAGTGGCATCCGAAGCATGAATGACTTCACTCCGTACCTTCTCCCATGGTGTCAGCACATTATGTAATTGCTCCGCAGTGGCCTTCACTTCAATCGACACCTTGAACTGATCCCCCATTGCTGATCCGAAATGCTGAGGTGAACCATCCAGCACGAGCTGTCCCTGATTGATGATCAACATTCGATTACAGAGCGTGCTCACTTCAGGCAAAATATGCGTACTGAGCAGCACCGTATGATTCTCCCCGAGTTCCCGAATCAGATCCCTAATCTCGATAATCTGATTTGGATCAAGGCCCGATGTTGGCTCATCCAGGACCAGCAGATCCGGCTTGTGAATAATGGCTCCTGCCAGCCCAAGGCGTTGCTTGTATCCTTTGGATAACCCACGTACCATTTGCCTTTCCCGACTCTGAAGTCCCAGTCTGCTAACCATCTCACTGACCCGCAGTTTAACCTCACGTGCCGGCACATCTCGCAAATTGGCCACGAATTTAAGATAAGACTGCACCGTCATATCCGGATAGAGCGGCGGCGTTTCAGGCAGATACCCAATCTTGGAACGAACACGCTGACCCTGCTCATGCACCGATACCCCATCCACCATAATGGAACCTGCGGTTGGATGCACATAACCCGTAATCATACGCATCGTTGTTGTTTTTCCGGCACCATTGGGTCCGAGAAAGCCAACAATCTCACCACGTTCCATGGTGAAATCCAGTTGATGTACGCCGCGCTGCCCTTCGTAAACTTTGCTGACCTGTTTCACTTCGAGCACATCATTCATCCTTTCCCGTTAAAATACCCGTGCACCATCGTTTAGGATAGATGATAGACACGGGAAGTTCTTTGTATAATACGTGAGCTATCCTAGCCTCAGCTTAATGACACTTAAAAGACAGCTTAAAAATTTTTGTCCAAAATGTGAACATTCTGAGCAACACCCACACCCTGCGCTTAAAGCCAACGTAACATAGAGTACAGGAGAATGTGCTCCTGACCAAAAGTCAGAGGGTGAATCGTGTGAAAGTATTATTCACGTTTTATGTTCCAAGCGGTGGCGTGGATACGTTAAATCGACTGCGCACCGCTGTTCTGAAACGCCATGGCATTGAAGCGCACCTATTGTATCTCAACACAGGCTCGGGATTGCAGAACAACAGTGATACGCCCATTTTCACCGCGTCCAGTGACGAGGATATCCATCATATCATTCATACTCATCATTATGATGCCATCATTGCCACTTCAGACATCGCTATGCCCGGCCGCTTGAGAGGACTTGGTTATACCGGGCGAATTATTTTTGAAGCGCAGGGACTCGGAACACGCGATCAGGCTCTGGAAACGATACAGATGGGTGTCCCATACCTTCAGGCCCATTGCGATGCTGCCGTTATACCTCCCACAGACCACCTGCTGGATATGTTCATTCATATCTGTCCTTGGCTTCATCGGTTTGTTATTCCCAATATGCTGGATACCGACACCTTTGCACCAATCTTGGTGGATACCCCACCCTATCCGGTGCTGGCTTGGGTAGGACGACTTGAACACAACAAAAACTGGCGTGAATATTTAATCATATCGAGTGAAATCGTCAAAAAAAATCCGGAAGCCAGGCTATGGTTGTTCCACGATCCAACTTTGGCTAATCCAGAAGATGAAGTCATGTTCCGGCACATGCTGGCAGAATACGGGCTTGAGGATCGGATTGGGATCTTCATCAATGTTCCTCATTCTCAGATGCCTGCATACTATTCCATGATCGCTGCTTCAGGAGGTATCATGTTGTCCACTTCCCTGCTTGAAGGATTCGGTTATGCCGTCGCTGAAGCCATCTCTTGTGGCTGCCCGGTGCTCAGCACGGATTCGGATGGTGTGCGTTCATTTATCACACATAATAAGACTGGTAAGTTTTATCCAATTGGAAATGTAGAGGCCGCTGTAGCCGAAGCAAGGGACCTTATGAAAAACAAGAAACTGCGTGAGTATATTCGCATTCAGGGCAGACAGCATATGAGCTTGTCTTTTTCACCAGATCGATATGCCATTTCTTTTCGTGAAATGATGACAGCACTGCGAATTTTCCATTGATCATAGCAAAAAAGGCAGTTCAGCAAAATTTCTCTGAACTGCCCTATTATGGTTTTTATAGAATGTTAGTGTCCCATCATCATCGCGGGATCAGGCTTGTCGCCATTTTGAAGCTCTTCTTTCGGCATCGGCTTAGGTTTGCGCAGAATCAGACTGAGCAAACATCCGAACAATGCAATACAAGCGGCCAGGAAGAACGTATCATTGAAACCAGCCACCAAACCATGAACGATAGCGGTCGGCTCTGTACTCGTTGTATTGTCTGCGATTCTTGAAGTCAGGAAGCCTGTAAGCCCTGCAACCGCAAAGGACACGACTACTTGCTGTGCAGCAGCCGTGAGCGGTGTAACCCGTCCAACCAACTTGCGCGGTGCAGCATTTAATACATGCGTGTTGAGTGGCATCATGGACAAGCCCATACCCAGACCCATCATGACCAGAGCCGTTATAATTAGGCCAAGACCTGTCTCTGCCGTGATGGAGGACAGAATAAACAATGCTCCCGAGATAATACCCAGACCCACAAAGGCCAGAGGTCTAGCACCGATTTTATCAAACAACCGACCACCAAGCGGCATACCCACACCGGAAGCCAATGCCTGTGGCAGCAGAATTAATCCAGTTTCCAGTGCAGTGTATCCTTTGATCTGCTGCAAATAAAGCGGGATCAGGATCATCGCACCGAACAGCGCCACCTGTGACACCCATGCGAGAATAATTCCCCGTGAGAAATCAGATGATTTGAATACCCGGAGTTCGAGCAATGGATTTTGATGACGAAGCTCCACAATAATGAACAAAATGAGCGCTACACCACCCACAATGACACCCGTCAAAGTTGTTGCAGACGTCCAGCTCGTTCCACCCTCACTCACACCGTAAGCCAGCATCGAGAACGCAATTGGCGCCAGAATCATGCCGAGCAGATCCAGTGCAGGTGTGCGTCCACGATCTGTATCCGGCAAAAACTTGATACATAGAATGAAAGCTGCAATACCAATGGGCAAGTTAATCAGGAAGATCCAGTGCCAGCTCAGTGATTCAATAAACCACCCGGACAACACCGGACCCAATGCGGGGGCAAGCAGCATGGGAATTCCCAGCATCCCCATGATGGAACCTCTTCGCTCAGGCGGAGCCAGACGAAAGACCATCGCCATACCAATAGGAGCAACCATGCCTCCACCAAGGCCTTGAATGATACGGTAAATGATTAATTGCTCAGGTGATTGAGCGATCGAGCATAACACTGAACCCAAGGTAAACATGGCAATGGTGAACAGGAATACTCTTTTGGCACCAAAACGGTCCGTTAACCAGCCTGCCAGTGGAATAACTGCAGACAAAGCCAAGGTGTAACCCGTAACCGTCCATTGGATCGTTTTAAGATCCGTCTCAAAATATTGAACCAGATTGGGAATGGCCACGTTCACCACCGTGCTGTCCAGTATAACCATGATCATACCTACGATAATAGCCAGGAGTGGCAGTATAATCGTTTTGATTGAAAACTCTGCGGGCTCCTGAAGTCCTGCTGTTTGTTCTTTCACGTTCTCCACACTCTTTTCCGGCAGGAGATCGCAGGCGTATTCATGCGTCTCACTCAGCCTATATTGACGACTAAATTCAAACTATCGTTTTAAACTTTCGTTTAATACTGATCTAATTCTAATGAAAATACCTTTGCTGTCAAGCTATTTTTTTAAGCATTTCTACTATGGATGCTCACAAAAAAATGGAACAGGCACCTTCCCTGCTCCACACGTTGGTTAATCATGACTATGCAATGATGTCCATATCAATCTGCAAGCTTCATCATCTGATATTCTGACAGTATGCCCAATGTCTGACCGTGAATACTTCTGCAATATATTCGAATAACCAGATGATTCGGTGAAGAACTGTTGCTGATAACCCTCAGTTCATAAGGCTCGGATGTGACATCCAGATTATGAATGACCTGATTACCGCCCGCCCCCCCTGAATTTGACGTTAGGTGAAAAAGGTGCCGGTACAGTTCTCCGTGAATACTGGCTCCACCAACATATACATCCGTCCCTTCCTCGCCGCCCACATAGGCCAACTCCACATCCATGTACTTGACGGGAACAAATGTCTGTAACAGATTCTCATGAATCTCAAGTAAATATACCGCCACTGTAGATCCCTCCTTCGGAGCACATGAACCTTCCTGTACATAGGATATGCTTCCTCTCGTCCATTGCCATTTGCATTCACCCATTTTCGACCAATTACACGGAAATGCCCGACCTTCCGGTCCTCTTTTTTCATAGAATAAAAGGATCGAAGCTCGGCCGGTGCAGGCCGTGACAAGGAGGTAGCTATGAAGGTTCTGCTCGTTACGTATTGGGAGCTTACACATATGGGAGGCATATGGACATATGTTAAACAACTGGCCGACAGGTTAATCGCACTTGGTGTAGAGGTTGATATCATGGGCACAAATGGTGCCAATAACGAAGTATATGTTCGTAATCTCAACCGCGCTTTCTCCAAGGATAAGGTGTGGCCCATGCTGCAAGCCAAACTCAATCCGACTGATCTGCCACAATTCACTGCCGATCCTCTTCTCGCTTATTATGAACTGAATAGATATGCCTTCGAGATGGCGGCCGCTTATCTGGGGGTGGACCATTATGACGTTATTCATGCTCAAGATCCGGTAGCTGCGGTAGCCATAAAACGCATCTTGAACCGCAATATCCCACTGGTTACAAGCTATCATGGCGCTCTTGCACGCGAAGCCTTTTACGATGCTCAAAATTCCAACCCACAGCTTACTCTCCCTTCATATTTGCAATCCAAGCGTGGACGTTATTTTCTCTCATTGGAAGAGCGAAGCGCAGCACAGTCCGAGCTCATTCTCGTGTCAAGCCACTGGATCAAGAGTACGCTTACAGAGTTTGCCGTTCCTGAATCAAAGTTCAGACAGATTCCCTATGCTATAGATCTCCCAGCCTACCGCGCCTCAGCAGCTGTGAAGTTCCGCCAGCGACCACCTGCGGGCAAGAAAGTCATTGCCTTTACCGGACGACTTGAATACATCAAGGGCGTTCATGTGTTAATCAAGGCCTTAGCCAGTCTGAAAAACAAACGTTCCGATTGGGTCTGCTGGATCGCAGGAGAAGGCAATCTAACCGATGAATTGCGGTCACAAGCCGCGTCAACGGGTATTGGAGCCGATGTTGTGTTCTGGGGCAAGTTGGACAATATTCCTTCCTTCCTGCGCCATGCAGATATCTATGTCCAGCCCAGCCTGCAGGACACCCAGCCGTTCTCCGTTACCGAAGCGCAACTTGCGGGTGTACCTGTTATCGTCAGTGGCACAGCCGGCATGCCCGAGATGGTTGAACCTGGACGTACGGGATGGGTTGTTCCTCCGCAGGATGTCGACTCGCTCCGTGAACTGTTGGATGCACTACTTGAGGATCATGTTACCCGGAGAACAGTGGGTGCGGCGGCGAAAGCCTGGGCTGAACAATACCGTTCACTGGAAGTGATGGGGTTTCGCACATTTCAAGTCTACCAAGAAGCCATTTATAGAGGAGGACATACAATATGACGTTACTTGTACCGAGTGATCTATACAATCGCTGGTTTTCGACTCCAGTTTCCACACCTCACATCGACGTGGATTACACTGTAATGAATGAATTGATGAAAAAGCTGCCTAAAGGATATGTATTTCCCGATCCTGCATCGATGGCGATCATGAATTCAAAAGATTGAGTTGTCCAATGATATGCCGTCTTCATATAACATGCCGAAATATCAAACAAGGGGTGTCCCATCTGTCATATGAATGACTGAGGACACCCCTTGCTCGCTTCATATGTGTTCTAACGGACCGAGAACACGCTATTACAGATCGTTTTAATCTGTCAACAACTTGGAATACATATTCAGATCACTGAACGTTTCGCCTACCGTCTCGTATGCTCTGAGAGTGCCTTCATATGTGAAATTGAGCTTTTGTAATAGCCTGATAGAATTCACATTACCGGGGTCAACCTTTGCTTCCATTCGATTCAGCTTCATAGTCGAGAATGCATGAGCTAACAAAGAAGAGATCGCTTCCGTAGCATATCCTTTCCCCCAGTGTGATTTGGCAATGTCATACCCAATTTCTGCTTTAAGATTGTCAAAATCCAGTGAATTATAACCACAGGAACCTATGATTTCGTTGGACTCTTGCACAAGGATAGAGAACCGAATGGCCTTGTTTTCCTGAGCAAGATCATTCAGAAGATTAATCATGGCTATAGCTTGATTTTCATCCGTAAAATGAGTGATATTCATAAATCTAGTTACATCCGGATCAGACCAAATTTTAAACAAGCTGGCCGCATCCGATACGTTCATTTTTCGCAAATATAACCGTTCTGTGTATAACTCTGTAATCAATACTCTTACCTCCATTAGTTTATTAATAGTTGGGTTTAAGATATTGATATCTGCGCATAGTCCAGTCCCTTCCGTGTATGAATCATTTCATTATACAGAGACTTCAGCAATCGTTCACCCTTTCTGTCCACGAATCTGTCCATAGAGCAAAAAAAGAGCTTCCACTTATAACACTTCAAAAGTGTTTCATAAGGGTGCTCTCCTGTCCAATTAACACCTATTCCATTCAGCCATCGTTGCCAAATCCATCTACTTCCAGTACCCGCCAACCTGAAGCAAGTTGAACAGAATCGGCCGATGCTTCGCCTGAACCCGTTCCATCTCGGCAACGAGTGCCTTGAAGTGACGTTTGGTTCCCATTGACTCATGCAATCGGTAACACATCAGAGGTTCATTGTAGTAGAACAGCTCATACATTGGAAACAGCCTCATCCACATCTCATAGTCATGGGTGTAGCGAAAATCAGTGTCGAACAGTCCAAACCGCTCAAATGCTTCCATCTCTAACATGACAGTACAGCCGTTGATCGGACAACCTTCCAGCAGTACCTGCAACATCTCCAGACGACTTCCCACTTCCGGATGCACCGTATCCAACCATTCACTTTTCTCATTCACATAATGGTAGGCACCATGGCAGAATGAAGCCTTGACCTCTCGCATAAACGTCAGTTGTTTCTCCACCCGGTCCAGCAGCATCACATCATCCGAGCTGAGCCAAACAAAGTAATCCCCTGTTGCATGTTTGATTCCTTCATTTAATGCTGTCGCGGTTCCACCGTTTTCTTTGCGAATATAGCGGATGGAATCCATGAACGGTTGTAGCCGCTCCACATGCTCGGTTGACCCATCATCCACCACGATGACTTCGATATGCGGATACGTCTGGTGAATGGCACTGTGAACAGCCTGCTCGATATAAGCACAATTGTAAAAAGGAATGACGATCGATACTTTTGGCTCCATTCGGGCCTTCCCCTCCTCTTACTGTCTTAGGTAAAATGCTGCGCAAAGAGGGCGTTAATCAGCCATCTTTTGGCTTTCTTAACTGCCCTCCCTACGCTACCCGCCAAGCGTCGCTATTCGCTGCAACAGCGGTTCGCGATATCTGGACCATACCATGGATGCCTCTCTGCCGATGACATCCGCATGACGTACCGATCCCATTCCCCCATGCCACCGATAGGCAGTAAGTGGTTCATTCAGGTATGGGAACCGATGACCGTTTAGCAAAATCCGCATCCAGAGATCCAGATCATGGGTGTAGGGCAGAAGCTCATCAAACAATCCCACTCCGCTGAACAGATCCTTGCGGATCATGACAGTACAACCGTTGACCGGATTGCTGTTAACGAACACTCGCAGCCAATCCAGATCGGCCATCGGTTCAGGCCCACCATGCATTCTGGTAACTGCCGAATGCTCGTTGATATAATGAAAGTTCGTATGGGAGACGAGCACATTCTCGCGTTGCATAAACTCCAGCTGATAACGAATTTTATCCGGGTACAGATAATCATCCGAACTGAGCCAGGCTACATAATCACCAGAAGCATGGCGGATGCCATGATTAAGTGCCGAAGCCGTCCCGCCATTGCTTTTGCCAAGCACATTAATATAAGGAAGATAGGGTTGAAGCAACTCTGCATGCCGGGTTGAACCGTCATTCACAACAACGATCTCCACATGGGGATACGTCTGGTTCAGTGCACTATGAATTGCCTGAGGCACATAAGGGCAGTTGTAGAATGGAATGACAATGGATACTCTCGGATTCAACTTGTCGTCCTCCCTTGCTGGACACGAACATCACTCAGGATATCCTGAAGTGATGTGGCAAATGGAATCATCGGCTGCCAGCCAAGCTTGCGCAGCAGTGATAATTCCTCCTGTTTCCCCGAACCATCCGGACCAGAAGATGCCCCATCCCAGCGAACAGGGACTTCCGCTTCTGTCATGGACAACAGCAGATCTGCAATTTCACCAAGACTGCGCTCGACTCCAGACACCACCGGGTATACTGTACCGCTGGACCCGTGTACCAGGAGGGTCGCATACCCTCTGACCGCATCCCGCACATCCAGAAAGTCACGCGTATTGTCCCGTCCGGACAGACGGAATGCCTCGGTTTTGCCTGCCTGCTCACAGGCAACAACATGGCGTGCAAGCAGTGAACATATGCCTGTGGAAGGACCCGCACCAATCAGATTGCCTGGCTCCGCCAGCATGATCTGTTGTCCGAAGAGCGACATCCACGACAAGGACACCATCTCTTCCAGCGCTTTACTGAGACTGTATGGATGCGGAGGCTGGGGAATCTGGCCAGGTTCCGGCGTATATTTTAACCGCGATCCTACAATAACGGTTCGTGCTGTCGGACAACTGCGAAGCGCATCCAGCAGATACAGCACGGCCATCACATTGGTCTCCAGGACCAGTAGCGGATCAGACCACGAATCAGGCACTGAATTTTTGCCAGCGAGATGCAGCACATAGTCGGGCTGCACCTCGCCGATCAGATGACGCACTTGCTGTTTATCATTCAGATCACAGACATGGACCTGAGTACCTTTACCAAATGAAAACACATTCGGCCTCCGGACTACCGCCGCAACCACTGCACCAACTTCCCGAAAATAAGATACGGCATGTCGCCCGGTAAAACCGGATGCGCCTGTAATCAGCACTTTCTTGCCTCTCAGCTCTGCTCCATCCATAATGCCAACTCCTTCAGCATTGTAGAATAATCCGGCAGGTCTGTTTTCACATCCTCGCGAGTGGACACCAGCGTACGGTCCTGCACGACACTGTCATCACGAACAATCGTCACATCCTGCTTATCCCAGGTCTGCTTGAACAATACAAGCAGGTCATGCTTGCTGACAGGTGCCGGATGAGCTAGGTGAATCAGACCACTAACCGATGAGGCCAGGTAATGGTCTACCCATTTGGCCAGCTCAAGTGTGGTCACACCGTTCCAGAATACGCGGGTATAGCCTCCGACTTCACCTGTGCTGGACATAAACCATTGCATCAGACCAATGCCGCCCTGGCGAATCTCGGGTCCAATGATGGACGTACGGATCGTCAGATGACCTTCATCCTGAACTTCACCTAGGGCTTTGGTGATGGCGTAAGCTGAAGTCCCATCCGTAACATCATCTTCCCGATATGCTCCCCGTTCTCCACTGAACACACAGTCTGTGCTGATATGAATCAGGCGTGCACCAATCGTATCTGCAACCCGCCGCAGACGATGTGGCAGGAAACCGTTAATATGATATGCAGTAATTTTGTCCTCATCTGCGAAGTTGTTCAACACACCTACAGCATTAATAATCACATCCGGGTGCACAGCTTCTACCAATCGATCAACCATGAAGCTGTCGTTCACATCCAGGAGCAGACCATTGGGGTCGGTTACATCCCGAGATGTGTAGAAGACGCTGTGTACACCTTGACGGCGGAAATAGTCGACCAGAATATGGCCGGCCATTCCGTTTCCACCAAGTATCAGCAGTTTCATGACAGGAATCCTCCGCGTTTCAGAATTTCACGAATCTCCTCTTTGGTCATGAGTTGATGCTCAGAACTGAAACTGTTAAAGGAGACCGGGGGACAATTGGTATAGTGTTCACGCAGACCCGGTATGCCCAGGGTAGGAAGAATTACCAGGTACTGCTCATCGTAGACAACGGTGGTCATGCTCTCGAATTCACTCATCAATATTTCATGAATTTTCTCCCCTGGACGAATGCCACGTTCCACAATGCTCACATTCTCCACACCGGAATCCTCAATCAGCACTTCCGCGAGATCAACAATTTTGCAGGTAGGCATCGTCATGACAAAGATCTCTCCGCCGACACTTTCCACCGAAGCTTTGAACAGCAAGGTGATTGCATCCTTCAGCGTAAGAAAAAATCGAGTCATACTCATATCCGTGATGGAGACCTGCCCTTTCTGGCGGATCTGATTCTTGAACAGATGTACCACACTTCCATTTGTCCCCAGTACATTCCCACCCCGTACCGTAACAAACTTGGTATCACTGTGTAACAAGTTTGCATATACAATTAATTTCTCGCCGATCGCTTTTGTCATGCCATAGAAGTTGGACGGATTGGCAGCCTTGTCAGTTGAGATATAGATTACTTTTTCCACCTTGTTCTCAATAGCGGCCTCGATCACGTTCTGTGTACCAATCACATTGGTTTTGAGTGCTTCGTACGGTTGGTCTTCACACACCGGAACATGCTTGAGCGCAGCCAGATGAAATACATAGTCCACATGCTGGCAAGCCGCCGTCAAGGCGTCCTTGTCACGAATATCTCCAATCCGGAAATGAAGACGTGGGTCTTCAAATTCACGACTCATAGCCACTTGGCTGGACTCGTTCCGGGAATATACAATAATTTCTTTGGGCTGCTGGGGCAGTAGTTGAGCCACAAGTTCATAACCCCATGATCCCGTACCGCCAGTCACGAGTATACGTTTATTTTCAAACATGCATTTTCCCTCCAAGCAGAAATTTAACCACTTTACTGGATACATCTGTGGCTTTGTAACCTTGCGGGCAATCCCAGTCGCTAGACATCTTTGTCATGACTTTCACGCAATCAGCGATGCGCGCGGCATCCAGACCGGAGACTACATTGCTGCCACAATCGACCGTTTCCGGCCGCTCGGTAGTTCGACGCATCGTTACGGTCGGCACGCCCATAATGCAACACTCTTCCTGCACGGTACCGCTATCCGTAAGTGCACAGCGTGCATGACGTTCAAGCATTACAAAGTCGAAGAATCCAAACGGCTCGTGAAACTCCACCAGCGGGTTCATCTCCAGTTGCAGATGCTCCGCGATCCGGATTGCGGTACGCGGATGAATACTGCAGATCACACGCAACCCGTGTTCCTCTGCGACCTGGTTCAGTCCTTTCATAATCTCCAGCAAATGAGGGGCATGATCCACATTCTCGGCTCGATGGGCAGTAACCAGGAAGTATTGCCCAGACTTCAGCTTGAGCTTTTTCAGTATTTTGCTGGAACTTACTTGCGCGTCGTAGTGCTGCATTACTTCATAGATGGGATTGCCCGTTAGCACGATGCGCCTGCTTGGTACCCCTTCACTGACCAAATGTTTCTTGCTCTGTTCCGTGTAAGGCATATTAACGGTGGAGATGGCATCAATAACCTTACGATTTTTCTCTTCAGGCACATCCAGGTCGAAGCAACGATTGCCTGCTTCCATATGAATAACAGGAACACCCATGCGCTCAGCCAATATTGCACATAATGCGCTATTGGTATCGCCGAGCAGCAGCAATTTATCGGGTTTCTCCTGCAATATCAGATCTTCCATCTGCGTAAACATCGAGGATAGCTGTCGTCCCAGAGTGGCCGCTTCATCCTGAAGAACGTAATCCGGTGCGCGCAGGCCCATTTCCTTGAAAAAGAGACCGCTGAGACTTTCCGTGAAGTTCTGTCCCGTGTGCACCAGAATATGTTTGGACGCGTACTGGTCCAGCTTGGAGATGATCAGGCTGAGCCGTATGATCTCAGGTCTCGTACCCAGCACCGTCATGATCTTCATCGTAATCCCTGCCTTCATCTTGTATTGGAACCCTTGCGCCCTGCTCGGCTACGTCCTGCCTTGGCAGATTTGCGTCTGCGACTAGCCGATTTCCCCATATGTGGACGCGGTCCCTTCGTTGTACGGAGTCTCCCCTTACGTCTGCCAGTTCCGGAAGTACGTTTCAGTCCCTCACGGTCTCGGCGAGAATGAGGTGCAAGTGGCTTGCGACGACGCTTCCGTGTTTTGCCCCTCCGTGGAATCAGCTTTGCAGCTGGGACAGTACCTGAGGCAACAGGAGCATCGTGACCCAATGCGATTGGAGGTAATGAGGAATGTGGCAACGCCTGGATGACGGTCAGCGGGAATAACAGTGCCCGAACCGTAGCCGGCTCCAGAACCAGTACAGTGCGTAGTCCGCCCTCTCCATGGGCATACACCGGTCCATTCGGAGGTTGGATATAAGCAAACCATCCGGGAAAACGCAATAACCACTGTGTCACCATCGTATGCAATTTTGTTCGGTAGGTTTCAACGCCGTAGAGCCTTTCCGCTTCTGTCCGATTGCGCCATCCTGTAGTTGAGGCCAGCTCTGCATCATTCAGCAAGGTTGTTGCCAAGGTGACAAGCGCTTCGGTATCGCCCGGCGGGGCCAGAAATGCATCACTGCCTACGGATTCCATTAGTTCCTTCAGTCCACCCTGAGCGAAAGCGATGACCGGTTTGGCAAAATAGAGACCCTCCAGTGCGGTCATGCCAAATCCTTCTTTGACCATGCTTGGGATGACCAGGATATCCATCGCGGTATATGCCAGAGATACGTTCTCTTCAAACGTAGTGAAGGTAAACCGGCGTGAATACCCGGATTTTTTCACCCGTGATACACACTCGTCGTAATACTTTTTATCCGATGGTGCCCCGATGATCCAGAAGCGACAACGCGAATGCGTTTCACAGATCCTCAAGGCCATATCCACAAAAGGTTTCAACCCTTTGGCATCATATATAAATGAAGAAATATAACCGATACAGGTCTGTGATGATTTGAAACCGAGCTCCTTACGCTTGCGTTCGCGCAGATGAACCCAGCGGTCCGGGGCTGGTAGCGCGGGTTCCCAAGTTGGGGAGATAATGGTCACTTTGTCACCTATGCCGGCTTCTTGGAATGGGGCTACAGCTGTCTCGGATATACCGATAATCCAATCCGCGTAACGGCCAATCATCTGGATCGCCTCGGTTGTATGTTCATTCGTATGAATGATCTCGGTAATCTTCCAGATGACCGGAATCTGAAGGGACTTTGCCGCTACAGCCGGCAGTACATTAACGCAGGTGTTCGTTAACACCATATCGGGAGCAGTCTCCCGTATTAGGGAGACTGCTTCCTGAAACGCTGGTGTATGACGAAGATGCTCCGCATCATCTGCAATGCCCAGATAAGGTGTGTACACACCGTGAAGCATCGGCAGAGTACATATTTTGACCTGAATGCCGAATCTTCGCGCAAGCCCCGCAAGCTTCCCCTCCTGAGGAGCTACGAGCACACATTCAAAGATCGCACCGATCTCTCTCATAAAATGAAGCAGCAGCTTCTCGGCGCCTGTAATGCTGCGAGTATTACACACATGTGAAAATAACATCATCTTTGGTTTCGTTGCCATGGCCGCACGGACCCTGTACACGGGTATCCGATACAGGGTACTGTGCACACCTCCTCCCGGCCAGAATTAAGGGAATATGATGGTTAACATTTCATTAATTCTTTTGCCATACGTGTGGTCTTTCAGTGTACGTTCGAGTCCACGAAGTGCAATCTCACGGCGTTCCTTTTCATGAGTAAGATAATATTCCACTTTGTCGAGTAACTCCTGCGGCGAGGAATATGTCTCAATCTCCACACCCGGTTTGTAGAAACGCGCAATGTCATCCCGGGCGTCGGTCAGCTGCAGCGTCGTGGACGCGGCAATTTCAAACGTTCTAGGGTTCGGTGAGGCTGGCGGGATTTTGAGGTGATTATTATTAACGGAATCATCTTCGTGGGATCGATGCAGGTTGATGACAATTTTGGTGCCATTGTACACATCATTGGTCTCCGGCGGACTCATCCAGCGACCAAGTTCAATCTTCTCGCCATAGGCAGTGTAGTCAGGCAGGCGATCCCACCAGATTCCGTTAAATACCGTATTGTGTGACATCAACTGAGGCATGATCGGATTGAAGAAGTATACCCGGTTCCAGTAGGCCGAGCCGATAAAGCTGACATCCCGTTTTAACGGGGAAGGGGTTGTAATTGGAAAGTAATGATTAGTGAATGCGGCAAAAGGGAGGTAGTGTACTGACGCGCAGCCGATTTGTCGATATAGATCGATACAGTTCAGTTCCAGCGTGAAGACATGGTCAAAATGTGTCACAATATCCAGCGTCATATCTGTATAGTACGGGTCATCCGTCAGCCAGATCGCCGTCTGAATGCCCGCTTGGCGAATCGCATCGATATGCTCGATGGGGATATCCATTCCATCCAGCACCAGCACAAGATCAGGACGCGTCTGCAGCGCAATTTCAGAAACCGGTTGACGCGGATCAGAGAGGGTTACTTGAGCTACCATACCCTGTAACGTGGCCATAATGGCCTCATCCAACGGGGAATAAGGGAAGCCTTTACCCGAGGATACATACAGCACATGAAGCTGTCGGAAAGGCAACGGTTCCTGTGCACAATTCACAATATAGTTGGCGCGACCGCGCAGATATCCTTCTTCCTTACCTGCGTCATATCCGGCATGTTGCCCATTTTTGCGCGCTTGATCAGCCAGGCTCAGTACGGGTGCATGAACCTTTTTGGTTTTACGGTGTTTGAGAGACATACCGCCACTCCTTTATTTTTTGGGATAGGGTTCTTGTTGATGCTGCACTTCAGACGGGGATTACAAATGTTCCAGCAACTGACCGATCCGGCGAGTGAATGTATGCTGGTTCATCGTGGTGAGAAGTCCACGCCACGCCATCGCCTGTCGTTCTTCTTCATGCTTCAGATAATAGTGGATCTTGCGCTGAAGTTCCGCTGCGTTGGTGAACGTCTCGATGTCATATCCCGGCTTATAATAACGGGGTAAATCTGCACGTGCATCCGTAATCTGCATTGTGCCGCATGCGCTAATCTCATACGTGCGTGGATTAATCGAGTGACCTTCAAGATGATGTGTGTTGCGATTGTCTTCCCCATTCTCGCAAGTCCGGTGAATGTTAATGACAATCTTGGCGCCATTGTAATAATCTACTGTCTCTCCAGGAGCAATCCATCCTTCGTGGATGAAACGGCCTAGTACATCATAGCGTGTCAATCGGTTCCACTGGCTACCCGCAATGAATACCTTTTTGTCCGCAAGAAAAGGGGCCAGCTCGTCGAACAAGGCAATCCGGTTCCAGAATCCGGTACCGATAAAACAAATGTCGTGCTGATGCTGCGGTGCGGCGCGCCGCGGTTGAAACATGCCTGGATTCACCGCGAGTGGCATATAGATGACCTGGTTCGCTCCATGTCCCAGATAGAAGGGTACGGCGGCCTCTTCATGCGTGAACACGACATCATAATGCTGACAAAGGGACGTTGTATCTTCGGTGAAATACGGATCATCCACAAACCACACGGCAGTTCGGATACCGAGTGCACGTATGCCATTCACCTGCTCTACATGATCTGCGGGAAATACATGCAGACCATTCATAACGAGCACAACATCGGGCCGATGCTGACTGGCTTCCTGCAACATCGCTGCTGGCGATCCAACAACGCATTCACGTACAGATTGCTGCAGAGCCAAGGTGACACCTTCATCGATGGCATCGAATCCTTGCGGGATATATAACACCTTCATGTCCCGCAGGGTCGGTTCAAACATCTGCACCCGCTCCATCATGGCTTGACAGCCGCCGAATCTGCGGCCTTCTGCATATCCGCCGCGGTAAGCCGTTTCCGCTTCGGTCAGCGGACGGTGCCTTCGTTTTGCCACATTCTTCACCCTGTCTTCCTTCAGGAGATCTCACTTCCAGACTCTCCCCGAGATTGGTCTTCCCTCTAAAGGATATGCCTCGGGGTCAGATGCATCATGGACGGGTGTCCTGCAAGGCGCAAAATTGGCGCATGCCCTCCACATCCGCCTGTACGGGCATGTCCGCTTTTGCGGCGATGCAAATAGCCCGGAGGGATCTGTCCCCCGGGCTAACTGCTAGACAGGTATCATTCGATGCAGGAATAATCGTGTCTACTCGGTTACTGTGCTTTGTACGCCAGCTGATGTCCGTCCTCGAATCCCTTGGCGAAACCCGCGTTGAATCCCTCGTTGTACGCCTCGTTGTATCCCTGGCTGTACGCACCGTCCGGGTTCGGATCGGTAGGGGTAGCCGGGACGACTGGTTGTACGGGCTTTGGACTCCGGTGCCGCCGTACCGCACGTTTCTTTTTTTTGAGCCACGCACTGCGTCCTTTAAGTGGGCGTTTGTGAAGAACACGTTTGGCTCTGAGCGCACGCAGTTTGCGAATTTTGCGCAGACGGGCTCCACGGATTAACAAAGCTCTTTTGGTTCTCAGTCGTATTTTCTTCTTCTTTAACATGTCAACATTCCTCCTGTATGTCCCGAACGATACGAATTGCACACCCGGGGTCTTTGAGCCACGGCAAGCCAGGCTCCCCATGCTGGATTCGGGCCAGCCTGATTCCCGTAACCATACGAGACATTTCTGCCTGATAGCGACTCAGCAAACGAATGTTTTCGGCCAGACTGCGGGCGGATACTTCCGAATGAGCGGTTACACTGGCTACACTGTCCAGAATGCGTGCCAGCGCCTGCTGACTGTGTGCAATGGATTCAATGAGCGCCAGTTTGGCTTCCTGCTCACGCCGCATCAGACTCATTTTCCCATGTCTCCCAGATCCATGCCGCCAAACATGCCCCCGTCCATACCGCCGCCATCTTCGCTATCGTTCTGTACCATCACCGCTTTGAGATTGTTGCACAGTCCGGTCTCCATCCGGGTTAAACCTTCCAGCAATTCCACCAGCTGATCATGCATTTTGAGCGGCTCGCCTACCTGATCCCCGTGCGTCAGAAAGGTATCCCCATTCAAATGATTCAGCGTCCAGTTCCGTACCTTCTCGGCCTCAATCGCTTTTGCCTCCAAGATCAGGGCAATATTCCACTGCATTTTGGCTGCTGCGTCCAGCATCAGAATGAGGCTCTGTTCTCTACTCATGTTCCTTCACCCGCCTTCCGGGCTTATTCTTCTTCTTGAACCGCGATCTCCCGCATGACTTGGGTCAGCGTTTCGGCTACAGCCTCTTCCAGATCTGCAAGGCCCCCCAAGTAAGAGATAATGCTTTTGTTGATTTGCCCAGAGCTATCCAGCAGACCGTCAACGCCATCCAACTCCGGTTCGATATCTGGCAAATGATTGATGATTTCAGACATGCGTACAGCGACTTGGCGTTTGGCATCCAGCACACGTGCGATCTGCTGGTGAGAGTGTGCAATATGTGTGATGATTTCATCGATTTTGCTCTGCATGGTCCTCCTCCTTACCGTCACGGCCTGCTTCACCCATAGAAAAACCCGGCCTATCAGCATTTGCCTGTTACAGCATATGCCGGGCCGGGATCGTCAGTTACTACAGCTTGCGCCTATATCGTCAGATGACATAACTCCAGTCGGAAGAATATCGACTGAGGAATTGACGAGTACGTTCCTGCTTGGGACGTACAAACACCTCCTCCGGGGTTCCTTCCTCCACAACGGAACCTCCATCCATGAATACAACCCGACTTGCCACCTCACGGGCAAACCCCATTTCATGGGTAACTACAATCATGGTAATCCCCTCTTGAGCAATGGAGCGGATGACAGACAACACCTCACCCACAAGCTCGGGGTCCAGCGCCGAGGTCGGTTCATCAAACAAAATCACTTCGGGATTCAGTGCCAGTGCTCTGGCGATGCCCACCCGTTGTTGTTGTCCACCTGACAACATACTTGGATACTCATTGATTTTGGCAGACAGTCCAACTTGTTCAAGCACATGCAGGGCACGAGTGCGGGCATCGGCTTTGGACATTTTCTGGGCAATAATTAATCCCTCGGTGACGTTATCCAGCACTGTCTTGTGTTTGAACAGATTATAATGCTGGAACACCATCGCTGTTTTTCGTCTCAACTGCACAATGTCATGTTTGCGTGCATGCTTGCAATCGACGGTTAATCCACTGATCTGAACCTCGCCCTCATCGGCACGTTCCAGAAAATTGACGCAGCGCAGCAGCGTTGTTTTACCTGATCCGCTCGGTCCAAGGATCGCTACGACATCACCCTGTTCCACGGTCAGATCAATTCCCTTCAATACTTCCTGCTTGCCAAAAGTTTTGTGTATGTTGGTTAGTGTAATCATGACACGCCTCCTTTGCTGTACACGGCAACCCGACGCTCAAGCAGAGCAGTGATCCGCTCGGCAATGATGGTCAGCCCCCAATAGATGAACGCTGCGGCGATAAAGGCCTCCAGAAACTTCAGACTGACGGATGCCACCACATCCGCTTTACCGAGGATATCCATCTGAGACACGGTAAAAGCGAGTGTTGATCCATGCAGGAACCCAACAAACATACTGCACAGGTTAGGCAATACAGCCCCGATTGCTTGAGGGATGATGATACGTCTTAAAGCCTGAAATGTGCTCATGCCTACAGCGTGAGCCGCCTCCATCTGGCCGATATCCACAGCAAGAATGCCTGAACGGATAATCTCGGACATATAGGCGCCCGCAGTGAGCGAGAAAGCAATCAGTACAAATACGAGAATAGGAATCGACGAGGATTGGAAAGCCCAACCGTAACGTTCCGCCAGCTTATCGATAATCATCGGAATGCCGTAATAGATGAGGAATAGATGCATCAGCATCGGTGTTCCACGCAGGAATGAAACGTAGAAGTCAGCAATGCGGTGAATCCACCGCACGCGATAAATACGGATCAGAGCCGTAGCCAGACCGATTCCGAAGCCTGCAATCAACGGAACAATCGTAATGACAAGTGTCAGTGGCAATGCCTTCAGGATTTGAAAAAAAGATGTATAGATAAACTGGAGATCAATCGACATATGCTCACCCCGCTATTCGTTTCAGTGAGAGTTCAAAAAGTCTGGTTTTCAGTACCGAGAAGATGCCGCCAGGCATGATTCGTAATCAAAAGCGGACTTTTTGAACAACCTCTTTCAGGCGTTTGGCTCGAATTGCCGGTTTGTGTACAACTCTCTTACGTTCATGACGCTGGAGTCTGCGTTCTGCAAAGGCAAATCCTTTTTCAAGCACAATAACAATGACATAATAGACCACAGACAGACTGATATACACTTCAAGTGCGTGGGACGTGGCCGAAATTAACGTCTGCCCTCTGCCCACCATATCCATGACACCAATGGAGAAGGCCAGAGAAGTATCCTTCAATGAACCAATTAACGTGTTAGCCATGTTCGGAAAAGCAACAATCAGTGCCTGCGGAACAACAATCCGCCGAAAAGACTGGAATGTGGTCATTCCCGCAGCATAGGCTGCTTCCGTCTGGCCTTTATCCACACTGCGCACCGCTCCGCGAAAGATCTCGGCAAAAGATGCCGCATCACTAAGCGCATAGGTCACAATGACAAATAACAACGGGTCGGTTCTCGATAGGTCGATGCCAATGGGTTTGAGCAACTCGGGAAGTCCGTAATACACCAGGAACAATTTGATCAGGATCGGTGTGCCCCGCATGAATGAGACGTACAGGGTAGCCAACTGGCTTAGTACCGGAATCCGATACAGCCGGGGAACGGCCAGAAGCACGCCGCCCACCAGTCCGAGCACGATGGAACCACCCAGTACAATCAGTGTTATATGCAAATATCGTAGCAGTTCCGGGATGAAATCCAGAACTAATGACAGATCAAATGATTTTCCCATTACCGCTGCACACCTTTCTCAGACTACTCTTCAACCGTATAGTCAGCTCCAAGCCACTCTGTGCTCAGTTTGCCTAACGTTCCGTCTTCTTTGATCGCTTTGAGCGCTTCGTCCACTTTGGTTTTGAGCTCCTGCTCATCTTTGTTCAGAATGAAGTACACTTTGGAGTTGGAGAGGGCATCGCCTACCGTTTTCAGCTGAGCATCAACCGCCTTATTCTGATAATCAATGGCAAACTGAGTGCTGATGGTGGCATCCACCCGGCCTGTTTTGATCTGGGTATTGGTATCCTCACCCGCTCCGGAATAGACGATATCAATCCCGTTACCGTTCGCTGCATTCCATTTCTCAGCAAGTACAGCCGCATTACTTGTAGCACCAACAATCAGTTTTTTCCCTTTTAGATCCTCAATCGATTTTACTTCCTCATTTTTCTGACTTACGACAATTTTATTTGGAAAAATATTATAGGCTTCATCATTAAACAGGAACTTGGCCTGTCTCTCATCATTCACTTCCATCTGGTGAGCGATCAGGTCAATTTTTTTCGTTTCCAGACTCAGCAGCAGGTTTTTGAAATCCATCGTGCTGAATTCGAATTCATACTCAGGCAAACGTTTGTCGATCTCCCGGATCAGTTCCACATCATAACCTGTTAACTTGCCATTCTCATCAATGAAGCAGACATTTGGGAACTGTGTACCTGTTCCTACAATGATCTTTTTCACTTTGGTGTCGCCTGCTGCCGAAGCAGATTCTGAATCATTGCTTGCAGTTCCAGTGCTGCATCCAGCCAGTACCGCCAGCATTGTAATGAACAGCAGTGCTGTCCGGAATTTTTGAATCCCCCGTTTTTTAACCATTCCCAATCTCCTCCACAGGCTGTTATCACAGCGAATATGATGTGTACTCCCCATCCTCAAACCTCTTAACAAACCATTCATACTTGTATACTCGGAATTAGGTTGAACAAAGAATATCATTACAAGTCATCTTTGGGCAATAACTAAACTAATAGGACATCCTGATAAGGTTATAGAACTTCTCTATGGCACAAGAAAAAGCCATCCCCCATATCGATTGGTGGATGGCTTCTTCTTGTATGACTCTCACTGATTATACCATTTTGGCGGTGCATCACTTGGTGTATACACTACTCATCTATCTGCGACTCGCCCATTTAATTTTACGTGCAACTTCCACTCGCTGTAATTGTAAGAGACCGATCCGTTCCTCGAACTTCTTGCGTTCGTCCATGGAATGAGCGGCATGAATCTGGTGGCACAGACCTGTCAGTTTGCTGTTGATGTAATCAAACCGTGTCCATAATTCCTCTTCTGGTGTGCGTTGCTGCTCCGTCGCCGTCTGAAATATTTTGAGTTGGCGGATAAGGGATTGCTGCCATTCCTGATCCTGAATTTGGATGGCAAAATGCAAAAGATCCAGATAGTCATCGATTTGCAACGAAACGCCGCAATCAGATTTAGTGTTCATCGTCGTCTCTCCTTATTTCAGTACTTGGCTGGAATCCATTACTTCTATCTTACAGGAACAAGCCCACTGAAAGCGAGTACTGAACGATTAAATTTCGGGAAAATTTTTATTTTTTTATGTTAAAACAGCTTTACATTTCCATTAAGACCAATTTGGCAGGATATTGATATTGGTACATATGAAATTGGTAATAAAAACCCGCATTAAGGAAAAAAGTTCTTTCCTTAAAACGGATTTTTCATCATTTTATATAATATTAGCACATATCAAATCAGTCGCTTTTCCCATCTCGCTGCTGTCTGGTCATCAGTAACATGAGAAATGAGATGATAATAATGGAAACAGTCCACGCCCAGGCCATGGTCTGATTGCCCGAATCCACAGCGACATAGATTGCCGTAGGTACCGTTTGTGTTTTGCCCGGAATATTGCCTGCAATCATCAGTGTGGCTCCGAATTCCCCAAGTGCACGGGCAAAGCCCAGGATGAAAGCAGTCATCAATGCTCTGCCTGCGAGCGGCAGGGAGATGTAACGAAAGACCTGCCACTCATTCGCCCCAATCGAACGACCCGCATCCTCCAGATCACGATCCACACCGCTGAATCCCGATTTCATCGTCTGATACACGAGTGGAAAAGCAACCACCACCGAAGCAATCACCGCAGCCCACCAGGTGAAAATAACCGGTGCGGAGAATATGGCTTCGATCCATTGTCCAAACAGACTTTTACGCCCCAGTATGACAAGTAACAGAAATCCAACCACCGTCGGAGGAAGGACTAGCGGCAGCATAAATGCCGTTTCCAGCAGAATCTTTCCCCGAAATGAAGAACGTGACATCTTCCAGGCTATCGCAATTCCGAGCACCGTGGCCACTACGCTGGATAATAACGCAACCTGAAGCGATAGGCGCACCGGTGACCAGAATACGGACCAGTCTATGGCGTTCACATTCATTCCGGAATTGTGAATCCGTATTTCTTGAAGATATCGAGCACTTCAGGGGTTTGTAAATACGCATAGAATTGTTCGGCTTCCGTACGGTGTTTCGTTCCTTCAATAATACCTACCGGATAATTGGCTGGTGTGTAGCTATTCTTGTCCACCTCAAACGCAATTTTCACCTGATCCGAAGTAAGAGCATCCGTTTTATATACAAATCCTGCATCTGCATTACCTGTCTCTACATATTGAAGAACCTGTCTAACGTCTTTCCCCTGCACAAGTTTGCTTTCCAGTTCATCCCACAGCTTGGCATTGGTCAGAGCTTCCTTGGCATAGGTTCCCGCAGGCACACTTTCCGGAATCCCAATCGCTACCGTCCTGATGGAGTCGCTGGTGAGATCCGTTTCACTGGTTACTGTGTGTGTCCCATCTGCTGGCACAATCGCCACCAGTGAATTCTGTAGCAAATTCTTCTGATCGCCCGATGCAATCAGGTTTTCATCCACTAGCGCATTCATATTTTTTGTTGCCGCCGATACAAAGACATCAGCTGGGGCACCCTGTTCAATCTGCTGTTGCAAGGCACCCGAGGCGCCAAAGTTAAAATTAAGTTCTATATAAGGATTAGCTAGCTCATAATTGTTTTCAATCTCTTTCATCGCATCGGTCAGACTTGCCGCCGCAGAGATTGTCAGATCTACCGTTTCCTGCGGATCTGTATTTTCTGCTGATGAACTTTCACCTGATGCCGCTGGCGTTGAGGTCGTTTGTTCTGCACCCGTGGATGTATCCGTAGTGCCCGTGTTTGCGCCGCAACCAGCCAATACAAGAGCCAGTCCCAGTGACATACTTCCCAACACATATCCGATTCTCTTTCTCATTCATTTCTCCCCCAACGTTATCTTTGGTTATAACTAGTTATAATTGATTATATCTAATTATACACAAGACAAAAAAAATGGGAAGGTGATTAAGATCACATTTGGCTTTTGTTATCTGTCCTACGCGTTTATTGCGTGTTCTCAGGTTTATGGCATCCCTCAATTAATGATATAGTACAAGAAACATTCATAACAAAACCATCATTGCTCTATACCTTTGAAGGAGGATCTTCACTTATGACGGAGGAGCAATCCTACACAACCGAAGAAATATCCAAGCTACTCAAAATATCGAAACTGACAGTTTATGACCTGATCAAAAAAGGAGACCTCGTCGCATACCGTGTAGGTAAACAAATGCGGATTGATGCTACCGATCTGGAGGCATATAAACGTCGCTCCAAGCAACTTCAGTCCTCAGGTCAGCGTATCCCGACTCCTCATCAGACCTCGGCATCAGGAAATCACCCAGGTCAGGGTGATTTTCAGGGAACTTCCTTACAATCAACTACACCTGTTGGGTCTGCGCATGCGATTACTCCAGCGAGTTCTGCTCATGCAATGACTGCTCTACCACGGCATCTGGTCATAACAGGTCAGGATGTCAGTCTGGATATTCTAATGCGCCATATGGAAAAACAAACTCGGGATATTCGTCCGCTACGCTCGTTCATGGGTAGTCTGGATGGGCTTATCTCGATGTATCGCGGTGAGTCCGATCTGGTCAGCACCCATCTGCTCGACGGAGATACGGGTGAATATAACTTGCCGTATATTCGCAAAATTCTGACGGGGCGGTCCTATGTTGTGGTAAACCTGCTGTCACGTCCTGCCGGACTATATGTACAGCGTGGTAATCCGCAGAACTTACAGAATTGGACCGATCTGAGCAAGCCTGAACTGAGACTAGCTAATCGGGAGAAAGGTTCTGGCGCGAGAGTATTGCTGGATGAGCAACTTCGGCTGCATGGAATTCCTGCCGCAGGTCTGATCGGATATGAAACCGAGGAAACCAGTCACATGGGCGTGGCTGCCAAAGTCAGTTCAGGTGAAGCTGATGTCGGAGTTGGCATTGAAAAAGCTGCACGACTTGTGGGTCAGGTTGATTTTGTCCCGCTCACTCAGGAGCGCTATGATCTGGTCATGCTGAGGAAGCAAGGTAATGAAGCCTGGACTGAATCAGTACTGCGAATTCTCCAATCGCCGGAGTTTAGGCAGGAACTGCAATCATTCGAGGGATATGATGTATCCCGGACAGGTGAGATTTTGTACGAAGCATAGGTTTACGAAAAAAACACCCCATTACAGCCCATGCTAAACGGATGCTACACCAGATGCATATACAAAACGCCTTGCAATGGCTGCAAGGCGTTTTTGGTGTTTCTTTATATATATAACTCATTATATTGAAGAACAGGCTCCTCATTGCGGTAAATCAATCTCCAGGATGAATACACCATACGCGGGCATGTTGATCTCATTCTGAAGTGTTGTACCGGACAGTAACTCTTTTGCTTGCTTCTTAAGCTTGATAGCCACTTGTTGATCCGAGTAGTTCAGTAAAAATACATAAGCTTTATCCTTACCGGAACGGATACCAAGCTCAACTTCGGACGGTACCTCTACCAGGTCACCCACAGGTGAAGATAGCCCTATTTCATCCAGAATAGCATCAACGACCGGTTCATTGTAAGCCGCTCCATAATACCATACTTGCCCCTGACCTACCACACGTTTGGTCAATGCAGGACTACCTGCATAATATTCGGATGTATACTCAGCCACAACCTGTACGTCAGGATGCTCCACATGAAGAACTTCATTAAATCCGGCCGTTGACGTTCCCTCCTGAAGTCGCCCACTCGCCCCACTCCATTGCAGTTTGGCTGCTGGAATGGTTCCTTTGATTAAGGTAAAGTCCTCTACGGTTACACCACACAACTCAGCGACAGCCCCAGGGAACGGTCTCATGTAACAATGCCCCTTGAGATCTTTATATCCGGTGCGCGCACCGAAAAACAGAGTGCCTCCTTGACTGACATAGGCTTGCAGAAGTTCTGCTGTCTCGTCTGTCATGATGGCCGGATGAGCATAGATGATCACCTTATATTCGGATAACTCTTCCAGTGTTGTCGTTGGTTGCAGTGTAACCATGTCCGTCGGAATATGACGATACTGGAGCTGTTTATACCAGGAGCGTACACTCTGTTGCTGAAGCGGACCGTGCCATTCGTCCAACTCTCCGTCCCAGATGTTATCGTAATCCTGTAGGATCGCAACATCGGCTTGATATGTAGTGCCCGCAATAACACGCCCGATCTTGGCAAACTCTTCCCCTACTTGTGCAACCTCGCGTACCCTTCTATTGGGTTGATTATGGTAATCATTGATGCCATGCCAGTACATCTCGGTGCCAAATGTTGCCGTCCGCCAGCGGAAGTAGACGAGCAGATCTGTTCCGTGAAGAACAGATTGATACGACCATAATCGGATCTGTCCCGGTCTTGGCGTACCCATGCCTATACTGTCAACCCAGCCTCCTGGCCCAGACTGTTGTTCCATGACGCAGAAGTTCGGTGACATGTTGCGTACGTTCGACAGTTTCATGCTCCAGGCCCGATCTTGTAATGAGTTAACGTCTGTCCCTGGAAAGATCGTGGCAAACTGCGGATACGAATCATAGGAGAAAAAATCCAATAAATCCTCTGTCATTTCATGATTATCCAAGTGTCCAAATGTACCGTTTGTTGTGATCCAATGTTCCGGATCCAGTTCCCGAATGATGTCCACCTGAAGCTTGGCAAATGAAATGGTATTTGCTGAGATGAATCTCTTTTCATCTAGTGCCAAATGAGGATTGGGCGATTGACTGACCATATTTCGGGTAAGGTGAACTTGCTCCCAGTCAGTATAGGTCTGACTCCAGAAAACGGTTCCCCATGCCTGGTTCAGATTCTCTAACGATTCATAACGATCCTTTAACCATTCACGGAAGGCGACATGGTCAGCCTCAGCATAGAAAACATCCATATGACAATTGAATTCGTTATCGATCTGCCATCCAATAAGAGCCGGATGATCTTTATAGGCAATCACCATATTGCGCACGATTTTCTCACATTGCTGTCTGAAGATTGGGCTGCTGTAGTTGGTATGACGCCGCATTCCGTGTTGATACAACACCCCGTCCTTATTTGCGTTTAATACTTCAGGATATTTGGATGTTAACCACGCTGGTGGAGTTGCAGTGGGTGTTCCCAAAATAACACTCAAACCGTATTGATGCGCCAGATCCAGTGCCTTTTGGAAAAAACTAAAATCGAACTGGTCTTCTTCTGCTTCAAAGATGGACCATGCGAATTCAGCCATCCGAATAACTGTGATATTCATCTCTTTCATTCTACGGAAATCGTCCTCCCACAACGCTTCCGACCAGTGCTCAGGGTAATAACAGACCCCCATTTTCAATTCATCCATTTGGATTGATTTTGCCACCTTTAATTGCCTCCTTAACCTGCCATATTGCCTCCATTCTATTGGAACCTTCACAGATAATAAATGACAAGATTATGCGACATATAATAGAATATTGTCATTGTCCAAGATTCAAATAACAGTAGGCTGAATCTATTTCAGTTCACTACATAAAAATATTGCGTTTAAATGGAGGATACACGTGAAAGAACACATCTTTCTCCCCAAGCCGGTTTTCCCCAGACATGTATGCTTTCCCGATTTTATTGGAGGGTACAGTGATTTTCCGAAACATCATGTGCATCGAGAATATGGCACCACTGAAATTAACTTGGATCAATGTTATAACCTGCACCTTGTCCTGGACGGTAAAGGATTTCTGGACACGGGAACCGCTTGTTATGAGCTAATGCGTGGGCAAGGATTCCTCTATGGTCCCGGTCTCAGACAAACGTACTACTCAGATTTAGATGATCCTTGGAGCATTCGTTGGATTCATTTTTACGGTGTTCGTCTCGAAGAACTGTTAAATGGGAAAGGCGTTGACGAGCCCTGGTTGTTTCAGTGTTCCAACTTTCCGGTGGTTACCGCGCTCATGGATCGATTACTGGAGCTAGGCAGAGGCTATCAGGTGGAAGACGAGCATAGTGTGGCAGCTACACTCTATGAGCTTCTGACCCGATTGCAATCCGCTGCGAGCCAGATCAATGTTTCGCTCAATCACACTTCCGAGCGAATTCGTGAAGCAGGGAATTATATTCGTTCCCATAGTAACGAGCACATTACACTAGACCATGCTGCCGGGATTGCCGGATACAGTACAACATACTTTAGCCGAAAGTTCAGTCAGACGTTTGGCATCTCCTTCCCGGAATTCCTCTTGGAATCCAGGTTATTACATGCGAAACAGCTGCTCGCAACAACCAACCTTTCCATTAAACAAATTACGCTGGAAACGGGATTTTCACAGTCAAGCTACTTCATCCGATGTTTTAAAACCCAGGAAAACGTAACACCCATGCAATTTCGAATGATGCACAATCATTCGTTATAGGCATGGCACGTATTTCTTGATCAAGACACGTAAAAGAAGACTCTGCATACAACATGCAGAGTCTTCGTCGGTCACTTTTATAAATGCTCATTTGTATCTTCGTCCTCATCAGCCTTATATTCCAATATATCTCCAGGCTGACAATCCAGTGCTTTACAGATGGCATCCAGAGTGGATAAACGGATCGCTTTGGCTTTTCCTGTTTTTAATATGGAAATATTGGCGATCGTGATCTCAACTCTCTCTGCAAGCTCGGTAACCGTCATTTTCCGCTTTGCCAACATCACATCAATATTGATTATAATGGCCATATATTCACCTCAGACCACTAGGTCATTTTCTGATTTGATATCAATCGCTTCCTGTAACAATCTTTGGAGCACAGCGGAAAATACTGCAATGACCAATGAAGCAAAAACAGGAACCATCCCCATAAGAATGAGGCCTGGGGCATCATCTTTCTCTGCGACAACATAAACAAATGGCAACATCACAAAATAGAGACTACTGATTACAATAGCACAATATTTTATTGTTTTTAAGGATTTCACTGACATTAGAGAGAACGCTTCATTTTTGTCGATGTAGCTCAGCAGACGGAATGCCTGGTACAGTGCAACAATAAACGGAATAACGGACACATACATAATAATCACTATGGGGTATAGTGCACCTGCATAATTCGGATTCACCGGGTTATTTGCTAACCAGGGTATGCCGAATATACATAAGGCAAGAATGGGAACACCAATAAGCAACACTGCCAATTTTAAAAAGAGGGTCGTACCTCGCTTCACAAAAAGCACCTCACTTGTTTTAAGTGATATGAATTTATCATATTATTTATCGTTTTACAATAAATTTTTATTGCAAAACAGATTTTATTTATTCTTTTGCCCATTAAGGAAGAAAGACCAAAAGAATAGCCCCCTCTTTGCTTCAATGTTTCTTGGACACAAAAAAAGTCCAAAGATAGCCACTGCATGTGGTTATCTTTGAACTCGCTCATGTACGCCAGAACAGTCCAGCCTCATCCCGTTCCACCTGCTCGAGAACATTCTCAAAATCGGAACAAGGTGTAATAACATCTACCGGATTCCAGCTGCTCTGTTCATCTCTGGCATACACTTTCCACTGATTTTCTTCCCAGTAAAATCGGGCAATGTGCATCTTGTCCCATTGATACCGTTCTTCGGCAGGTCTTTCTTCGGTCAGGATCAATTCATTGTCATTCATCTCATATGTCAATTTCACCATCGTACGGATTGGCGCCGGAACCTTCTCGTGAATATAACCGTTCATCACCGACTGAATTCTTCGTAACGTAAACGAGTCCAGCATGAACATGCACATCCTTTCAGCAAAATACCACCCTTTGATCATTTTACCAGCTGGATTTTGTTACGCCAGGAATCTGTCCTTGATGGGCCAGTTCTCTGAACTTAATTCGAGATACCTTGAACTTGCGTAGATAACCCCGCGGGCGACCTGTCACTTCACAACGGTTCTTCAAACGAGTCGGAGATGCATTACGTGGCAATTTCTGCAATGCTTCATAATCCCCTTTTTCCTTCAGCTCCCGGCGCAGGTCCGCATATTTTGCCACGATTGCCTGACGTTGCTTCTCACGTACCACTTTAGATTTTTTAGCCATGAATGACAGCTCCTTATTGATTGAATTTATGTTTATTTATCTATATAAATTGAACTAAAGAATATTTACACTGCACACTCCGATGACAGAACAACCTTCCGATCGCTGTTATCCCCAGATTTTTTTGATTCCTTTTACAAAGGGTAAATCCGGGGATAGCGTATGCTTCCGATGTAGCTTTCTTGCAGAAAGCTTGTAGGCGAACGCTCCGCTTCTTCAGGTTCTTTCTGTCCTCTCCGTTTTGTGTAAATGTTTATTTCAATTTATATAGATGTGCTTATACAGCGCTACTCCCAATGCAAAACATCATCTTCCGAGTTATACGGCTTCCACAGGCCATGGCAGCGGATTGTCGAAATGACCCCAATCGGCTAACATTTCTTCATCACTGAGCAGGCACTGGTCCAGCTCGTCTTCAATGCTCTCACGCTCCATTTCGATCCCAATCATGACAAGCTCCGTCTGACGATCTCCCCACTGGGCATCCCATTTCTCCAGAACATCGGGTTCGCTACGTAAAATCTCCTCTTTGTCCGCTTCCGGCAACGCCGCGACCCAATGTCCCGCAGGACCGAACTGAATGGATGGCCCTGCCTGACTGAGGCTTGCAGCAACATCCCCTTCAGCCGCGATCCATACTAAACCTTTGGCGCGTACCACTTCTTCCGGCCAGTAACTCATGAACTCAGCCAGACGGGAAGGATGGAATGGCTTTCTGCGGCGATAAACGAAGGAACCGATGCCATATTCCTCGGTTTCCGGTGTGTGCGACTCCTTCTCCAGTTCCTGAATCCATCCAGCGGACATGCTCACTTTCTCAAAATCAAAGCGGCCTGTATTTAGAATCTCGGACGGATTCACCTGTCCATTCTCGGTCCGAATGATCTTGGCGTTAGGCTGTAACTTGCGGATGATACCTTCGAGCTTGTTCAGCTCGGTGTCATCGACCAGATCACATTTGTTCAGTAGCAGCACATCACAGGTTTCGATCTGATCAATCAACAAGTCTACGACGTCACGGGTGTCCTCATCTCCGGTCGCCTGGTTACGATCCAGAAGACTCTGCCCTGATCCAAAATCATGCCAGAATCGATTGGCATCCACCACCGTTACCAGACAATCCAATCGGGCTAGGCTAGTCAGATCAATACCCGACTCCTCATCGGCGTATGTAAAGGTCTGTGCAACTGGAACAGGTTCACTGATGCCGGTGGATTCGATCAAAATATAGTCATACTTGCCTTCGTTCACCAGCTTCTCAATCTCTTGCATCAGATCATCCCGCAAGGTGCAGCAGATACAGCCGTTCGACAACTCCACCAGTTTCTCTTCGGTTCGAGACAAGGTTGCCTCCCCCTTAACCAGCGCAGCATCAATGTTCACCTCACTCATGTCGTTGACGATCACCGCAACTTTGAGTCCCTGTCTGTTGTTCAACACATGATTCAAAACCGTCGTTTTCCCTGAACCGAGGTAACCACTCAGTACGGTTACCGGAACTTGCTTTTGTGTCATAGAAATCTACTCCTTATATGTGCAGTCTGTGTAATTCGGACTTTAATAGTAATTATTACGATTAACAACAATGACTATAATCCTGTTGGACGGTCGTTGTCAAACTATTTTTACGAAATAGTCCAGAAAAATGGATAAGAAAAACATCTACCGATGTACTTTCACAGAAGACAGACCGCTTTTAGTTGAAGTTTTTCTTACAATAATCGAATTGTTCAGCTCCGCTGAAAACTTATAAATTCTAAGATATAAAAAAGACCCATGATCTGTCTCCTGCCGCTTTGTATCCTGATGATACGTGCCGGAAAATTCAGTTCATGAGCCTTTACCTTACTATTCCATATCGGCGTTCCATTCGTACCTCAATACCGATACCTCGCAGTAACATCCGGCTGTCTATTACTGCCCAGGATCATTCCACGACCATACGGTTCAGCTTGCCACCACAGATTTGGCCTTATTCCCCGCTTCCATCCGTTGCCTGAACACCAACACCAGAATCATCGCTGCAATAGAGAGCAACGTGCAGATCATAAACATGGTCGAATATGAACTCACCTGTACAATGAATCCCATCGCAAGTCCTCCCAGGGAGAATCCAAGGTCATACGAGGACATGAAGATCCCCATGAGTACATATCTGGATTCCGCAGGCAGCACAAAAGACAGATATGTGGTTAATGTCGGGTACAACAATGCCAGGGCAAAACCGCTGAACACCGCGGAGAGATACACCAATGGCCCGATGATCTCCATTAAGCTGAGTAATTGGGTACCCAGTGCTGCACACAGCATTAACCCTGCCATCAGCCAGGTATTCCAGCTACCGTCGGACGGAATTTTTTTACGCAAAATAAACCTGCACAGGATCACAACCAATCCCTGTATCGTCAGAAATACCCCTGCACTCGCCATTCCGGTGGATACCATATACAGGGGAAGAAAGGTCGCTGTCGCCCCAAAGACGCAGGACGCAAACAACATCACCACACTGCTAATCAGCAGTGGCGTACTGCGCCAGATGCCGCCGAATGAACGAAACATATCGCCCAAGGTGTACGATTTGTTCTGCACGGTACTCCGCGGCAAATCCACATTATATCCAATCAGAAGTGGCAGCGCCGCCAGTCCGATCATCAGCAGCGTAAACGCCAGATCACTGGCATTTTCCCAGATTTGTATGGCGAGGATCGGAATGACCAGAGTAGGAACCATCGTAAACAGGGTGTACATGGAGAGCCCTTGTGCCCGGTCTTTGTCCTCCAGCTTTTCCACAATGCCTGCCTGCATCGTCATGGAGAAAAAGGCCGTAGCTACCCCTTGCAGGGCCCGCAACCACAGATACGTCTCCACACCAAAAACAACAAACAGCAGCAGCGTACCCGCATGCAAAAGCAATAGCCATTGCATCACTCGGAGCGGCCCATGCTTACCCAACAGCTGCGCTGCAAAAGGTCTCAAGAGCATACAGGTGAACATATATGCCCCCATCATCAGACCAATCTCAGCCTGATTTAATCCAGCGGCCTCACTTCTCAGAGGCAGAATAATCGTCAAAGCTGAATTTGCCGCAAAAAATAAAAAGGCCAGCATATAAAACCGGATAAACGAAAAGGATACCGGATTTAATTTTCCATTGGATGTTGCATTCATTGAAGCCTTCAAACGTTCGTCACCACTTTCTCTCCTGGCAGTCAACTCACAGATGTACCTGTCACGGGTCTCCGCCGTTCATAGGCAAAAACGACCATTACCGCTCCTAGGATAGCACACATCATGTACATAAATGAATAGGAAGAGAAGTCAGCGACGGGTCCCATAATCACACCACCCAGAGAAATCCCCAGATCCGCCATCGCGATAAATAACCCGATCAGGACGTTCCGGTTCAGCTTAGGCAACACAAAAGACAAATAGGTCGTGAGCGTCGGATACAGAATGGCTTGAGCAATGCCCATGAATATAGCCCCGACATAGAAAAAGACTACGCCTCCTGTCACCGAAAAACTCACACATTGGGCAGCAACGGCCAAAAGAAAAAGGGTACCCATGATAAAAGGAGAATGCCATCTCCCATCAGAAGGAATCCTTTTCCGGAGCATGATTCGAGCCAGCACAACCGTCCCGGCCTGAAGCATCAGATACACACCCGCATTCCCATTTGGTACTTGGCTCGCATACAGCGGAATAAAGGTTGTAATTGCACCAAATACAACGGAAGCCGCAAGCATCAATACACTGCATCGAAACAGAAACGGATTTTTCACCAACTGAGCAAAGGATTCCCACATACTCACGTTCTGCTCCGAAAGATTCTCAGCAGGTTGCTCCTTGCTTGGTTCCATTTTGGCGGTATATCCGAAGACGCCCGTACAGACGGCAATGCCGATCAGAACCACTGTAAAATAATCCATACCACCCGTCTGCCAGATTCCTAACGCGATAATAGGCCCCACGATCCCCGGTATATAACTGAACAACGAATAATACGAAATTCCCTGTGACCGATCTTTCTCCGGAAGAGCATCAATAATGCCAATCTGCAAGGCCATGGAGAAAAACGCTGTTGATACACCTTGCAAAATACGAGCAACCAAATAACCTCCGAGTCCCGTAAAGGTATATAAAATCAGCGCAAATCCATTGATGATCAGAATCAAACGCAATATTTTGATCGGACCGTGCTTTTGAATAATCCGACCTGCCCAGGGTCTGAAAAACATGGTTGTGAACATATACGCGCCCATGATCAGTCCAATCGTTGTACCGCTCGCACCCAAAGACGCCCCTTGCAATGGGATGATCACGTTAAGAATGGCATTGGCACTGAAATATAGAAGAACCAGTATGTACAAGCGCAGAAAAGGCCAAGACATCGCTCCACTCACAATGGGTGTTCCCCCTAAAATGTAATTAAATGCTTCAATAATTTCTTCGCATAGTCTGACTGAACATCCTTTAGCTGCTCAATAGGAACGATCTCTTCAATCTGACCCTCTCTGAAAATGATAACCCTGTCACAGATATAAGCTGCCGCCTGTATATCATGTGTGATAAAGACATAACTCAGCTTGTAGATTTCCTTAAGCTCTTTCAACAATTGCAGTACCTGAATCTGAACAGACACGTCTAGTGAGCTGATCGCTTCATCGAATACGATAAGTTTTGAGGCTGTCGAGATGGCCCTGGCAATGCACACTCTCTGAGCCTCCCCGCCGGATAGTTCATGCGGATATTTGGATCTATAGGAAGGGTCCAGTCCAACTTGATTCAGCAACAGATCTACCTTTTCTGAGTTGCCCTGATCCTTCCGTAGCTTCTGCTGCGCTTGCATAGGTTCCATAATGGCAGCTTCCACATTAAGAAATGGATTGATGGATGACGTATAATTTTGAAAAACGGCGCTGAGGTTACCCATCCGTACACGTCGATCCTGTACGTCTTTACCATCCAGCGAGATCGTTCCACGATCCGGCCGTTCAATGCCCAGGATCAGACGGCCCAACGTCGATTTGCCGCTTCCGCTTTCACCGATGATGCCCAGACATTCGCCATGCCGGCATTCAAAAGTAACTTGTTTCAACACCTGTTGTTTGTGCTTGGAGAACAGTCCGCCTTGGTTATATGATTTTTCAATACCTTCCACCTTTAGCATCTATAAGTCCTCCTGCATCAACGCCTTAAAATGATTGCTCAGCTCCAATCGGGTAGAGACCAGATACTTCGTATAGGCATGCTCCGGCTCTGTCAAAACAGAATGCATGCTACCGCGCTCGACGATCTTGCCGTCTTTCATGACCATCACGTCATCTGCAATCTTCTGAACGACGCCGAGATCATGGGAGATGAACATCATGGAACAGCCCATGCGTTCGCGTAATTGAATCAATTGCTCCACCACTTCATATTGGGAGATCGTATCCAGCGCCGTTGTCGGCTCATCCGCAATAATGAGATCGGGCTCAAGCACCAATGCCAGTGCAATCATGATTCGTTGCAGCATCCCACCGGACAGCTGATGTGGATATTGATTCAGAATCTCGCGCGGATGTCTGAGCATGACGCTTTCCATCGCATTGATGATTTTCCGCTCAATCTCGCGGGTATTCCAGCCAAAATGCTGCTGAAGCGTCTCCCGAATATGGACACCAATAACACAGGAGGGATCAAATGCACTCATGCCATTCTGCAAAATCATACACAGATGCTTGCCCCGCTTACGCCGCATCTCCGGTTCCGAAAGCTGGTTCAGGTCTTCGCCCTGAAATAACATTGTGCCCGATTGGCGAATCCATGGCTTGTTCAGTCGCATGATAGCCCTGCACGTAACGGACTTCCCACTACCACTTTCCCCCACGATGGCCATGCAGCTTCCCTGCTTAACTTCGAATGAAATGTCATGAATGATCACTTTACCTGTATTGGTATCCCATACTTTCAAATGTTCAACCTCGACTATATTCATAAGTCGTCTTTCTCACCTCACTTTCGTAAGACTTGTCAGACTTACCTTGAGAGGTCATCAATTTGGGGTCCAGAGCCACTTGAAGGGCATCCGATAGAAAATTAAAAGCAGACACCACCACCACAATGGCCAGGACCGGTGCCAACATCAATTCAGGTCTGGAGAACATGACTTCTCTCGCCTCATTGAGCATCATGCCCCACTCCGCATGCGGAGCCTGAATACCAAGACCCAGAAAGGAAAGACCCGAGATCTGCAACATCATCGAACACATGGAACCACTGGCTATGACGGCAATATCAGCAAAGGTAACCGGAACAATATGTTTCGTTATAATTCTCAGATTGGGTGTGCCGGAGGCTTTGGCGAATTTCACATAATCCATATCGGAGAATTGCATCACAGATGTTCGAATAACGCGGGCAAACCAGGCCCATTTCATGCACACAAAGGCAATCAAAATATTCTCCAGTCCTGCACCCAAAATACCGACCACCGCCAGTGTCATCACGTATCCGGGGAAAGACAGCATAATGTCACAGACTCTCATGATCCACGCATCCACTTTCCCCTTGAAGTAGCCTGCGACGAAGCCAACAATAGCTCCAATCAGAACAGAAAGGCTCAGCGCAACAAGAACCCATAACACACTTGGACGGATTCCATAGATAAGCCGGGATAATACACATCTGCCCAGATGATCATTGCCTAATAGATAATCCCAGGACGAGGAGGCATAACGAAGCTTCATGTTCACTTGTCCAGGATCATGCGGCGCAATAAGCGGAGCCAGTACGCCCGCCATAATCGCGACCATAATCACTACCAAAGAGGTCAACGCAAGCTTGTCTTTGCTCAGATTCTTCAATATTCGCATCAGAATTCCTTTCTCAAACGGGGATTCATCGCCGCATTAATGATGTCGGATAACGTGTTAAACAAGACAAAGGTGACAGCCAACATCAGAACATACGCCTGAATAATCGGAAAATCCCTGCTTAAAATGGATTTTACACTGAGCCTACCGAGTCCCGGCCAGGCAAATACATTTTCGATGACTACCGTACTGCCCAGTACAATCGGGATCGCCATGCAAAAGATGGACACAGCCACCTGTAATGAATTTCTTAGAATATGCAGGGTAACTTTCTTCTCACTTAGACCGCTTGCCCTTGCATATAACACATAGTCCTCATTCATATTGCTCAGCATGGAACTTCGAACCGTTCGGAAATAAATGCCCGTATAACTCACCGTGATTACAATCACCGGTAGAATGTAGCTTCGATACGAGTCCATGCCACTGGTAGGTAACAGGTCCAGCTTGACGGAAAAATACCAGATCATCATGGCTGCAAGCCAGTAGGATGGCATGGCGGTAAGGAAAAATGATACACCTCTGACCGATCGATCCAGCAGCTTGCCTTCTCTCATGGCACAGATCACACCCAGCAGAATGGACAGCGCAATAATGAATACCGATGAGACAAGCGTTAACTTCAATGTATTCATAAAAGCCGGCCCCATCAATGACCATACGGGTTCACCAGATACATAAGAGTTACCAAAGTCCAACTGCACAACAGCCATGATCCAGTTCACATACTGGATCATGAACGGCTGATCGAACCCCAATGCCTTGTTCGTCTGAGCAATTAATTCCTCTGTGATCTGCGGAACTTCCTGTGCCTGTAACACAACAACCGCCGGGTCCAAGGGAGATAGATTAATCAGAACAAACGTTATAAATGAAATGATAATCAGTAAAGGGATGGTTAACAGAATCCTTTTGACGATATAACTTCCCATAGCCATCTCCGCTCTATTTAAATTGAACTAAACAATATTTACACTACACTCCGATGACAGAACAACCTTCCGATCGCTGTTATCCCCAGATTTTTTTGATTCCTTTTATACAGGGAAAATCCGGGGATAAAGGCGAACGCTCCGCTTCTTCAGGTTCTTTCTGTCCTCTCCGTTTTGTGTAAATGTTTAGTTCAATTTATATATTTAAAATTCATTTTTTCAAATGGCAGTTCATATTGAGTCTGCTTGAATGAGATTCCATTAAGATTCTCGGGAGCGACTACGGTAACACGTCCGTTGGTAATCGGGATGAAGACTGCTTCATCATGGACGATCTTCATAATGTCAGCATACAGGGATTGGCGTGAAGCCTCATCCGTGGAGACCATAACCGCATCGATTTTCTGATATAGTTCATCTGCTTCGGCAATTCCGCTTGTCGTATGTTTGTATGCTGAATCAGACGTAAATGCAGCAATGGTACTCTGTGGATCATAGGCCAGCCCCCAGGTTTGATTAAAGAGCAGGTCATATTCCCCGGTGGCTCTCCGATTCGCAATGGAAGTGGACTCTTCGCCCAAGATTTCAAGCTGAATTCCCAATTCTTTCATGGAGTACTGGATCAATTCGGCCTGTATTTTCTGTGAAGACGAGTTGCTGTCATAGTATAATTTCATGGCTAAAGGCTGACCGTTCTTCGTTCTCACCCCTCCACCATCTGCCAATGTCCAGCCAGCTTGGTCCAGAAGATTTTTAGCCAATTCCGGATCATACTCCCGTTTCTTCAGGTCTACCTTGGCGTAATTGACATTGGCTGAAAATAGCGTGTCCGCTACAGTCTGCGTTCCGTTGAAAATATCTTTACTGATCGTTTCCCGATCAATGCCCACCCATAACGCTTCCCGCACTGCCGTTTCCTGAACCGGACTATTCTGGCGACTGCTATTGGCTACGATCATATTCGTATTCATTGCTTCACTTCGGACCACTTGATAACCACTAGATTCAGCCAATTGATCCATGGCTTCGACATCGATACTATCTGCTCCCCGGTCATCGGTGAACACAAAGTTGATCTCTCCCTTTTGTAGTGCCAGGAATGTCGTTTCACCTGCGGGAAGAACCTTGGATGTGATTTTCTTGATTGCAGGTGCACCACCCCAATAGTCTTCATTGGCTTCAAACGTGGCATTCTCTTCGACTTTATGAGCAGTAAGCTTGTATGGTCCTGTGCCGTGGAAACCACTTACTCCGTCTTTGGTTCCACCATCCTTGAAATCCTTGGGTGATATGAAGACGTAAGGTCTTGTCATTGACAATTCCACCAGTGCCGGATAATAGGCTTCCGACAGCGTCAGCTCCACCGTATGCTCATCGATTACCTTTACACTCGTGATTTTGGTAGACAGCTTGATCCAAGCATGTTTTTCGGCATTTGCCTGTACTGCATCGATATTTTGTTTAACCGCCTCTGCGTTGAACGGCTCCCCATCATGGAATTTCACATCTTGTCGCAGATGAAAGGTATAAGTCTTGCCATCCTCGGAAATATCCCATGATTCAGCCAGCAATGGCTTGATTCCGTCAGGGGTGTTTTCCACCAGAGACTCATATACCATCCCTTGCGCAGGCATGGAGCCTGTATACAGATGAGGGTTCATATCATTAATATCTTTGGCAGAAGCATAGATAAGTTCCGTTTGTACTTGGCTATTGGCAGGCTCCGTTTGTGCGCTCTCTTTCTCTTTTGGGCTCTGTCCGCATCCGGCGAGCAGCGCAATGGCAGACACCAGCAATAGTATGGATGTAAAAGTAAGACCCTTTTTCACAACATTTCCTCCTGATGATTAAGTTACAAGCAGACCTTGTAGGTTACATCGGACCACTCCGATTGCAGTACCATCTTCCGATCGCTGTTATCCCCAGATTTTTTTTGATTCTCTTTTCCATAGAGAAAATCTGGGGATAAAGGCGACCGCTTCGCTTCTTCAGATTGGTTCTACACTCTCCGTTATGATGTAAACATCAGGTTCAACTTGATTAATTTGAGATGTAATTAAACCTTGTTACTTACAAGTCCGGTGCAGATCATGCGAATATCCTCGTCAAAGGATTGGATTACAAAGGCATTGGACAAGCGCTGGTCCGGGTGTGCGTCAACCACTTCCTGAATTTTCGCCTCATACCTGGCGATAAATTGATCAATGGTTGGACAGCTCACATCGAGGTGTCTGGCTATGCCCTGAATGATTTTGATGCGGTAGTAATCTTCCTTGGGCATACGAGGAATGTCCAATTCCCCTTCGCGGTTCATAAACGTTTTACGGAATGGGACTGCTGAAAAGTCGAAATATTTCCCTCCCGAATCGGGTTCCGAGAATGGATCAATCAATAATGAGGTGTACCGTATGTATAATAAATACTCTTGATGAATGACCTGCAGCTGATTGAAATTCTCGATATCCTGGCGTGATATACTCTCTAATCGAACCGGATAGTTGTCATCCGTCATGAACTGAAGCAGGTTGACTCCCTGAATATCAAGTCGGTCCGTAATATTCATAATCTCCTGCCACTGTGCCCGCATTTCCCGTATCAAAACTTGTGTAATCGGACCTTCAGGATACATCTTGTATACGTACTTCTGAATATCCGAATCTCCAAAGATGGCTTCTAATGAAAAGTCATTCATGAACAAGGGTGGATGCACGTACAACGAGATATTTCTCGTTTCCGCCTCCAGTGGGGATCGCATCACTTCCAGCACAATACCCAAACGATCATACACTTGGCGTAGCTTGCTGACCTGTTCAGACGGGTAACGAGTGGAACCGATATAGACCTTTTTCTTAACCCCTGTTGTAATCACATGATTGGACGGATGTTCGTGCATCCAACGGGTATCTCCAAGGTAGGTGGAGAAGCTGATCACTTCCGGCTCTGCATTCCGCTCTCTCATGTAATGGGTCACGAGTCGATTCGACCCAAACGTTGGAGAAATCAAAATGATACATTTCAGTTGTTTAATGAATTCATTTTTCATTTGTTCCAATACATCGATATAAGCATCGGTGGTAACCGCCAAAATGAGTGTATCCCATTCACCCTCAATGGTGTCATATCCCTTGAACACATGATCAACGTAACACTCACCTGCGAGCGATTGATGTTTCTCATTTTGAATGCTGACCTGAATACGTTGATTGTTCTCTTCAAGGGCTGAGAATACGGATGCTGAACGAACCGATTGTCTCCCCGCAATGCCTATACTGCAGTTGAGATGATCTTTGAGCGTTGCCGCAAGCTGAATGGATGCAGGTCCGGTTCCGAGTATCAGAATTCGCTGAAGATTACTCATATATGCCTCCTATATTCAAAGTTCAATCTGGACTCCATCGGGATTGACTTGGATGGTTATGCTTTTTGATACAACGCAATATCGAACACATCATCCGGGCGCAGGATCGTATCCACCAGCTTCCACTTGTTGCTGTCCGTCTCTCTCATGGGATAATTGAACAAGGACTTCAACTGATCACCGTATCTCATGGCTACAACCACCTGCGCATTCGTCAGGGCATGCAGTTGATCAAGCAGCTCATATTTAGGGGCCACCGTAGAGCTGAAAATGATATGGGTTGCTTCCCTGGTATAATCCAGATCCTCCAGCAATGTTGACTCCAAACGAATCTTCAAACCCGTACCCAGTGTATCCACCACTTTTCGCCCGAGTGTAATGGACTCTTCATCAATATCGATCCCGACAACCTGTGCACCTGTTCGCTTGGCAATGAGTAATGGTGTCATGGGGAATGAACCGGAGCCTACCAGCAATACGTTGGAATCGGAGGTGACATGGAAACTACCAAATTCTTTATCGATACACTCTTCTATATTTTTGAAATAATCGGCAATCTGCACATCCCCGTTCTCTAACTTCAATGCACGATATTTCTCCATGATCGCCACACACTGGGCGGATTTATTTCTTAACTGCCATACAAGCGAATCCAGTTCTTCCAACTCCGAATGCTCCAACTGTTCCCAGGCTGCCTTATTGTTCTGATCAGTCACAAAGCGGGAGTAGTCATTGATCACAGCCTCAAGCTCTGCACTATGCTGAATCGTATGATCATACTTGTTCGCAAGCTTATCGAATTTCTCTGCAAATTCACTCAAACATGTCTGAAAATGGACCAATGTGATCATTTCTTTTCCCCCTATACGTTGTCTCGATCATGTATCATGTCCCTCATGCGTTTACAACGCTCCATTCTGCTGGAGCATCTATGAAGGCTTTGCCCTGAGCCACGATGCCAACAGATCCCTCAATCGTAATGCTCCCAAGTTCTGCGCCATCCCACTCGGCCACCACTTTGATTGCACCACCGGGCTGCTTGATGTACTGAGTAATTCCTCTCTGCTGGCTCCATGCGAGATACGCTCCTACGGAGGCCGTACCCGAACCACACCCTCTTTCCCAGATCAGACTGTCCAGCTCCGGAACATAGATGAGTGGGGCCATTTCTTCCAAGTGTGATTGATATAACAAGATACCAATCAGCTTATCCCCCAGGGTTAGTCCCAGTAATCTTGCAAGGGTCTGTGCCCTCTTCTTCATCGTATCGTCGAAGTCATCAACTTCGATCACGATATGGATGAACTCAGCGTACCGGATGATCACCATATCGAGTTCGATGCCTTCGTATCGGATTGTTCGTTGTTCGATCTGCTTCGGAATCGGCATGCTTACCTGGCAGTCGTATTCGTTCTGCTGTTTCTTCACATGGCACATGATCAATTGGTCAGTTCCGGAAACCTCCAACATGATATCCATAGATTCCTGATGTGCCAGTCCTGCTTCAGATGCGAGGTGTGCTGCAAGTGCCATACAGGCATTGCCACAGAACTCTCCTCCGGCCATTTCCAGATGAGAAGCAGCTTCCGGTCTCCTCGTTGGTTCAATGAATCCCACTTGCTCAGCGTAAACGTTGTCATACGACATTAGGCGGGTAGCAATATGACTGTATTGCTCGGCTGCATGATCTGTTTTAACCAGAATCGTCATGTTTTGGGTGGGACTGAACTTGATAAAATCGATCTCCTGTTTCATCGCAGCGACTACTCCTGTTCTCCTTTTTTATCTAATAGTAATTATTACGATTAAACGTCGAGAAAAATATAGCACATCTTTTTGGGAAGCGTCAACAAATATTTCCATTAAAAAAATAAAATTTAACAATACCTTTAGCTGCTCTTCCTGTAAGAAAACTCAAACAGAGCTGACGCTTCTGCGCCAGCCCTAGCCATAATTACACCGTCTGATAAGATTCAACAAATACGAAAAACGGTTGCCGCAGAACGGAACCGTTTCGATCTGGATATGATCCAGGGATAAACTGCGTCCCTCACTCCTGATGTGCTTGCACATTGTGCAATGCCCGTTCAGCCAGTGCTGCCAGAAGATGTGCTCCCAGCGGCAGAGCCCGTTCATCCATATCAAAGCCAGGGTGATGCCACTCATGCGGGCCAGAGGTGCCCAGGAAGAGGAACAGGCCCGGAACTTCTTTTTGATAAAAAGAGAAGTCCTCACCTGCTGGAGAAGGTAGCGGTCTAACACTATTCAATCCAATCTCACTTGCAACTTGCTCCGCCGCAGATGCGAGAGACTCATCGTTGACCACGGCAGGTGGTCCCTGAATCCAGCGAACCGTAGCCCGTGTGCCATAAGCTGCTGCCACACCGGCGACTACCTGATTGAAACGCTCGCGAATCCGTGCACGCACTTTCTCATCAAAGGTACGCACTGTGCCATCGAGTATCGCTTCATCCGGAATGACGTTCCAGGCTGTGCCGCTGTGGAGCTTGGTGACACTGATTACAGCACTCTCCTGTGCTCCCACATTGCGACTCACAATGGCCTGTAATGCCGTAACAATATGTGCGGCAACCACGATTGGATCAATGCCGGCTTCAGGCACGGCTGCATGGGTGCCTACACCTTCCACTTTGACAACAAAACCGTCTGCTGCTGCCATCAATGCGCCTTCCCGAATGCCCACCGTACCTACCTGGAGATCAGGTTTGTTATGTAACCCGAATACCGCCCGAACATCGGATAATGCGCCAGTCTGGATCACTTGCCGAGCACCCGTTGCTTTTTCCTCCGATGGCTGGAATATCAACCGTACTTTTCCCGGTAGAATGGACTCGCGCTGTTTCAGTAATCGTGCAGCACCAATCAGAATTGCCGTGTGCACGTCATGTCCGCAAGCGTGCATCTTTCCATCTACTTGGGAGGCAAATTCCAGCTTTGTCTCTTCCTGAATGGGCAGCGCATCAATGTCCGCTCTTAAGGCAACAACAGGACCGTCCCCTTGACCCACTTCAGCGACAAGCCCTGTCCGCAGCACATATTCGTCTGCAATACGAACGCCTTCCTCTTCCAGCCAACCGCGAATGGCAACTGTCGTCTCCTTTTCCTCGCCGGACAATTCCGGGTTACGATGCAAATGTCGTCGAATGGTGATTAAACGTTCCGCGAATTCTTCCGCCCGTTCACCGTCCAGTTCATGCTCGGGGCCCTGTACTTGTTGCTCAGAATGCTGCTTGGGCTGTTCCAGATCACTTTTCATCACATGGCCTCCCATTCGTATATATTCACTGCTATTTTCACTGCCTACTTCTATCCGATTGCTGCTTCTTCCTTGGATTCCAGTGCAAATTCACTGAGTCCCTGCTCTGCCAAAATTTCACGCAACAATTCGAATGAACGAATTCGCTTGGTAAAGTCCCGTGTAGCTGTAGTCACAATGAACTCTTCCACAGCAAACTCCTGCTGGAACTTCAGCAGCGCCTGACCTACACTTTCCTTCGTACCCCGGGTCACACTTGGCTCCAAAATCTCGATCCGATAGGTTTCGTTTGATTGACGTCCGAATTCTTCCGCCTGTTCCACAGAACCAACCGTCAGCACCTTCCCACTCTCCAGATGGATCTTCACCAGCATATGCTCGCTCGCAAGTCCTTCCGCTTCTTCCTCACTTTCGGCCACAATTAACGATATGGCTAGTGCAGCATAAGGCTCTCGTCCCTGGGAACGATCGAATTGTTCACGATATACACGGATCGCTTCAAGCGCTACCCCTATATTACTGTTAATGAACAGCGAAAAGACATATGGGAGTCCCAGTTCCGCAGCCATGCCCGCACTATCAACACTTGCTCCAAGTACGTACAGCTCCGCTGGAATGTCGGACACAGGCGAAGCGCTGAGACCTGCAAGTGGATGCGACTGATCTTCAAGCGGCTCATTGTGGATGTATCGTTTCACCTGAACGATTTTCTCTTGAAGAGATGCGGCTTCCTGAATACCTTCCTGCAACGCCTGTGTCGAACGTGGTAACCCGCCTGGTGCACGACCCATTCCCAGGTCAACTCTTCCTGGTCCGAGCGCTGCGAGTATATTGAAATTCTCGGCGACTTTGTATGGACTATAATGCTGAAGCATTACTCCGCCGGACCCCAGACGAATCCGCTTCGTATGCGCAAGCAAGTGAGAGATGAGTACCTCCGGGGAGGAACCTGCAACATGCCCTGAATCATGGTGCTCCGATACCCAGAACCGATGGAATCCCAGCTGCTCTGCCCGTTGTGCCAGCTCAATCGTATGTCGAAAAGCATCCACTGCCGTTTCCCCTTCATAGATCGGGGTCTGATCCAAAATGCCAACACGAATACTCATATCCTTCTCCTCCTTGATTGTGCTGAACCACTATTCTTGAATCACTATTAAGTTGAACTGGAGATGTTACACTTTATCACTCCGATTGCAGTACCATCTTCCGATCACTCTTATCCCCAGATTTTCTTTACTCCCTTGGTTCAAGGGAAAAATCTGTTGATAAATGCGCACGCTTCGCTTCTTCAGATTGGTTCTGCACTCTCCGTTTTGGTGTAAAAGTCAGATTCATCGTTAGACGCTCTATAACTTTCGCAGCAGTTCCCCGAAGGGCTCTGCCAATGGCGAATATTCTTCCTTTAACGTGACAACGCTGATCTGCAACGATACACCTGCTACCTCATGTACCTGAATGGGGAACAACTCCTGATTCTGCACTTCCTTCTTCACCGTGAGTCCCGGGAGAAAGGCAATGCCTGCCCCTTGCATAACCAGTTTCTTCGCCGTCTCCGAATTATCGACATGATATGTAATATTCGGCGGTTGTTCCAGCGAGTCGAAAGCCCGGTGAATGCGAAGCCAGTCCAGTGAACCACATTCGAAAAAGACCAGTTGCTCATTCCGGATGGCTTCCATGCTGACATGCCCGCTCTCAATGAATGGATGCCCTTTGTACACATAGAGCTGGATCGGATCTTCATAAAAAGCAACCGTACGGATCGCAGGATGCATGACCTTGCGCACAAAAGCAAGATCGATCTCCTGACCAAGCAGTTTGGCAATCAGCTGATCCGTCGTTGCTGTCGTCAGTTTGATATTAATTTCGGGGTAAGCTTCCTTGATCTTGGGTAGAAAATCGGGAATGACATAATTGGATACTGATACTGTACTACCGAGCCGAAGAGCATCCGGTGTTGTCCGACGCTGCTGAATCTTCTGCTTGCCCTGCTGAATCACTTGCAGCACTTGCTGCGCATACGGCAAGAATTTCCGACCTTCTTCTGTCAGCACGATTTGCTTGCCAAGCCGATCAAACAACTTGCAGCCCAGCTCCCTTTCCAGTGACTGAATGCGAGCTGTGACCGAAGGTTGGGACAAGAAGAGTACTTCGGCAGCCTTATTGAAGCTTCCATAATGATTGATATATACAAATGCTTCAATATTCTCGATATTCATGAGCGCCTCCGTATCCACGTCCGCAGACGTTTGATCTTATATTGATTTATCCAATATATTTACTTGGTTTTACGATATCGTAATCCCATCCTTTTCCAGTGTCAATATCAATTCATCCAGCGACCGATCCAGACGTGTAGTAATATCCGCAGAGAGCACAAATTTCTCATCATCCAGTCGTTCGATTCCCTGATCCACAGCATACACGCCACCCAGAATATGTCTTCCACCAAGGGCTGCCAGTACAGGCTTCAATGCATAATCAATGGCGAGCAGATGAGCAATGGAGCCACCGATGACAAGTGGGAGTATCAACTTACCCCGTAACCCTTCTTGCGGAATCAGATCCAGGAACAGCTTGAGCACTCCCGAGTACGATGCCTTATATACCGGCGTAGCCACAATAACTGCATCCGCGGCTTCCACGACAGCAAGTGCATCACGAATGAATGAGCTGTCAAACCGGGCTTGCACCAGATCCTCAGCGGGTAGATCCACAACATGAATGACTTCAACGGTAATGCCTGCCTCCGTTAATTTTTGGCTGCTGTAATCCGTCAGACCTGTCAAACGCGAACGCTTGGAAGGTGATCCGGCAATAATGACAACATGTGACATGAATTTCTCCTCCTCAAGCGTAAACGGCTGTCGCTGTCCTCTGGTGGCACAGCTACCGTTTCGCAGTGAAATATAAAAATGGATAGGGTGAAACTTATAAATTCTTATATTTTGGAATAGCGGTCAAGCCGCTCCTTTTACTTTGGGGTCCAGCCGATCGCGAATGTCGTCTCCAATCAGATTAACCGCCAGTACAAACAACGTGATCGCCAGCCCCGGGAACGTACAGATCCACCAGGCAACCGTCAGATACCCTCTACCTTGCGAGAGCAATGCGCCCCAATCCGGGATTTCCTTCAACACCCCAAGTCCCAGAAAACTGAGTCCGGAACCCGTAAGAATTGATGTCCCTACGCCAAGCGTAGCCATGACCAGCAGTGGTGACAACGAATGTGGCAGTACATGTTTCCAGAAAATACGCGTATTGGAACCGCCCAGTGAACGTGTCGCTGTAATGAAAGGAAGACCTTTAACTGATATGACCTGCCCACGCATCACCCGTGCGTACCCCGGAATGGAGGAAACCGCAACAGCCAGTGCAATATTCATCAGTCCTGGCCCGAGAGCAGCTGCAACAGACAATGCCAGGAGCACACCAGGTACAGCCATCAGAATATCGACAGCCCGCATCGTGATGGTATCAACAAATCCTCCGGCATATCCGGAGATAATACCCAGAGCACTACCGACAATACCGCCCACAAGAACGGAAGCAAATCCAATGAGCAGCGAATCCCTGCTTCCATGCACAACCACACTGAAGATATCCCTGCCAAAATAGTCCGTCCCGAACAGATGCGCAGCAGAAGGAGCCTGCAGGATAACATCAGTCATCATCTGAGTTGGATCATAGGGCGCAATCCAGCCCGGTACAATCGCACATGCCACGGTAAATACCACCACCAGCAATGCTGCATAAAAGAATAATCGGGATACCGCGAATGAGACGCGATAACGCCAAGGGCGGCGATTCCACAGACGGATACGTCCTACACTGCCCGCCCATGCTTTTTTGTCACCAGCCAAAGGTTTCATGCTCATGAGCAACAACTCCTCCTTTCATAACTCCGCGTCAGGACACATCTGACTGTTCTATCCATGATCATGTGCGGACTGCACGCCGAACCCGGGGATCAATGTACGAATACGAGATATCCACCAGCAGGTTCAAGACCACATAGATAATGGATGTAAAGAAGACAACCCCTTGCACCACTGGCAGATCCTTGGCCATTAGCGCATCCGCAATAATTCGGCCGATTCCTTGTCTGGAGAAGACAGTTTCCACCACAACGGTGCCCGCAAGCAGATCACCGATCAGCATGCCGATTACCGTTACTGCAGGAATAAGCGCATTACGTAGTGCATGACCATACATGATGGCACGTTCCGAAAGTCCTTTGGCCCGTAATGCCACGATAAACGGTTCATTGATCACTTCCAGCATGCTGTTCCGTACCATCCGTACAATAAATCCTGCACCCACAAGACCCAGCGTAGCTGCCGGAAGAACCAGTGAACTGAATCCATCGGAACCCATCGCCGGGAACCAGCCAAGCTGTACTGAAAATAACAGGATGAGCAGTATCCCCGTCCAGAAGGTTGGCATGGAGATGCCAAAAAGTCCAACTAGCCGAGCGACAAAATCAATCACGCCATTGCGATGAATCGCAGACAATACACCAAGTGTAATTCCAATCGTGATGGCAATGATTGAGCTGAGTGCGGTCAAAGCCAGTGTCGCTGGGAAATGTTCCAGTATTTTCGGCAGAACCGGATCCGAATTGATCATTGATTTACCGAAATCCCCACGCAGCATATCACCGAAATAGTTCGCAAACTGGATGTAAAACGGTTGATCCAGTCCTAGCTGGACCCGCAGATTCTCGATCATCTCCGGGGTAGCCGAGGACGGGTCCAGCATGAGCAGAACCGGATCACCCGGCAGAAGATACATGATGCAGTACACCAGCACCGAAGCTCCGAAAATAACCAGAAGCGATGTTGCGAGTCGTGACAGTATCGTTTGAACCATACCGGGATATCTCCTTCCTCAATCTGGATTGGCCGTTCATGTTAGGGCTGAATGCGGACGTCGTTAAAGAGTGGATACCCCAATGAATCAAACTTGATGCCTTCGACCTTTTTCGATGCTGCGACGGTATACGGGAATACATAGATCGGCAAAATTACCGCTTGCTCAATCAGGTATTGCTGGATCTGATTGTAGATCTCGACACGTTTATCGGGATCTGTCTCGACCGCTCCCTGCTCTAACAGTTCATCGATCTTTGGATCAGACAAACCGGACAATGTCGGACGCTCGCCCTCTGCACTCGTATGATAGAAAGCGTACAAGGCATTAGGATCAGAATTGACCTGACTGTTGCCATAGAGATCATAATCCCAGTTCTGATAAATGACTGTTGCGATATCTTTTGTAATCTCGACTTCAACGGCAATGCCAATCTGTTTCAACTGTTGTTGGATAATGGCGGCAATGTCATTGCGTTTCTCCCGATTGGGCGAACCATCAACATACCGCAGGGTCAGCTTCTGCCCGTCTTTGGCACGAATACCATCAGCGCCTTTCACCCAGCCTTGTTCGTCCAGCAGCTGATTGGCTTTGTTAATGTCCGGGTTGATGCTTCCTTCCAGCGATGCATTATAACCCAGGATTCCAGGAGACAGTGCGGACCACGCACGTTCGTAGTTGCCCAGATACAATGTTTTGACAATCGATTCCACATCTACGGCGGATTGTACCGCCTGCCTTACTTTCACATCATCCCAAGGCGCTTTGCGCAGATTGAAAAAGAGTGTGTATGGTAACCCAACTGTGTTGGCCTGCAACAGTTGCTGGTTCGGATCGTTTTTCAATGCAGCAACATTTTGCGGTGGAACCGTCTCGGCAGCGAGTACCTGACTACTCTGTACACTTCCGATCCGCGTTGCTTCTTCCGGTACAATTTTGAATGTGATCGTATCCACATGTGGTGCAGCTTTATTTTCAACCGTCTCAGGCCCCCAGTTGTAATCCTTGTTTTTGGCAACGACGATATCCGCATTTTCATCCCATTTCACAAAGGTATACGGACCTGTGCCCACCGGATTTTTACCCAGCTGGTCGCCATATTTTTGGGCAGCTGTAGGGGATACGATCCCCAGCAGTGCCTGGCTCAAGTTGCCAAGAAAGGCTTGCGATGGTGATTCCAGATTTACCTTGATGGTATATTCATCAATAACTTCGGAGGAGCTATACGGTCTAATCAGGGCAAGGGAATTGGCAGCTTTGGTGGCCGGATCAATCACCCGGTCCAGATTGTATTTCACGGCTTCCGCATTAAACGGTGTACCATCATGGAACTTCACGCCTTCACGCAGCTTGAATGTATAACTCTTGCCGTCCTCGGATACGCTCCATTCCGTGGCAAGCCACGGTTTGATGGAACCATCCGGCAGCTGCACGACCAGATTGTCGTAGATCGTTCGGATGGCGCGTACAGTTACAGCAAGCCCACTGCGATGAGGGTCCAGTGTATCCGGTGAAGTTGCAAGTGCAAAAGTCAGGTTACCTCCTTCGGCTTGCCCGGCCTGCCCCCCGCCTGATGCCTGTGCCGTACTGTTCGTGCTGCCTCCCGCCGATCCGCAACCGGATAATACCATCACCAATACTGCTGCCAATGCCATATATTTCATCCATGAGATAGACCTGTTCATATCGCTTCCCCCTCTGTGTATACAGGTGTCATTTAATTGATGTTTATACCCAATACTCTATATATCCTATGAGTTAAGTCGGTTTTAAAGTAGTACAAAACGTAGTAATTGATTTCATTACCGGTTGGAGAAAACAGCCAGACAACATCAGATGCTCGTTCGCTCCCTATCAGTTATGCCAAATCAGATACAACTTGCTTCTTCGCAGCCGTATAACGGTTAACCGGAATCTGTACCCCAAGGTTACCTCGCAATGTATCGTGTTCATAGTCCGTACGATACAGGCCGCGTTCTTGCAGAATCGGCACAACGAGTTCCACAAAATCAGACAATCCACTCGGCAGTTCCGAAGCAATAATGAAACCATCCGCTGCTTCCGTCTCAAACCATTTCTGAATCTTGTCAGCGACCTGCTCCGGTGTTCCCAGGAATTTGCTGCGCGGTGTTGCTGCCCGCAGAGCCACTTCACGCAAGGTCAATCCCTGCTCTTTGGCATCCTTCTTGATCTTGTCGGTTCCACTGCGGAAACTGTTGCTTCCAATGCCATTCAGCTCCGGGAACGGTTCATCCAGCGGATATTGGGAGAAATCATGGTGTTCGAAGAAACGTCCCAGATAATCCAGCGCTTTATCAATGGTAACCAGGCTCGCGATCTCCTGATATTTCTGTTCAGCTTCCTCTTCCGTCCGTCCAACAATAGGATTGATGCCTGGCAGAATAACAATATCCTGTGCAGAACGTCCATAGGAAGCCGCACGTGTTTTGACATCCTTATAGAATGCCTGTGCATCTTCAATCGTATCGTGTCCGGTAAAGACAGCATCCGCTTCTTGCGCCGCCAGCGTTTTGCCATCTTCCGATGAACCTGCCTGGAAAATCACCGGCTGTCCTTGCCGTGAACGGGCAATGTTGAGCGGCCCCTGTACGGAGAAGAATTCTCCTTCATGATTAAGCGTGTGCAGTTTGGATGGGTCGAAGAATACACCGCTCTCTTTGTCTCTTACAAAGGCATCATCTTCCCAAGAGTCCCACAACCCTTTGGTTACCTGTAAATATTCCGCGGCAATGCGATAACGTTCCGGATGTGAAGGGTGACTGCTCTTGCTATAGTTCTTCGCTGTACCTTCCAGCGGAGAAGTCACGACGTTCCAGCCTGCACGGCCATCACTGATCTGATCGAGGGAACCGAACTGTCTGGCTACGGTGAACGGATCACTATAGGATGTCGAGAGGGTACCCACCAGTCCAATACGTGAAGTAACGGCAGCCAAAGCGGAGAGGATACTGATTGGCTCGAAGCGATTCAGGAAATGCGGAATGGATTTCTCGGTAATATACAGACCGTCTGCGATAAAGACCAGATCAAACTTGCCTTCCTCCGCTTTCAGTGCCTGACGTTTGTAGAATCCAAAGTTAACGCTGGCATCCGACAGAACCTCCGGGTGTCTCCATGTGGTGTTGCTTCCTCCAACCCCATGAATAATGGCTCCAAATTTCAAACTGCGTTTCGCTGTCATATGCACTCCGCCTTCCTTGGATTAGAATCTTCAAAAGAATGATCAAGGGCCAACTGAACTGATTACGTATGCAAAATAACTTAAAAGTTAACTATTCCTATGAGTTTGGTTTGTTTTAATTTCACAAATCTTATCACTGCCCCGTAAAAGGGTCAACAGCGCGACTAATAGATTTTTTCTATATGAACATTGAAGATGTAAATATGACCATTTACATCCCAAGTGAGCCATAGCTTTTGAACGTTCCAGCTGCTGTACAAATGCGATCTTGCATCATGCAGCAGCCGGAACGGCTTGCTCCAAAGGTATATATCAACTCCCGTTAGACTGCTGCCGCTTCGTCCGCTCGTGCCAGAAGTTCAGCCAGCTTCTCCAGATCAGGTTCCAGCAAGGCTTCAAACTTGCCGTCCCCTCCCACTTCAATGACGGGTACATGCCGAATACCATATTTTGCTTCAAGCACATCACGCAGCACGTCATTGCCCTGCACTTCAATGTTCTCAAAAGGCTGGTTTCGCTCTTTCAGAAATGCTTTCACTTCCCCGCAGAAATGACAGCCTGTTTTGCTCCACAGCACGACTTTTTTGGTTGATGATGACATCGACATACCTCCTGATTAGTTTTAAGATCAAGATCTGGGCGATTGAATATGAACGCCCTAGACCTTCAATTCCCATCTGTTAAATAAGAATTATGGCTCTAAATGTACTCCTGTGCCCTACCTGCGTCAATGGATCTGCTAATAGAATAAACCTATAACCAAATAGAAAGATTAAATTATAAATTTGAAAGATGGCTTATTTTACAGGATTGAATCGCTATTGGCCCCTCCTAACCTGGTTAAAAGCTTGTTTTGCTAAATCAGTGTAGAACTCGATCTGATCCGGACTTCGATCTATAGCCCACCTCAGGGTATCAAAAGCTTTCAATAACAACACACGGCTCGCTTGATTCAGTTCGCGCTCTTGCTCTTGTGTGCCTGTCCCATATCCTTCTAAAAACGCTTTCAATTCTTCCTTGTCAGGACCTTCACCCCGTAGCTGGCATTGCATGAGTTGAATGATATCGCCATACGGCACGACGGTGACCTCCGCATTCCCCCAGTCCAGAAGGGTAATCTCACCCGTTGAACTTACGATTGTATTCTTCAAGGAGAGATCGCCATGGCATAAACCAAAGCGGAACTTTTGCAATTTCAATTGTTCGAACCATTGCCTTACGAGCTGTGATTCCTTCATCGTAATGACACCAAGCTCAATCAATGAATCTTGCTCCGTGAGACTATTGATATTGTATTGCACATATCCTTGCCAACTGCCATCTGATCCTGCATGAGGAGGAGAGTAAAATTGGTTTTGTACGGGATCATGCATTTCCCTTCCGAAACCTGCCACCGGGATGGATTGCATACGTTGTGTGTACTCACCGAGTTTCCTCCAAATCACAGACGTGGGCACTGTCGTGTCCAACCCGTTATCCCCTTCCACAACCGTTTGAATCATATAGGCATGTTCAGCGTTGACCCCAACGGACAATGTCTCTGGCCCAGGAATACTGGCACTCGCCGCTTGTTCGATGCACCATTTTTCTTTCACAAAGGTAGAATATGTATCTGGATCGTTCATGCGTACAACCACTTTATGACTTGCCGTCTCCACTAGGCAGACCTGATTAACAAAACCTTTACCGATGATATGATGTGAGCATGTTACTTTTTCCAGCAAAAAATCACTGGCAATCTGTTCGGCTTGTCTGACTATAGAATTCTTCATCCCGCATCCTCCCTATCCCTATATCATGATCCCAAGTTACGCTTGATGATAACTGCGTTGGTCATATTGTAAAAAGAATTCGTTGATCTTTCAATTATTCGGATGCGGAATGAATCAGAGCGATTCCACAGGCTACCGCTACATTTTCCATTCCGCATCATGCTGCTGATTCGCATAACTAGATTGCCTGACATTACAGATCTGGGTTTAAGAGCTGAGGTGGGGCGATAATGGGCCAGCCTTCTTCCATCGCATTCAGTTGATCTGCAGACACGCTGACAATATGCCCGGAATGTACACCCCAACGTTCTGCTGCATAGACCGATACAAATCGTCTCCGCTTGTCTCCGCTGATCTGATATCGAATCTCGGGTGCATCCACTGCGGCAACAATACTTCCTTCTGCCCATCCATTGTGAGAACCATGAACCGCTGTCGTATGCACCTGTTGTGATTCCCTCGGCCATCCTTGCACGTCCCCCGCTGATATCAGTGCTTCTCCGGCAGGAATGGCGAGCAGATCCGGTTTGGCAACCTGAACAGGAGATATTCCACGAGGTACAGGGATGTTCAGCTTACGCCGCCGACCGCCAGTTAGAGTATAGACATCTCCTTTGGCATCGGACAGAAACGAACCTTCCGGGTAGAAGACATAACTGTGTCTGAACTGTAATGCTGGATCTTGGCTGCCCTGCGTTGAGATTCGCTGACGCGGATCCATTGGGGGTGTGTCACCATCCTCTTGTTGACCGGATGAGGTACCAGAGGTTTGTTCTCTAGCCAAGCGAGAGGTTTCGGCAACCAGCGCATGAGGATCTCCCCACTTTTGGCTATAAAACTGCTCGTTATCCTTATTCACTACAGCAAAGTCTTGCTCACCCAATGCTTTCATACTGACACTTCCGAAGTGGTGGATAAAAGCATCCCCGGCTACCGCAAGCTGGTATCCTGCCAGCTTCACCCGGATGATCCAGTCATCATCTTCGAAATTGCCCACCGCGTACCCTTCGTCCAGATAACCTACCCGTTCCAGCAGCTCCCGTGAGAACAGCCAGCAGAATCCGACCAGGCGATCGGTTATTCGATGTTTGTCTGCATCCGGACGATTATGTGTGGTGGCAAAAGACCACATCTCTTCTACCTCACGGTACGGAACCTCAATCTGCTGATCCCCGCCAATATAGTTGGTCACCGGACCCACCACACCAATCTTCGGATCACTGGCAAGACAAGTCATCATGTTATCCAGCCAGCCTGGAGTAACGAGCGTATCGTTGTTCAGCACGATGATATGTCGTCCTCTCGCCATCATCAGCCCATGATTGACACCTCCGGCAAACCCCCGATTCTGATCCAGGGCAGCCACCCTCACCATGCCGCCTTTGCGGAGCATGGCCTCGGCAGTTCCATCCTTGGAGGCATTATCCACAACAATGATCTCGAAGGGGGCAGGGGTATGCTTTTCGATACTGGACACACATTTCAGCACATAGTCTCGCTGATTGTACGTGGGGATAATGATGCTAACTCCTTCAAAAACAAGCCCAAACGAGCTCTGTCCCTGGCGAACACCTTCGTTGTATCCTCTGGTATACCCCTGTTTGTAGAGTCTGGCGCCTTTGGCTGTGCGCTTGCCTTTGCCTTTACGTCTGGATTTCCGTATTGAGCGACGACCTGCTGCATGCAGGACTGCCATGTCAGGTCGCGAGACATCGTGCTGTGTGGTACATCGGTTTGCTTTTTTTTCGCTGCTTATGCTGCCATTCCGGTTGTTTTCACTGCGGCTCTTGTCACTGTGAGTGCTGATATTTGGAATGATGTTCAGATGACTATGACCCTTTCGACAGACGACGTTTCGAGCATTAACCTTGTTGTAACGACCATGACGTCCTTCCCCGCGCTGTTGATCGGGTGTGCTCATGTTGCTCCCTCCATTTCCACTTGTCCGTGAGGCTAACACGCACATGACCAGCCTCCGGACGGTCCACTAGAGTTGAAGCTCTCCTGTTACCAGTTTGTCAGCCAAATGTCCAAAATCCAGAGCGACCTTGCCGAGTTCACCTGCAATTCGCCAACACAGAATGACCGCCGGAATTCCCGCCGCCACCAAAGCGATATCAAAAGCATGTTCTGCGGTTTGCTGCATCACCCTCGGAATATCCATAACTCCTGCCACAGAACCAATGATGCCTGTGACATGAATCCCTCGGCTATGCAGCAGTGCCGCAAGCTCTGGTGCCTGGCTGCCTATGAGCAGAACCCGCCGTCCTTGCAGCAGGGTCAACACCAGGCCGGACTGATGCAGACTGTAATTGATCGTGGAACTGGTCAATTTCAGCCGGGACCAGTCGATCCCGAAGTGGCGTAATACCGGGAATAACAGCCCCTGGAAGGTCGGCGCCCGCGAGATCGGCACGCCAACCCAGTCGGCGGCCTGTATGGCTTCCGCAAGCATCGCGCGGATGTCGGGGGTTGAGCATGGCACCCCTGCATAGGGCAGAAACGGTGCCAGCTCCTGCACTTCCTGGCCTGGCAGCACCGTATCGGCTGCCAGCGTGAGCAGTTCGCCATCTCCGAGGCGAACGACAGACAAGGGGCGCTGCGCATCCAGCGCCGCCGTGATGTGTCCAGCCATCTCATGAGGGCTGGACAGCCGGGCCAGGCTGGGCGCGTATTGGCGGAATCCCGCCGCGATCAGATCTGCCGCCGCCACGGCAGGCAGAATGTGATCCGGCGGGATGTGCTGCGCCACCAGCGCCTCCCCGCCGGCGAATACGCCGTCGCGGTAGCCCTCGGCGTAGCCGCCGGGCACGGCCTCAGCCTGCACTGCGTGCTCCGCAGGCGGAGGCGGCAAGCCCTTCGCGCTGCCCGCATTCGCGCCGGC